>JAHJLI010000144.1 GCA_018821785.1 Pseudomonadota bacterium
GCGTCGGCATGACGCATGATCAACTTTTCTTGCTCCTGCCCTTGGGGGCAATTATAGCTTTTCGTGTCCATGTTGTTGGGCCTCAATTTGTCAGCGATTAAGTTAGGTATCAATGGTCACTTTTGCTAAGTGCTTTTTGGGAAATCCATAATAATTGGTCATATTCTGCCCAGATGAGGGTCTGGTCTGTGTCAAGGTGGTAGGAAAAAGATAATTTTACACAATATTTCAATTTAATTAAAATGTTATGATCTTATGTCCGTTTTCCCTATATGATCCCATACCGGGATGGCCGATACATCGTCAAGAAGGTTACTACTCTGATGTTGTGCAGATTCAAGGCTTCCCAACTTGTTGGAAGATGCTTTGCAAACCCAGGCAACCAGGCCCTACCTCAAGAGTGTCTTTCCAAAATCCATTTCAAGGAATTTCATGGTTTCACCAGTTCTGGGATCAGTTTGCCTGAAGCCCCTTCAATATTGATTTTCGCATCGTGTCCTCTGGCCTTTATGTTCAGTGCATCCGATCAAATTGAAGCATAGTCTGAAAATCAGACAACTGACAGGTAATGTCTATCCGTTCTTTCTTCATGTTGCGAGAATATATCGGCTCATGGGATTTCCCTTTAAAAACGAAATTGATTGCATTCTTTGCCTGATTAACGACAGCTTAATACAGGTAATATATCTTGCAAGTATTGTACTCCGGTGAACAGCTGTGATACAGTTTGGAAAGTTCATTTTTAATTTCCATGAGCAACTCTGGAGAAGGCCTATGCCAACCACAAAAAACAGTTTCTACTTTCTATTCGAGCGTGATCGGCGCAGCCTTGTTCATGGTAATTGGTATCGGCTATTTTGAATCTGAGAAATGTTTCTCTGAGGCAAAGGTAAAAACAATCTACCCCCGATAAAGGGGATAAACACCTTTACGAGATGCGTTTTCAAACACAAGAAACGTATATTTAAGAAACGAAACGGGTGCGAGGTAATGATGGCAGAAAAAAGACGATTCAGCAGGATTATCTTCAATATCAGGGCAAGACTTGTTGTGGGTGAAACCGTCTATACGGTTGAGCGATTAGTTAATCTCAGCGTTGGCGGCTGTCAGCTGGAAATAGATGATGAGCTGCCGCCGGGGGAACCGTGTACATTTTCAATCCTTTTGCCTCGAATGGGGCCGGGAGTTGAGGTTATGGGTGAGGTCGTTCGTACCGGCAACGGTGTGGCAAGTCTTAAGTTCACCGGGATTGAGCCTGAAAACCTTTTTCACCTGCAGAATATCATCCGCTATAATGCCGAAGATCCCGAGCTGATCGAGGAAGAAATTAAGGAGCATCCGGGCCTTATATAATCGGTAACTGGGGCTCCACCCTTATTTCTGTCCTGCTTTCTGCCATGACTCCTTATTGACAAAGTCATAATAGTGCCAGTAATGCACCAGTATCGATACGGCCCTGGAAATGAGGCGCGGATTGATGCGCCACGTTTCTTTAAGCACATTCCAGAACATACGCCTGACCGTAGCCGGGACTTTGAAGTTAAAATGATACAATACCCGTATAATAAGCGGGATCCGGTGCAATGTCTTCCTGCGAGTCGAGTAAAGTTCAGTGAAATACCGGACGCCCGCCAGCCAGCCGATAATTCGCCGCTCAAAATTCACCGGGTCGTAAATGCTCTTAAAAAGGTTTTTATGGCCGGTGTATAACTCTTCCATGGTCATATTATTCGGAATAATATTTGTGGTCAGGTGCCATAGTCCCCGAAAATCTTCTATCAGTCGATTTTCACTTTTCATGCGCTCATAGAGGGGTGTGTTTTTCGGTGCGTTGAGTACGGTGATTGAGGCGATAGGGCTTGCCGTATCATCGAGAAATTTTTCAACATCGCCGAAAACCTCCGGAGTATCGTGATCAAATCCGACAATCATGCCGATAAAAGGCATAATCCCGTAACTCGATATCCGCGGTATTACCTCGTAGGGGTCGTATTGAAACATCTGGCCCTTATTCACCTCATCAAGGCATTCCTTTTTGGTTGTCTCAAGGCCGATGAATATGACGCTGAAACGGGCATCGGCGAGGAGTTTTAAAATCTCTTCATCAGCGCCGATTTTGACCGTCGCCTGGGTGCTGAAAGAAAGGGGGCTCGAAAGGGTCCGGTTCCATGCGATTATCTCGGTGAGAAGATCGGTTGTGAATTTTTTGTTTACATAGAAATTGTCATCTGAAAAAAATACAGTTTCGGCTCCGGCGGCCTGAGCATTCTTGACCTCCCGCATGATATGCGGTATCGGTTTGCTCCTGTATTTGCGGCCGATGACCCGGACAACGTCACAGAAATCGCAGTTGTTCGGGCATCCCCTACTGGTCTGGACGGAAAAATGAAGATAGTTCCGGGCCTTGATATAAGACAGGTCAGGCGCAGGACTGTCTGCCATATCGATAAAGTCTTGTTGTTGATATATGGCCTTTGCCACGCCTTTGGTCCACTCATGAAGAAATATCGGCCAGGTATATTCCGCTTCCCCGATGAACAGATAATCGGCTATTGATTCAACAGCTTTTGGGTCAATAGTTGTGTAGATTCCTCCGGCCGCCACGGCAATGCCCCGCTCCCTGAAGCGTCGGCAGATCTCCTGCATTCGTTCGAACTGTAAGGTATAACCGGTAACGCATACGAGATCACACGCGATCTGCCAGTCGATCTGCTCAATGTTTTCATCACAATAAATATATTCAATGGCGAGGTCCGGCGGGGTGAGAGCGATCAAGGTGAGGAGAGCGGCATTGGGCATAAGAGTTTTATGTTTGCCTGCAATATCGATAGCCCCCTGCATAGCCCAAAAATTTTCCGGACATTTTGGATTGATGAGGTAGATGCGCTTTTCCCCTGTTTCCATTGGGTAATCCCCTGCAAGATAGTATTAAACACACCAAGGCGTGTGCATCGTTGAAAAGGTGTCACGTGGTGATAGGTAAATATGTTTCACAGCTATCGATTGCCAGGCTTGCGTAACAGGTTCTGGAGGTCAGCGAAGGGGGAGTGCTTGGATATTTCCCCCTTCGTCGTATCTGAATTTTCTGTGGGCAACCATTCGGCGTCGAGAGAGCGGGAGTGCTCATTGTCGTGACAGTAAAGACACAATAGCTCCCAATTGCTCCCATCAGGCGGATTGTTTTTGTAATTATGGTCTTTATGATGAACCGTCAATTCCCGCAGTTTTTTTCCGGTAAAATCACGGCCGCAACTTGCGCAAACCCATGGGAGGATTTTCAGCGCCTGTTCTCGGTACTCGACTTTTTTCATTCTCTTCTTCTCCGCCGTATCGTCATACAATAGTAAAAGCAAGGCTTATAAGTCATATCGAGAGTTGAATATTGTCAAAAAAAACCATAACTTCCTCAGCGACCAGCCGATCTTTATATTTAGGAGCCGTTAGGAAATAACTAGGCATTTCTTCGGCCATGTTATTTTTTTACAACGGTTTAGTACCACCGAGAAGTCCTCTGATGGCGGCAGGCAGATCCCCCGGCAGCAAGACAATTTTGGCGTTTGCTGATGAAGATACGCCCCTCAGGGCCTCAATATATTTTTCTCCAAGAAGGTAGACGATCGGCAGATCATTATCATGAATGGCACTGGTCACCTTCTCAATGGCTGTCTGACTGGCCTCTGCCAAAACAATTTTCGCAGCGGCGTCCCTTCTTGAGGCCTCAAGCCGCCCTTCCGCCTGAAGAATCGCGGCTGTTTTGTCACCCTCAGCCGTAGTAACGGTTGCCCGTCGTTTTCGTTCCGCCGCCGCTTGTTCCTCCATCGCGGTCTGCATGGTCTTCGACGGATTAATATCCTGGATTTCAACAGTCTTCATGGCAATACCCCAGTCGGCTATATCGTCTGAGATAGCCTCCTTGAGTCTGGCCCGGATCACATTTCTGTTGGAAAGGGCTTCATCCAGGTCCATCTCACCGATAATTGACCTGAGAGAGGTTTGAACCAGGGTCTTAATGGCTATTTCATAGTCGTCTACCCCGTAAACAGCCTTGTCCGGAAAGAGAATATTGATATAGGCAACAGCATTGGTGATGATAACGGCATTGTCCTTGGTTATAACCTCCTGGCTGGGTATATCCAGGACAATATCCTTTGTTGTGACCTTATGGGCAACGGTGTCCATGTAAGGGATAAGGAGATTGAGGCCTGGCCCCAAAGTGGAGTGGTACTTACCTAGGCGCTGGACGACAAATTTATGGCCCTGCGGCACTATCCGCACTCCCAAGCTAATAGTAAAAGCTACCAGAACCAGAAAAATTATGGTTACAACAAGGCCTGCTTCCATGTTCGTGTCTCCCTATTTTTTTTGAACAATAAGGGTGTTGCCGGACACATTGATGACCGTCACTCGGTCGCCCGGCATAACCGCCTCATGGCAAATAAATTGCCATTCTTCCGCACCCAGCAGTGGAGTAGTGAATTTGATAACGCCACGACTGTTCTCATGGGGAATCCTTATCACTAATCCCGATTCTCCGAGGACTGCTTCAAGAGCAATACCCGCTTTAGTTTTATCGGTCATCTTCGGTTTAATGACAAAAAACCAGATAACCGTAAAAAAGATAGATGCAATGGCCCAAAAAAAGATCTGCAGAGTTGCGGTGAGGTCGGGGATGAACCAGACAAGACCTGCGACGAGGATTGCCCCACAGCCAAACCAAATGACAGTGAAACTCGGCGTCGCCAGTTCGAACATTATGAGAACCATGCCAAAGGCCAGCCAGTACCAGGGTTGGATTGTAAACATATACACCCTCTTTTTTTAATTAAGAGCCGAAACACCTGCTATTTATTAAACTGTCAAAAATGTATTAACATGAAATGGCAAGCAGTAACAAGTACCATGACAAAGAATACAATTCCTGCCGATATTTGTCCCTTGCTGTCCCTGAAGGCCGATTGTTCTGAGCAATCTCGCCGGCAACAGCATCTCATAGAAAAAAATAAGACCGCTGGAAATTTTAAGTTTTGCCTGGAAGTCCACGGCAAAAAAATTGCAAAATATGGTATGAAAGAGTAGCGTAGCAGCATTGGATCACATCGGCACCGGCCGAGGTGGCAAATTTTTCAGAGTTCTCATATGTAGCTGCTATAATATCATTATTTCATACCTTCAGTATAACAGTCGGGAGAGTTATGGCCAGAATTGTCATCAGTGGTACCGGGGTGTTCACGCCACCATTTTCCATTTCAAACGAAGAGCTTGTTCTCTCGTTTAATACCTTCGTCCAGAATTTCAACAAGGAACACCATGAGGAAATCGCCTCTGGGGCCTGTCAGGCGTTAGCCGAATCCAGTGCCGAATTCATTGAAAGGGCCTCTGGTATAAAGAGCAGGTT
This sequence comes from Pseudomonadota bacterium, assembly GCA_018821785.1. Classification (GTDB taxonomy): domain Bacteria; phylum Desulfobacterota; class Desulfobulbia; order Desulfobulbales; family Desulfocapsaceae; genus Desulforhopalus_A. The sequence continues at coordinate 5,396 of JAHJLI010000144.1, forward strand.
CGTTATGGATCGCGAAGGGGTACTTGATCCAGAGGTCATGTGTCCGCAGTTGCCAAAACGAGATGTCGAAGAGAGATCGATCCAGTGTGAAATCAGTGTGGCAGCCGCCAAAGAAGCTCTGCAGAGAGCCGGAAAGAATGCTGAGGATATTGACGCCGTCATAGTGTCCTGCTCCAACATGGAGCGCCCTTATCCGGCAATAGCGGTCGAAGTCCAGGAGGCTTTAGGGATTTCCGGCTTTGCCTTTGACATGAATATCGCCTGTTCTTCCGCCACTTTTGGCATTCAAACAGCGGTTGATTCCATTTTCAGAGGCAATGCCAGGGCGATTCTCATGGTGAATCCCGAGATCTGCTCCGCCCATTTGAATTTTCGTGATCGTGACAGTCACTTTATCTTTGGCGATGTGTGTACGGCGATGATTATTGAGCAGGAGGAATATTGCAGTAAAAAAGATGTCTTTGAGATTGTCGGAACGAAACTGGCAACCAAATATTCCACAAATATTTATAATGGCTTTGGCTTTCTCAATCGAACCAGACCGGGTCAGGGTACTGAAAAGGAAAGGCTTTTCGTTCAGGAAGGCAGGAAGGTTTTTAAAGAGGTGATTCCCATTGCCACGGAAGTCATCCGAAATCATCTGACGGAGCATAACATTGCACCGGCCGACCTGAAGAGGGTCTGGCTTCATCAGGCAAATCTCAATATGAACCAGCTTATCTGTAAAAAATTGCTCGGTACGGAGATTACAGAAGATGTTACCCCAACTATCCTGGATACCTATGCCAACACCGCCTCGGCCGGATCAATTATCTGCTTTCATCAGCACCACGAGGACTTTAGGGAACATGACCTTGGAGTCATCTGTTCATTTGGAGCTGGATATTCCGTCGGTAACATCATAGTTCGCAGGATATGTCTTTGATATCACATCAGAATATGAAAAAACAAAGAAAGTAGGGTAAGGGCTAAACGATGAAATGGCCATTGATCGCCTATTTTTTAATCGGCACAGTAGTCATCGTTATTGCCGGCGCCTTGGCGATACCTTTTGTCTATGAATCGCAAACCCTCTGGTACAAGTTAGGATCAGACAAAACGGTTCTGCGCGCGGGGCAACTCGTTGGCCTGCTTGCTTTGGCATCTCTCCTCATCCAGATTCTTCTAGGTGCACGAGGGTCCTTATTGCAGGAAACATTTGGAGTTGTGGCTCTCATGGCCTGGCACAAAGCAAACGGTATTCTCCTGTGCTGCCTGGCTGTATTGCACGTTGTCCTTGTGCTTGTACCAGAAGGGTTAGCCAATCTTCCGCTGGGTACAAAGAATTGGCCGGAGATGGTTGGGGGCGTTCTGCTCCTGGTAATATTTTCTCAGGCGATTTCCTCGCTTTTCAGGCAACAGATTGGCTTCATCTATAAACAATGGCGGACCGTTCACAGGACGCTCGGATATGTGGCACTTTGCCTGGCTGCGGTACATGTTTTGTTCGTCGCTGATTCCTTCGCCCAAGGTGTTCCGAGGAGAGCGCTGTTGGCTATTCTGGTAACAGTGTTTGTTGTCGTACTTGCAGTTAAATTTGCTCCTTTTATGGGAAAACTTCGAGACAAGAGATAGTTTGATACCAAACTTGCTTTTGGGCTATGGTTCATTATGTTAATAGAACCTTTACAGGTTTTTTACAACTACCTGGCAAGGCATTGAGGATCTCAGCCCTGGTTGTTAATTCATCTCGAGGAGGCTATCATGAAAAGACTGAGTGTTGTTTCCCTCGCTCTGCTTTATGTCATTGTCGGCGTTCAACCCGTGCTGGCTGCAGTTCGGAGCTGGGAAATGGATAAAGCACATAGCAATTTTTATTTTGAAGTGGAGCACATTTATTCGAAAATTCGCGGCCAGTTTAATGAGTACACCGGAGAGGTCAGATTTGATCCCAATAATCTGGCCGAAAGCAAGTTCTTATTCAAGATAGAAACAGCGTCAGTTGACACCAAAATCGCCAAGCGCGACAAACATCTTCAGTCGGCGGACTTTTTCGATGCCGGCAAATATCCACAGATGACCTTCGAGTCGACGAAGATAACCGCCACCGGTAATGGCGTGTATGAGGTTCTCGGTAAATTCACTGTGAAAGGCGAAGAATATCAATTGCGCCTCCCTTTGAAATTTTCCGGGGTAAAGGATCATCCAGCGGTCAAGGGCAAGGAGGTCGTCGGCTTCAACGGTAAGGTGACCATTGACCGGCTGGCCTATAAAGTGGGCGGCGGGAAATTTTTTGATCTAGGAGTTGTCGGCAAGGACGTTGAGATTTTTGTCAGCATCGAAGCCCTGGCGGAAAAGTGACAGTCGGTAATTCACCTCAATGTCGCAGCCACTCATGTTTGTAAAGAGAAACTTGCTGCCATGAAGTTCTCCTGTCAGTCATGTGGCAGGGTCGCTGCGGAAAGTAACGATTTGTGCAAACCGTTTGTTATTGCTTGACAGAGTTAAAAACTCGTTATTAAAACACCAGTGGAAAGGGTCGATTCGCTTGGCGGATCGACCCTTTTTTTTGTTGAATCTTGGCTTGCGGCTAGTAAGCCATCCCCGGGTGGGTCTCGATATCATCTCTATGTCCTTGATTTATTTACCACACTGACCCTGTCTGCCGTCCTTGAGGTCGGGGTTGGTATCCCTGTCGGGTGAGAAATCACCTTTTACCAATATTTGCATGAGCCACGACTTGCCTTTCTGTGATTGTTTGTGATTGAATCTATACAGGTCATTTGTAAAGGGTACATCGACAGCAGGGAACCCATCAACCTCAATTTGCTTGCTTCCAAGAGGAGAGGAAAATGTTTGATTCAATAACCATAAAACCTGCAACCCTGATCATTTCCAATGAGTCAACTGATCGCGGGCTGCTCGCTGAAAAACTTGAAGAACAAGGGTTTTATGTTCTCATCGCTGAGAACGGTCAGGTGGGTATCGAAATCTGGGCAGAAAAAATGAATGCAATACGAATTGTTATTACCGATCTTGCGATGGTGCCGGTTGATGGTTTGGAGGTGATCAAGACAATTCGTGATCAACAGGAGTTGTCTACATACATAGTAGCTCTGACGGCCGAGGGGGTGGGTATGCAACAACAAAACCTTTTGCACGATGGTCCCGACGCCTGGATGCAAAAACCCGTCCAGGTCGATCAATTGGAGGCATTGCTACATAGCGCGAAGTTGCAGCTTCGGCTAAATGATTGCAGTGATTTGCTTGCCGGACTGGCGGAACTGGCAGCTGAACGGGGTGGCGAGACGGTGGGGCATTTGCAAAGGACTAAAAGATATTGCTTCGTAATCGCTGACGATCTGTGTGGCCAATGTCCGGCCTTGGGGTTGACGGAGCGGCAGGTGCAAGATATTGCCGAGATCAGCGTCCTCCACGACATTGGCAAAATAGGACTGCCGGACGGTTTGCTTACCAAACGTGGAAGATATTCACCGAAAGAATATGAGATAATAAAGGATCACACGATAATCGGCGGTAATTTGTTGAAAAAACTCTACCAGCGGAGCGGATCGGTGTATATTCTCATGGGGCATGAAATGGCTATGACTCATCATGAAAAATGGGCCGGCGGCGGGTACCCACTCGGTCTTCAGGGTGAAGAGATTCCCCTGGCGGGAAGGATCATGGCCTTTGCCGACGTGTATGATGCCCTGCTTTCGCGCAGGCCTTACAAAGACCCCCTTTCATTGTACCATGCGGAACACGCCATCAAAGAGGGGAAGGGTAGCCATTTCGATCCGCTTGTCGTTGAAAGTTATGAGCGAAACAGGCAACGTTTTGTTGAAATATACAATGATTTCAAAGATAAATGACAGTTTTAACTGCGCTGTCAGTCACGACAATCAGCAACCATTGATCATTTTTCTGGTGACTGGCGGCGGTAGGTGACAACGGTAAACGGCTCAGTGCCGTCAGGGTAGTGGGTGCTTGCCGTCAAACAGAATTCTTTTTCAGAAAATTCGGGAAAGGACACATCGCCCACAACTTCCCTGTCGATCAGGGTGAGGGTGATGGTTGTCGCCACGGGTATTGCCTGGGTGAAGATTTGTGCTCCACCGATAATGAAAACCTTGTCGGACTGGTCACAGAGATTAAGAGCGGCCGCAAGAGATGGTGCGTATTCTCCACCTCGGGGAGAATATTTCGGGTTGCGGCTGAGAATGATATGACGCCTGCCTGGAAGAGGTGCAGGGAATGAGTCAAAGGTCTTTCGTCCCATGATCATTGGATAACCTATGGTGGTTTTCTTGAAGAGACGAAGTTCTTCGGGTATGTGCCAAGGAAGTTTATTGTCACGACCAATAACTCGGTTTCGGGCCATTGCGGCGATTATTATTATTTCCATAGGTCTCATTTATGAGGAATGGTGGAAAAATATATTGTATTTGCATAAGCTTCTATTTAATAATACGATAATTATAGGCATTTTCAATTGATTATTTAAGTATGCTGGGGACGATAAAACACTAGGTTCTTGTGAATTGCAGAGGAATTGTGGGAATAGCGTACCATTACGAGAGCATTTCGAGAAACCCGGTTTTTATGAGCTGCTGTTGAGCGATACATGACTGACAGAGAAATCTGACCAAAGAAGTTGGAGGAGTTCTATGAAAATACAGTGTCCCCATTGCGGGGTTAAAGGTTCTGCAGATGAATCGTATCACGGCCAAAAAGTCAAGTGTCCAAAATGTCACGGAGTATTTCCCGCTCTTCCGAGCATAGCCGAGACACCGCCGACAGAGCTGGTTCAGTCTGTACCACTTGCCGAGGAATCAGCGGAACCGGGTGAATCTCTCAACCATGTTCTCGACGAACATGAGCCGGAAGTGAGTGATCAGCTGCTGGATGTCACTGATGATATTTTAGAGGTCGACATCGGTTCGCAGGCTGAAGATCTCTCGGATATTTTTGCAGCCAATGAGGCGCCCGCAGATGAACAGCTGCAGGAAGAGGTCAATGCTCCTCCTGATGCCGAGGAAGAAGATGTTCTCGTCTGGGAGGATATTGCTTCGGATATAGATAAAGAGATGGCTGAAGGTGCCAAACGGGAGAAAGAACAGGAAGGAGATCCGGCAAGTCTCAATGACTTTTTTGAGGATGCCGCCCCTGCCGGCGATGAACCTCCGGTGATTGCTGCCGCAGCGTTTTACCCCGGCTTGTCGGAAGAACCAGGGCCTGATAAAAATGCACTGGACGGAGTAGAACATCAACCCTACGGCATGGATAAGGAGCAATGCTGGCAGTGCGGCAAAAAGGACAGTGTCGGTGTGCCGTTTATCGCCCAGGATGGTCGATTATATTGTCCTGACTGCGTTCCCGTAGAGCAACAGGATGACGACGGGGCGGTTCCCATAACAGCTGGTTTTACCCAGGAAGATGCAGGCAGCACGGATGTTTCTCCTCATGAGGAGAAACACAGCTTTACCATTGGTGGTCTTCTGAAGGAGGCATGGGCTAAAACCAAAGGTGTCAAGGCAACCGTGTGGGCAGGCAGTGCGGTTATGTATCTGACATTAATTATACTCGTCGCCTGTGGCGCTTTTCTTTTGCCGTACCAAGAAAATAAGTACGATGGGATAAATATATCCGGAGTGTTGGGGGATGTACTTTTCCAGCTGATTACCAATGCCGTATCGGTCATTTTTTCCGCTGGGCTTATCTTTATTGGTATCAGGAAGGTTGCCGGCGAAAACGTTACATGGAAAATGGTCTTTGAGGGTTTTTCCGTGGCCGGAAAACTCATTGTTGCGACCATCCTCCAGACGATACTGGTAAGTATCGGCATTCTGCTCTTGGTTTTGCCGGGCATCTATCTGGCTATAGGATATGCCATGACCATTCCGCTCATTGTTGATCGGAAGATGTCTCCATGGCAGGCCATGGAGACATCCCGGAAGGCCATTCATGGGGAGTGGTGGAAGATGTTCGGACTTTTTATCGTTATGGGACTTATTTCTCTGGTTTCTATGGTGCCAATAGGCATTGGCCTTATCTGGACCTGGCCGATGTTTGTCGTTCTCGGTGGGGTAGTGTATCGGTCTTTCTTTGGGATTGAAAAAAGAGTCTTGTAGCCACCAGATTCAATGACCTGGAAAGAATCTCGAACGATGGCTCAATGGAAGCATCAAAGGTGGCTGAGGAAATGCCTTTCGATCCCGCTCTATACTGGCTGATGATATTTTCAGGAAGAGTCCTTGAGAAGAAATTCTTGCCCCCTGGCCCAAATGCGGAGGGAGGAGAGGGGGGAACATAAACCAGGACAATGTCATGCTGGGAAGAGGCAGGAATCCTTCGGCCATTTTTGTCCATTTGCTGATGGTTTTTGCGGCAATCCTTGTTTCCACATCCTTTACAGTCGGGGCGGCAATCACCAGGGAGCTTGATCCGGTGGTTTTAACCTTTATTCGCTTTACCTTGGCGGCGGCAATTTTTGGACCTTTTGTCCATTTTCGTTACGGTCTCAGATTTTCCTTTCCCCTCTTCCTGCGGTGCGCACTGATCAGCGGTTGTCTGGTGATCTTTTTCTGCTGCATGTTTTTGTCTCTCCGCTATACCAGCGCATTGAACACCAGTGTCATTTTTGCTCTGGTGCCATCAATCTCCGGGGGCTATGCCATCATTATTAATGGCGAGCGGTTGGGGCGAGGGCAGTTGTTGGCCCTTGTTTGCGGTATGGTCGGGGTGGTCTGGGTGATTTTTCGGGGAGACCCGGCTCAGCTTCTGGCCATGGAGTGGAACCAGGGGGATGTGATTTTTCTAGGTGGTTGTTTCGCCATGGGGCTCTACACCCCTCTAGTGAAACTTCTTCATCGCGGAGAATCGATGGCGGTGATAACCTTCTGGGTGCTGGTCACCGGCAGCTTTTGGCTGCTGGCTTTTGCCGGAGGCAATCTGTCGGCTGTGGCCTGGGAAAGTGTTCCGGTTTTTGCCTGGCTTGGAATAGGTTATCTAGCAGTTTTCACCACCATTATCACATTTTTTTTAACTCAGTATGCTGTCCCCTATCTCGGACCGACTAAAGTGATGGCGTATTCCTATTTGTATCCGGGCTTCGTTCTTCTATTAGACTTGGCGCTTGGGCACGGACTGCCGCCTTTGCGGGTTATTCCCGGGGTTTTAGTTGTTCTTGCTGCGATGTTTTTCCTGCAGAGTCACCAGCAAAAGAAACGGAAATGAAGTTAAATCAGCGGTCCTTCTGTACCAGCTGCAGATAGAGATCGCCTCTGCCTGAAGGGCTGATGCGGCCCTTACCCGGCAGTCGAAGTTTTTGCCCACTCCGGCTGCCAGCCGGGATTTTCACTTGCAAGGTTTGCTCGCCATTTTCACCGTAAACCAAAACTTGAATAGTTTTACCATGTTGTAGTTCGCTGCCGGTCAGCGGTGTGCTGTAGGTCGTGTCCAACTCCGGGTGGCGGATCGATGCCTCCGAGCTCTCTATTCGGCCCTGGGTGATGGCTTTATACCCTGAGCCGAGCAGGGAGCCGAGGGCGCTGCCAACCGACTTGAGGAGAGATGCTTTTCCAGACAGACCTTTTCGAGCGGCTCCGGCAAGGAGCGGTCCGGCCAAGGAGCCAAGAAAGAAAATACCGCCGATGAAAATACCGCCTTTGCCGCCGAAAAAGCTGCGCTTGATAAATGCCGAACTGTAACGGAAGCCGGAGCGCTGGAATTCCCGTAATAGTCCGGAAAACATCTGTTGGAAATGGGGATCTTTGAAGAGATCACGGAGAATATCCTCCTGGCTGTAGGCGAAATCACCGCCAGGTCGGCCGTCGGTAAAGGTGCCGCCACTCGCCAGGCAACTGTCATATTGCCGGCGTTTAACCGGGTCGGTCAGCACCCCGTAGGCTTCAGCCACCTCTTTGAATTTTTCTTCCGCGGTCGGGTTGTCAGGGTTGCGATCAGGATGGTGCTGCATCGCCATTTTGCGATAGTTCTTGCGAATCTCTTCGGTAGTGCAGGTTCTGGTTACGCCCAGTATCTGATAGTAATCTTTCATTGCCATGTTTTTTTTGGAGGCCGGCGAGCGGGTTGTGCCATTATCAATAGATTGGGTGATCCTTTGCGGCACCAAGTATTACGGCGTTTGTTGGCTGCATGACAACATTGTAAAGCTGTTCGGCGAAAATGACAAATAAATCTCTTATACGAAAGGCATTTCTCAAGGTTCCCCTGTATTTCAGCCGAGATCATTAAGGGAGAGCTCATGGTAAATTTTAATTGTCTATTTTCAGGAGCAGAATATATACTTTATCTTAGAAATTCAGTTCTTGGTTTTTAAGAATGAATTTCGTGAGGGTACTTAGCCCTCTTGTGGGGGGTAGAGAAGGATGTATCGGAATACCTCGGAGCAGAATATGGAAATTCGCCAATATTGTTGGGACAACACTTTTGGCTGGGACCAGGACCCTGGTGTGGAAGGGACGTTGCAAGGTGATCTGATGTTGATCTTCGGGGCTACCCGGGTAATTACCGACACCGATTGTATTGTTAGGCTACGGGCAGCATTCCCCAACGCACTGATGATTGGCTGTTCCACCGCCGGTGAGATTGTCGGCACCCATGTCTCTGATAACCGCCTCATTGCGACGGTCATTGCTTTTCATAAAACAGCCGTGGTTGGGGCTTGCGTATCAACTCATGATTACCCGAACAGCTTTGAGGCCGCCAAGGCTCTGGTCGGCCTTATTCCATGTCAGGGTCTGCGGCATCTCTTTGTATTGGCGGATGGTATTTTGACCAATGGCAGTGAAGTCGTCCGCGGCCTGAATGAGCTGCTGCCGGTTGAGATTTCGGTAACCGGCGGCCTTGCCGGAGATGGCATGGAATTCAAAAACAGTTATATCGTCTTTGACGGTCAGGTCTGTACTTCTTCCATTGTCGCGGTGGGGTTTTATGGCGATCACCTGCGGATCGGATTCGGGTCGAGTGGCGGTTGGGTGCCTTTTGGCCCGGAGCGTCTGATTACCAAATCTCAGGACAACATTCTTAGTGAACTGGATGGGCAATCCGCTCTTGCCCTGTATAAAAAGTATCTTGGCAGATTTGCCGATCAACTGCCGGGTGCAGGTTTGCTTTTCCCCCTTTCCATTTTTCCTGAGGACTCGGAAGATGCCTTTGTCAGGACCATTACCCACGTAGACGAAAAGAATGATTATCTTGGATTTGCAGGCGATGTCCCAAACGGTTGTTATGCGCGGTTTATGCGGGCCGTTCCGGATGACCTCATCGACGGCGCGGAAAAAGCGGCGGCTATCTCGAAGAGCCTGGGTGGGGAATCGCCCGAGTTATGCATCCTTATCAGTTGTGTCGGCCGCAAGGCTGTATTAAAACAGTTGACCGAGGAAGAGACTGAAGGTGTCCAGGAGAGTTATAGGAACAAACCGGTTATGACAGGCTTCTATTCATATGGTGAGATTGCGCCATTTCGGCCTGGGGAGCGTGCAATACTGCATAATCAGACAATGACCATAACGACGATTTCCGAGGATTGACCGTGCATAGGCTTTTACGACGACAATTAAAAAGACTTGACAGAAGGGGTGTCGCCACCGCCTTTGAGCCTTTTGCCGAACTGGTGGAGCAAGCCTATAACGAATTTGATGCAACCATTGAACGTATTCAGCGCTCTCTCGATCTTAGTTCGAGAGAGTTGCGTAAGCGTAATGATGACCTTCGGATGGTATTCCAGGTATTTCCCGAAATTTTCATCTGGCTGGATAAGGAAGGACGGATTATCGACCTGCGCGGGGGTGCTACAGGGAAATTTGCCAAGATACGACGCAGGGACTTGGTCGGCCGACTTATCTGGGAGGCCAATTTGGTAGATGATCCTGGCCCGTTTGTCGAGATGTTTCACGGAGGGAGTGAAGAAGCAAGGGAATTTATCCGTTCTCAGAATGGAGAAAAAATATGTTGTGAGATACGCTTTGTACCCGCCGATCGAAAAACGACGGTTGTGGCCATTCGCGATATTTCCAGCTTAAAGGCCAAAACCGCCCAGCTGGCAGCGACCGAAAGACAATATCGCTCAATCTTCGAAAACGCCACTGAAGGAATCCTGGTTACCACTTTTGAGGGACAAATCATCACTGTCAATCCAGCTGTTGCTTCGATGTTTGGCTATGATGGGCCGGACCAGGTTAAAGAGAGTATCACCGATATTGCCAGCCAGTTGTATTGGGATCCTGCAGACCGACAGAAATTGTTGAATACCCTGACAGCTGAAGGTCAGGTCAAGGAATTAGAACTGCGAATGCGCCACCGTAACGGGTCCATTGTCTGGACCGCCACCAATGTTCGGCGTATTAATATGGACGGTCGCTATTATATCGAAGGGTCAATTCGGGATATAACCAAAAGACGGGAGGCGGAAATCGCTTTACAGGAAGCGCGTCATCGCCTGGAAGAACGGGTGCGGGAGAGAACCGCCCAACTGACTCAGGTCAACGAGAATCTGAGAATGACTCATGTGGAGCTACATCTCGCCAAAGAGCGAGCTGAGTCGGCGAATCGCTTGAAAAGTGAGTTTCTCGCCAATATGAGTCATGAAATCCGCACTCCCATGAACGGTATCCTCGGGCTCAGTCAGATAGTGCTTCGCTCGACCCTCTCCAAGGAACAGCGGGAAAATATCGAAGGAGTTTATTCTTCCGGTCTGACGCTTCTGCAAATCATCAATGATATCCTAGATATTTCCAAGATTGAATCGGGGAAAATGGAAATCTATTTGGAGCCGACCAATCTGCATACCCTGGTCGAAGAAGCTATCAGCATCACGGCCATCAATAGTCGGGAAGGGGTGCAGGTGCTTCTTGAGAAAGCACAAGGTCTACCGGGATTTATTCATACCGACAGGACAAGGCTCCACCAGGTCCTTGTCAATCTGATGGGCAATGCCATCAAATTCACCAAACAGGGACATGTCCTGCTTGCAGTGAGTTGTGAGGGAAAGGCCGAACCTGGCAACAGAGTCAACCTGCATTTCCGCATTGAGGATACCGGGCCAGGGATATCTTCTGAGAACAAAGAAGAAATCTTCAATCCATTCAGTCAAGGTGACAGCTCCATGAGTCGGGAATTCGGCGGCACCGGATTGGGGCTCTCCATCTCCCAGCGGATAGTCAAAATCCTCGGAGGAGAAGATATTTCTTTAACCAGTCATCAGGGTCTTGGATCGGTTTTTTCCTTTATTCTTCCGGTTCTTGTTACAGCTGGAGTCAGTGAAGAAAGGCAGAAACTCTCTGAAAATGCAGATTTTTGTGCACACAAAGACATGCGCATACTTGCCGCTGAGGACTGGGAGTTGAACCGGCTGCTCCTCGGCCAGATTCTCTCCGATATCGGGTTTTCGGACATAACATTTGTAAATAACGGACGGGAGGCTGTCGATGCTCTTGAAAATAGCGACCAGCCCTATACCCTCATCCTCATGGATTTGCAGATGCCGGTGATGGGGGGTATCGAAGCAACGAGGGTAATCAGAAAAACGCATCCGGATATCCCCATTGTGGCGGTAACAGCTCATGCCATGAAAGAGGATCAGCAGCAATGCCTTGCGGCGGGGATGAACGATTACCTTTCAAAGCCCTATAAGATAGAAGAAATAATCCAGACTTTGAAAAGAGTGCTGGGATAATAAAGATATAGGTGGCAAAGCTCACATGAAAAAACTCATCATCGTTGTTATTATTATTGGTGCCATCTTCGGTTTTTTTGCCCTTGACCTTAACCAGTTACTCACTCTCGAAAGCATAAAGGCGCGGCAGGCGGAATTCCTTCTGTGGCGGGATAAAGCCCCGATCATGGTAAGTCTTGGGTTCTTTTTCATCTATGTGCTGGTGACTGCCCTCTCCTTGCCGGGCGCGACCATTATGACCCTTGCCGGAGGAGGCTTTTTCGGTTTGGTCTGGGGCTTTGTGCTTATCTCCTTTGCCTCGTCCATCGGGGCCACCCTGGCCTTCCTGGTTGCCCGCTATCTTCTGCGTGACTGGGTGCAGAAACGCTTCGGCGACCGTCTGGAAGCGATCAACAAAGGAGTGGAAAGGGAGGGTGCCTTGTATCTTTTCAGCCTACGGCTGGTGCCCATCTTCCCCTTCTTTCTCATTAATATTCTCATGGGTTTGACGCCCATAAAGACCTTTACCTATTACTGGGTCAGCCAGGTCGGTATGCTTGCCGGCACCCTGGTGTATATCAATGCGGGGACGCAGCTTGCAAAAATTGACGGTCTGCAGGGGATCGTCTCACCGGGTTTGCTCCTCTCCTTTACTTTGCTGGGAGTGTTCCCGATCATCGCTAAGAAATTCAATCAATGGTTGACCAAACGTCGTGTTTACAGCAAGTGGACCAAACCGAAAAAATTTGACCGCAATCTTGTTGTCATCGGCGCCGGGGCGGCAGGTCTTGTCAGTTCGTACATAGCCGCGGCAGTAAAAGCCAAAGTGACCCTTGTTGAGGCCCACAAGATGGGTGGCGACTGTCTCAATTTCGGCTGTGTTCCCAGCAAGGCTCTCATTAAAAGTGCCAAGCTGGTGCATCACATAAAAAACGGTGGCACCTACGGGCTTGAAGATAGTCAGCCGAGTTACAGTTTCCGGAAGGTTATGGAGCGCGTGCACCAGGTTATTGCCACGGTGGAGCCACACGACAGCGTTGAACGTTATTCCGGGCTTGGGGTTGAGGTGCTTGAAGGCTATGCCAAGGTTATCGATCCTTGGACTGTCGAAATTGCATTTACCAGCGGTGAGAAACGACGACTCACTACCCGGTCTATCATTATTGCCGCCGGTGCCCGGCCGTTTATCCCACCCCTGCCGGGCATTGAGGATTCGGGGTATCTGACCAGCGACAGCCTGTGGGAGGCTCTTCGTTCCTATGATGATGTGCCGAAACGTTTGGTAATACTTGGTGGCGGGCCGATAGGCTGCGAATTGTCGCAGTGTTTTGCAAGGCTTGGCGCCGAGGTTACCCAGATTGAACGGGGAGCTCGAATCATGTCTCGGGAAGATGTTGAGGTCTCGGAATTCGCCCGGGCTGCTCTTGAAAAAGACGGAGTTACCGTCCTCATCGAGCATGGCGCCGTCCGCTGTGTCAATGACCACGAGGGGCGGGCCATCATCGTTGTTCATCAAGGGGTGGAAAGACGTGTGGACTATGATGTCCTGATCTGTGCCGTCGGTCGCAGCGCCCGCCTGACCGGCTATGGTCTTGAGGAATTGGGTATCGCAACGGATCGGACGGTGGTGACGGGCGACTATTTGGAAACCCTGTATCCCAATATTTATGCCGCAGGCGATGTGGCTGGGCCCTATCAGTTCACCCATGTTGCCGCCCATCAGGCGTGGTATGCTGCAGTCAATGCCCTGTTCGGGGAATGGAAGATGTTCAAGGTTGATTATTCGGTTGTCCCCTGGACCACCTTTATCGATCCGGAGGTCGCACGTGTCGGCTTGAACGAACAAGAGGCCAAGGCCAAGTCCATAGCCTTCGAAGTGACCCGCTTCGGCATTGATGATCTTGATAGGGCCATTGCCGACAGCGCAGCACATGGCTTTGTCAAGATCCTGACAGTGCCGGGCAAGGATCGGATTCTCGGGGTGACGATTGTCGGAGAACACGGCGGCGACCTCTTGGCCGAGTTTGTTCTGGCCATGAAACATAAGCTCGGCCTAAACGACATCCTTGGCACCATCCATACCTATCCGACTCTATCTGAGGCTAACAAATACGCGGCTGGAGAATGGAAACGGGCCCATGCGCCAGAGAGGATTCTCGCCTGGATGGAAAGGTACCATACCTGGAAGAGGGGGTGACAATGTACCGCATGTTTTTACTGATTTGTCTGTTGCTGATGACGACCGAGGTGCAGGCGGGAACGTTTGATCACGGCACCTGGGATGGCTTGCTGAAAATACATGTGCGGGTTCTCGAGGAGGGTCGAGTCAGTCAGGTTGATTATTCGGGTTTTGCTGCGGGACGAAAAGAGTTGGCAGGTTACCTGCAACGCCTGGCGGCGGTGAAGGTTGAAGAGTTCGACGCCTGGGCAACCGGCGAGCAGCTGGCCTTTCTTCTCAACGCCTATAATGCCTGGACCGTTGACCTCATTCTCAGTAAATATCCGGATCTGCAGTCCATCAAAGATCTCGGTAATCTCATTCAGTCCCCCTGGAAAAAGAAATTTATCCCACTACTCGGGGCAACGCGGTCGCTGGATGATATTGAGCACGGCCTGATTCGCGGTTCCGACCGGTATAAGGAACCTCGCATCCATTTTGCCGCCAATTGTGCCAGCATCGGTTGTCCCGCTCTGCGCGCCGAGGCTTTTCGAGGTCCCGACCTGGACAGGCAGCTGGAAGAGGCAACCGTACTTTTTCTTCATGACCGCAGCCGGAACCGCCTTGACGGGCGGGTGCTGGAGGTCTCTTCTATATTTAAATGGTATGGTGATGACTTCACTAAGGGGTGGCGTTCCTATTCGTCTCTGGCCGGGTTTCTTGGCGGCTACGCCGAGGCCCTGGGGCTCACCGAACAAGAGGTTCAGGCGCTTGCCGCCGGAGAGATCAAGATCGAGTTTCTTGACTATGACTGGCGATTAAACAGTATCAGGTAGCTGGATCCGGCATATCTCCGCCTTAACAAACATTCGGGTCTTGAAAAACAAGGGGTAAACGGACGATGAAGGTTGTCCCGGCGTTTGGTTCAGTGAGAAATGTTAAGGATCCGTGAAGCTTATTACATATCAGATTGTGGGCGACATAGAGTCCCTGGCCTGAACCTCGACCAACCTCCTTGGTGGTAAAAAACGGGTCGAATATTCTGTCCTGAATGCCGGCGGGAATACCAGTGCCGGTGTCGCTGAAGCGGATCTCAACTGAATCACCGTCTTGTCTGGTGCTTATTTTTAAGACGCCCTTGCCGGTGGAGTGCTCCTTCTGCATCTTGTCTTCGATTGCATGAGTGCCGTTGACGATAAAATTCAGAAAGACCTGGTTGAGCTCCCCGGCGAGGCATTGGACAGGAGGAAGGCGCGGAGTGAAGTCAAGATCGACATCTGCTGTCTCTCTCCATACATTGCTCGCTACCGTAAGCGTTGTCTCAATGGCTGCATTCAGGTCTACTGCCCTTATCTTGCCCTCAGCTCCGGGATGCGAGAAATCCTTCAGGGCCTTTACGATCTTAGCGATTCGATCAATTCCCTCCTGGGCCTGCTTTGCCGCAATCGGAAATTCTTCTTCGAGAAAATCAAGGTCGGCTTCCTCTCTGATTTTCAAGAGCCGGCCGGCAATGGTCATTTGTTGAGTATTGTCGGCGATGGTTACACCGCTCAACACCTCCTCATAGTGATGCAATGCCGCAAAGAGATCAACGACTGAGGTGAAGATGAAGTCGATGTTGCTGCCAACGAACTGGGCAGGTGTATTAATCTCATGGGCGATGCCCTCGGCGAGTTGCCCGATTGATTCCATCTTTCTGGCTTGCATCAGATTAGCTTCCATCTGCTTTCGTTCAGAGAGGTCAATAATGGCATGGAGGAAGAGTTCGTCTTCCCCTAACTCGAATTGTGTCCTATCCAGGAGTACGGGAGTTTCATCGCCGCCTGGAAAAACAAGCTTTCCCTCAAGGTGGGCCAGGTTTTTTCCCAACGGATACTCAGTAATGGATTTCCCCGTTTCATCGGTAATTATTGCATCGACCCCGATTGCAACATCTTTTATGGTCTCGGAATGAGGAAATCGCAACAGCAAATGGGCGGCCTTGTTTATCCAGCGAATATTCATCAGATTATCGCTTACAATAACACCCACGGGAAGGTGTTCGAGAATGCGCTTGAGTATTTCATATCCCTCTCGCAGGTTCTGCTCTGCAAGCTGCTGAGAAAGCAATAAGTTCCGATCAGCTATGATGCGTTCACGCCAGTTCGCGAATACAATTCCTCCCGCGATAATAAAAAGCAACGCAAAGACTGAGAATACGGAGGCGAGACGCAATGGATACTGCAATCCTCGCCATTGGATCAGCTGCCAACCGGGAAGGCCAAGGGAGGATTTCCCCTCAATGCGCTGGTCAGGATAAAACATTTTGCCGTTGTCTTCGAAAGCATCAGGTAATGCTGTTAAAGGATTATCTGCAAATTGACGGGATTCCCGTAGAGCGGCGAGCTCTTTCTCGCCTGGCAGCTGTTGCATTTTATAAAGAAGATTAGCCCTGTTACTGAGGAAGATGACCCCTGAGGGGGAGACAATACAGCTTGGGTGACTCATGGATAGCAATACCTTTTCGATACCCTGCACACCCATTTTCACCACGGCAACCCCGGCTGGATTTACCAGCCCTTCTAGCTGCACCGGACGGCTTTGGTACAAACCCCGTTCGTTGGTTGTCACTCCGACCGCCGCAAACAAGACCTCGTCGCCTTTCATCGCATCGAGGAAATATTTTCTAAAGGCGTAATTTTTGCCAAGAAGCGTCTGGTTATTATCATAGCGACTACAGGCAATCACATTTCCATCTCCATCCATGACGTAGACGATACTTGCATTACTGCCTGCGGCAATCCCATTGAGATACTGTTCCAATTCCAGGGATTGATTTTTTTCTTTCTTTTGAAGGAGATGTAAAACCTCCTCTGATTTGCTGATCCTGTCGAGCACACCCCGGATCGAGACAAGATGTTCGTTTACCAGGACGTTGGAGTAGTGGTCCAGTTCTTCTCTCGTTTCATTAGTGATAAGTTGTTTATGAAAAACTCCGACGAGGATCCATGTGACGGCTACGACAATGAGGGACGAGAAGACCGTTGAAAAAAAGATGGTCCTTTTGGTGATGCTGGAAATCCTTTTGAAATTTGAATCAGATACAATCATAGCAAGGCCCTTGTTAAGGTGACGTGGTACGACCCAGCTGAGTCTCATTTCCTGTGGATCATCAGGAAATCGGCTTCTTTTGGTGGAGGATATCAGTAAATCCTTTCAGAATCAAATTTTCATTTCAGTAGAAACACTCGGACCTCCAGCATTTACTGCCCCTTTTCAATGATGGATAAACAGACCGTCGTCTACCGTTTCGCCGAGACGATGGGAAATGACGGCAAGGGCCTGTTCCTCGGTTGCGAAGATATTGTCATTTCCGATCAACTGAAAGAGACCGGTGGCTCGCATGACATCAAGAACCTGTTTCTTCAGCCCGGAAAAGACTGCGTCCATCCCCGATTCGTGCAGTCGGATTATTAAATTGTGCAGCATTTCCTCGCCCGAGGAATCGAGGTAGTTGATGCCGTCTCCCACCACCAGCAGGTACCTGGCCTCTCGTTTCGCGGCCACCGCAGCCAAGACAGCATCCTCGAAGTGGGCAACATTAGCGAAGTAGAGCGAGCCGTCGAAGCGGATGGCGGTAACATGGGGCGAGGTGGATAGATGGGGATTGACCTTGACGTCGCGCAGGGTGCCATCTTCGAAGCGACCGAGGATTGCGACACGCGGTGCCATGGACCGGTAAAGGTAAAGACCGATGGACAAAGCGGTGCCTATTATAATACCCTTGTCGAGGTGCGGTGCGGCCAGGAGGGTGATGGTGAAGGTCACCAGGGCGACCACGCCGTCCGCCCGGCTGGCCTTCCAGGTGTGCTTGAGAGATTGGATCGTTACCAGTCCTGCAACCGCCATGAGGTTGTTGGCGGCCAAAACGGATTGCGGCAGATGGTAGATGAGGGAAGTGAGAAAAAGCAGGATGATGGCGATGAAGGACCCGTTGAAGACCATGGCCAGACCGGTTTTTGCCCCGGCCTGGAGATTGACGGCCGAAGCTGTGAAGGAGCCACAGGCTGGGTAGGCCTGAAAAAAGGAGCCGCCGATGTTGGCCAGTCCCTGGCCTATCAGCTCCTGGTTCGGGTCGAGGCGTTGCTTGGCCTTACTGGCGATAGCCTTGGCCATAGAGATCGATTCCATGAAGGCAACCAGGGCGATGACCAGGGCAGAGGACAATAGCTGCAGCACGCCATCGAGGCTGAAGGTTGGCAGACGAAACGAGGGGAGGCCGAGGGGAATTATCCCCACCACGTCACCGCCACCCACGAGTTTCACGATTCCTGTTTCTATTTTTTTGATGTGCCACCGATGGCCGTCGGTTTTTGCTCCTACCGGTGCTTTGCCCTCCTGGTGAAGGAGCAAAGCTTGATCATTTCCTTCTTCAACCCGGACAAAGGTGAGGAGGTTGATTTTCCGTAAAAGCTTTTCTTTTTCCTCCGCCAGTGCCTTGATGTCGATCTCCAGCAGATTTCGTCTGTAATGAAGGTCAGCCGCAGTTCTGGCATCAGGCACTTTTTCCGCTCGACGTATCTGTTTGGTAAGGCCTGCCGCATTGGTGCTCTGCTCGCCGATTTGATGGGCGATATTGTTATAGGAGCTCACCAGTTCCCTGGCATCCTGAGTTACAATATCAGCGATGTTGCACGTCTCGTTGCGTTCGTAACCGGTCCAGGCACTCAGCAGGGTGGCGGCAGCCATAATAATGAGAATGCCGGGCTTGGCCAGGAGCGGTATTTTTTTTACCGCCAGCATCAATACGAGACTGAAAATTGACATGGCCAGTGTGGGAAGATGCGTTTGCGGCAAATATTTGAGCATGTCCCAGATATCTTTCAGGAAAAAATCACTGCGACCCTTGGGGAGCCCGAGTAGCATGTCCAGCTGGGAAAGGCCGATGATGATGGCCGCAGCGTTCATGAATCCAAGAATTACCGGATGAGAAACGAAGTTGACAATTCTGCCGAGCTTGACTACTCCGAGAAGGAGCTGGATTATGCCCACCAGAAGGGTGAGCAGCAGGGCCAGGCCGATGTACTCCTCTGTCTGGGGCATGGCCAGTGGCATGACGGCGGCGGCGGTCATGAGCGAAGCTATAGCCACCGGTCCGGTAGATAGCTGCCGGGACGAACCCCATAGAGCCCCTAGGATAGCAGGCACAAAGGCGGTGTAGAGACCGAACTGCAGGGGCAGGCCGGAAAGCTGGGCATAGGCCATGGCCTTCGGTGCCAGCACCAGGGCGCCGGTGAGGCCGGCGAGCAGGTCACCGCGGAGGATGCCGGCCTGGACCGGAAACCACAGAAGAAAGGGAAAGAAGCGGACAAGCAGCTTGTTTGTCATGGGAATCACCAAAGAGCCAAAAAGGGTTCCGTAATCCTCCTGTACATGCCGACATTTTTAGGCGGAGACGGGGGAAACAATGTGTCTCAGGTGTTGACCACCAAGACCGCACAATGCGCTTTGCCGGTGACGTTCCTGGTCACATGACCGAGGAGCATTCTGGTCATGCCGCGTTTACCCCGTCCGCCGATGAGGATCATATCCGTTTCCCGCTCCTGTGCCGCCCGGATAATGAGTTCTGACGGATCACCTACCTGCACCAGGGGTTCGCACAGCACCTGCGGTCCTGCCTGGCTGACCCGAAAGCACAGGGCCTCGACTACCTGCTGCATATCGAGTATATTGGTATCCCGCTTGACGACAGACATAATGGTCAGTCGCTGCAGGGTAGAGCTTCTGTGCCCAAGGCTCATGGCCTCCTCGACCGCCTTCAGCGCGCCCGGCGAGTCGTCGGTTGCCAGCAGCACCCGGGCTCCGGCGATGATGAAGTCCTTCGGCACCACCAGCACCCGGGGGAAACCCAGATCGAGGACTCTTGATGTCATCCGCCCGATCAAAAGAGATAATCGCCCGGCTTTGCCATGTCGGCCCATGAGGATGACATCGGCATTGCGGAGAGTGGCCTGGTCGATGATGGCTTCTTCCGGATGGCTTGCTCCGATGATCACAAATTCCACTTCCACCCCAGTGTCCTTGGCCATTTCCCGGAAATGATCCATATAGGGTTCCAGTTCCTGGCGACGTATCCTTACCGCCGATTCGGCCGACTTCAGGGATTCGGCATCTATCTTCACCACATGCAGCGCAATCACCTTGGCGCCGCAGGCCTGGCCGAAGAAAATGGCCTCCTGAGCCGCACCATCGCTGAAGTTGGAACCGTCGGTTGCCAGCAGAAGGGTCTTTGCTTCACCCAGGAGACTCGTTGCAAAGCGTTCCATGGGATCGATCTCCTTTGTAAAAGGATAGGATGTCGGGGTTTCCAGGTGTATAGATTTATACGTATCGCACAAAATGTGCGATACGTATAAATTTTCAAACGGATTAATAGCCCGGTCACACCTACCTGGATAGGTCGTGAAGAAATGAGGAATTTACAAGGGGTTCAATTGATTTTGAAAATACCACTCTTGTCGAATCAAAACAAGATCCAGAACGCTGAGGGAAATTTTCAATCACATCTCTTTGGATGTCCGCAGAAACACACGGCCACCCATCATACTGTGTTGAACATTTTTAAATAAAAAATCGATGAACCGTGTGTGAATCAGAAGAGATGATGTACAATATAAATGTGAAGCTAAGATTTTGCCGGGTTACTGGTGTGAGCTGTTCCGACCAAACATTACGTTAGTAAAACTAAACAAAAAAAACAGGAGGCAGAGTATGGCCATTATCACCATATCAAGAGGATCTTACAGCAGGGGTAAGGAAGTCGCTGAAACACTGGCGAAAAAACTTGGATATGAATGTGTATCTCGGGATATCCTGCTGGAAACCTGCCAGGAATTTTCAATTCCGGAAATTAGGCTGGTGAAAGCGCTGCACGATGCACCTTCCATCCTTGAACGATTCAGCCACGGCAGGGAAAGGTATATCAGTTATTTCCGTTCGGCTTTTTTGAATCATGTGGCCAAGGACAACATTGTCTTCCATGGACTGTCGGGCCATTTTTTGCTTCAGGATATTGCTCACGCTTTGAAGGTGCGAATTATTGCCAATATCGAAGATCGGGTAGCAGAGGAGATGAGGCGGGAAAAATGCTCGGCCGAAGATGCCAGGTACATGCTGACCAAAGACGATGAGGAACGTCGCCGATGGAGCATGGCACTTTACGGAATGGATACCTGGAACAGCCGTCTCTATGATATGGTACTGCATATCGACACGCTGCAGGTGGAAGATGTTGTTGACGTGCTTGAAGGCATAGTGAAGAAAGGAAGATTCGATGCTACACCGGAATCACTTGCACTCCTGCAGGAACGGACCCTTATGGCTAACATTCACGCCAAAGTTGTTAGTTCTTCCCCCCATGTAACAGTCGCCATAGATGAGGGCGTTGCGACTCTCTCCAATCTTGACGGTGGTTTGAAAAATGATGGGGAGCAACGCCGGAAGATATCGGCAATGCTTATCGACACCTATGGTCTGAAAGATGTTGTTTTTGCCAAGCCGGTCAAGAGTAAAAAAGACCATATCAACACCTTCTATAATCTCGACCTCAGATAAATTTCTATTGACTCTTTATGGCCCCCCCGGTATTCCTTCTTTTTTACCGGATGGGGCCGGATGAGTTTTTCTTAGGGCCTCTGAAGAGAGCGATGACTTGTCATCTATACCTACCTGCTCTAGTGAAATACTCTCCGATAAGCTGCCTCATTTTGATTATAGCCGAGAGCTGCTTCAAAAGTTACGGCTATGCCTGGATTAGCATGCCGATCATGTTCTTCCGGAAAGCTTAGGCGTGGAGATACTTCCAAAACCAGCCAGTCACGATAAAAGCGTTGCCGGTACCGAATGACAAACTGCGTGTCTGTCATTTGGTAGCTTGGCTCTGTGTTGAAATAGAACCCGGACTCATAAGCAATTGCCTGGTATGCGCTTAGGACCTGGTACATCTTGAATTGCTGGGCGTGGGGAACTCCAGACACTCCCTCCAACAAATTGATGCTGCTCGTCACGCGAAATAACAATTTAGCACTGAGTTGGTTATCCAAATAGTAGGTAGTATTGTTTTCCCAGCCATCGTCAGAATAGTAACGAAGACGATTGGCAAACCGGCCCTTCCAGGCACCAAAATCTTGATTCGTCCTATATCGTAAACCGGCAAACATATATTTCAAGGAAGAGCCGGTTTCCACTGAAAAATTGTCGGTTTCCCCCTCTTTCACAAAGTATTGCAGAGCGGCAGCAAGCTTTCGATTATCGGAATCCTGGTGCATTGTTTTGTTGGAAAGAGGATCGTTCTCCACATGAAAATCCTCATCTTCAGCTGCCTCAAAGAGGAAATTCAACCGGCTGGAAAGACTAGGCAGCTTCAGCCGGAGATCAAATCGAGGTTTGATCTCAAAGTTGTCCTTTTTGCTGTAACCAAGGGCTAACTTAACCGTCGCACGGGTTTGATTGGCTTCGGAAACAGAGGTTCGATCGTCAAAAAACGAATCAAGCCATTGAGCGGTATTCAGCAGCATGGTCGAGGCCTCTGTCTGAGTTGCATCAAATTTTTTCTCCTGTTGTTTATCCAAAAGGGGGATGTCGTCTCCTTGATTTTCACCCCATGCTGCTGGATTTTCGGGCAATGTTGCCGCAAATAACAATCCATACCCAAAAAAAATACCAAGAGATACAATGATCACATGGTGTAGCTTTGCCATATTCATTTCGCTCTCTTTAGCACCTTTGCGAAAATCAATCCATTAAGCCCTCACCTCAGGTTATCCTAAAAAACACAACTCTTCAACGTAACGCAAACAGAACCCCTCTCTTCACAGCCTCAATTTCAAGCATCAAAAAGGGCCCCTTATATGACACAGCTGTGATGCAGACATGCATCTGACTGTGCTTGAAAGCAATTCCTGCAAAGAGTAATGAGGCTGATTGGAGAGAATCTAATTTGACTTTAGCCGGGGCTTCAATTACGTTTAACGATAAATAGGGTTTATTACTCCTGTCAAAATGTAGATGAAAAGCCCAATACGACTCCATTTTCCGATTGTGGTTCCGGTACGCATATTCATCCCGGTACTCCTTTCCATGTTCTTATTTGTCGGGACATTTTTCGGCTATATCCTTCCCCAGATCGAAGAGAATCTGATGGAACGAAAGCGGGAGATGATTCATG
This sequence comes from Pseudomonadota bacterium, assembly GCA_018821785.1. Taxonomy (GTDB): domain Bacteria; phylum Desulfobacterota; class Desulfobulbia; order Desulfobulbales; family Desulfocapsaceae; genus Desulforhopalus_A. The sequence goes on from JAHJLI010000144.1 coordinate 28,418, forward strand.
CTCTGAGCGAATCTGCGATGAGCACCATCCGTTATTTTGCCGAACTCGTAGAAAAAAATGGTCTGACCGAGGAAGAGGCCAAGCTGAGGGCGGTTGACCTCCTTCGTAACCTACGCTATGGACCGGACGGCAAGGACTATTTCTGGATCAACGACACCTATCCGCGAATGATTATGCATCCTTACCGGCCCGACCTTGAAGGTCAGGATGTGAGTGAGACCCAGGATTCGGCCGGCATGAAACTTTTTCAAGCCTTTTTGCAGGAGGTGAAAAAGAAGGATGGCGGAGGCTATGTCAGCTATCACTGGCAGTGGCAGGACGAACCGGACCGGATCTTTTCAAAGATATCGTTTGTTCAGGAATATCGTCCATGGCATTGGATCATTGGTACCGGGGTCTATGTCGAGGATGTGCGTGCTCAGATCGCTGCGATCACTACTCGGATGACCTTTGTCTTTCTCGGTATTGTCGTAGTTATCGCCATTCTTTCGGTCTATGTGGTCTGGCAGGGAGGACAGGCCGAAAGCAATCGCCGGGAGATGGAGGAATCCCTGCGCGCAAGCGAAAACAAATACCGACTGCTGGCTGAAACCGCCCGAGAGATCATAATGCTCTTCGATTCCGACCTGCGGATCACCTATGTCAACGCTGCCTGGCGCAGGATCAGCGGTTATCGGCCCGGTGAAATGCGGAATATACTGATAACCGACCTTATTCCCTCACCCGAGCGAGGTCTCTTTCTCGCCCGGCTGGCGGAAATTGATAATGACCGGGTGGACGACTATCTATTTGAGACCCATATTATTCTGCAACAGGAGCGGGCCATCGTCGTCGAGGCCACCTTTGCCAAGATGGAACAGACCGGCACCTCCACTACCTTTCTGATGGCAGCCAGGGACACTACTGAAAAAAAGAAGATCGAAGCCCAGGCCAAGATGCATCAGGAGCAGTTGATGCAAACCAATAAAATGGTGGCCCTTGGCACGCTAGTGTCTGGTGTCGCCCATGAAATAAATAATCCTATTTCCTCAGTGATGTTGAACATCCAGGTTTTCGAGAAATTCTGGCAGGCGGTCCAGCCGGTCCTCGACCAGTATCATTCTGAAAACGGTGGTTTCGAAGTAGGGCCGATGACCTATCCGCAGCTGCGGGAGAGAATGCCGAAACTGCTGCATTTTTCTATGGAAGGGGTAGAGCGGGTCAAGCGAATTGTCGGCGATCTCAAGGAGTTCTCCGGTCAGCAACCCTCCGACCTGCGTGAAACGGTAAGCCTCAATGAGGTGGTGGATAAGGCCATCGGCCTTATCTCCAGTATAATCAAGAAAGCAACCAACGATTTTCAAGTCGTTTATGACGAAAACCTGCCGACCCTGCAAGGCAACAGCCAACGGCTGGTCCAGGTTACCATTAATCTGGTGGTTAACGCCTGCCAGGCCCTCATCGATCCTTCCCAGGGCATTTGCCTGACTACCGGATATATGGAAGAATCAGAGGAAATCTATCTGGAGGTCCGCGACGCCGGCCAGGGCATGACTCCGGAGGTCCTGGTGCGGATCAAGGACCCCTTTTTCACCACCAAAAGGGACAGCAGCGGCACCGGGCTGGGGTTGGCCATATCCGACACCATCGTCCGCAACCACGGTGGCTGGATGGACTTTACTTCAGTGCCGCAGCAGGGCACCGTCGCTACTATGCGGTTGCCGCGCTACAGCCCGGATGAGGTCGTCGGGAGAATGATATGAAGAATACACTGTATCCAGCTGAGCCGATCCTGGTCGTAGATGACGAAGAGGCCATCCTTTTATCGGTGGATACCATTCTGCAACTGGCGGGGATGAATAACGTTCTTACCTGCTCCGACAGCAGGCAGGCTCTGGAGATTATACAAAAATACAGGCCAAGTGTGGTTCTCCTCGACCTGAACATGCCCCATTTCAGCGGCGAGGCGATCCACGAACGTTTGGCAAGTCTCTATCCCCATATTCCGGTGATCATCATCACCGGCCGAATCGATGCTGAGACGGCGGTGGAGCGCATGAAATCAGGGGCCTTCGATTATATCGTCAAACCGGTGGATGAGAAGCGCCTGGTCGAAACCGTCAAGAAGAGTCTGCAGTATAAAGATTTACTTCAGGAAAATCAGGTTGTCGGGGAAGAAGCCGGCAAGGGCCTGCTCCAGAATCCGCAGGCCTTCGCCGCCCTCATCACCAATTCACCCAAGATGCTGCAGATCTTCGGGTATGCCGAGTCGGTGGCCACGACTCTGCAACCGCTGCTGATTTGCGGCGAGACCGGAACCGGCAAGGAGTTGATGGCCAGGGCCATCCATACAGTGAGCGGCTGCCCTGGTGAGTTTGTTGCCGTCAATGTCGCAGGCCTTGATGACAATGTCTTTGCCGATACCCTTTTCGGCCATGTCAAGGGGGCCTTTACCGGGGCCGAGGAACACCGACCGGGGTTGATCGATAAAGCTGCAGGCGGCACTCTTTTCCTTGATGAGATCGGCGATCTCTCGTCCGGTTCGCAGATAAAGCTGCTGCGGCTGCTTCAGGAGAAGGAATACATGCCCCTCGGCCAGGACAGCAACCGGAGGAGCACGGCACGGATCATTGCCTCGACCCATGTTGATCTCTGGGACCTGCAGAATAGAGAACTTTTCCGCCAAGACCTGCATTATCGCTTGCGGACACATAAGATTCTTCTGCCGCCCCTGCGGGAACGCCGGGAAGATATTGGATTACTGGTCGAACATTTTGCCACGTGGTCGGCCGAGACCCTGCATCGACAGAAACCGCACATCCCGCGGGAACTGACGACCATGCTCGAATCTTATCGTTTTCCAGGCAACGTTCGGGAGTTGCAAGCCATGGTGTTTGATGCCATAGCCCGGCACAAAAGTGGTGCCATCTCCCTCGCCGTCTTTCGCCATCATATTTGGCAGGCCAGCAAGGACGAGGGGCGAAGCTGTGATGGCAGCGAGCGGCAGGGAGTGCCGATTTTGTTTGCCGAACCTTTACCGACGATCAAGGAGGCCATTCGGATGCTGGTAGAGGAGGCGATGCAACGAGCTGGCGGGAATCAGACCACTGCCGCATCGATGCTCGGTATCAGCCAGCAGGCCCTTAGCAAGCGCTTGAAAAATCGCGAAGACCTGTGAAAAGCCCAACAACTTTGGTTGTAGACACAATATAGGTTGTTCTTGGTTAACCGGGCTTAATTGCTGTCTTTTTTACCCTTTACCCTTCTGTTTCACAACTTTGGTTGTGACCCTGGCTGTTGCCCCTGCTCTCTAACTAGCTGTATTTATAAACTTTTAAAAATATCATCTAAGTGGTACGCCATTTGCTTTTATTAGGGCAAGACTAGGTAAAAGCAGAACTCTTCTTCAAACACAACAGGAGGTAACACAATGGCAAACACTCAGACACCTTTAGCAAACCCGGGCGTTGTTGGATTGGCGGGATTCGGTCTTACCACCCTCTTACTCCAGTTTCATAATCTTGGCTTGTGCGGTATGGGGCCGGTCTTGGCCCTGGGGCTGGTCTTTGGCGGTCTCGCCCAGATGATTGCCGGCTACCAGGAGTTTAAGGTTGGCAATAATTTCGGCTACAGTGCCTTTGTGTCTTATGGTGCCTTCTGGATTTCCCTGGCGGTGATCCTGCTATGCAATAAATTCCAGGTCTACCCATCGAGCGGCACCGACCTCGGCTATTTCCTCGTTGGCTGGACCCTCTACACCATGATTTTGTGGGTTGCGGCCCTGCGGATCCATGGTGCCATGGCCTCGACCTTTACTCTGCTTGTCGCTGGTTTTATTCTTCTCGATCTCGCACATTTCGGCTACCCGGCGATGACGAAGGTTGCAGCCTATGTGCTCATCCTTTGTGCCCTCAATGCCTGGTATATGATGGCGCATGTCATCTTCAAACAGGTCTTCGGTCGAGATGTGTTGCCAGTCGGCAAACCGTGGATCGATGCCAAGGAAGTGGAGTCGGTTTCTATGCAAAAGGTTGGTGTTTTCAGCAACTGAGTCGATATCCATTCCGACGGCCTTGAGTTTTCTAAGAGTCGGCTGCAGCTTAATCCATCCATGATTTGCTGTGGCCGATTCTTTTGTCCGGCCCATCATTGCCAGGATCATTGATTCATCCTCCTCTGGCAGACTGTTTCACCTTGTGAACCCCGGCCAGCATACGGTCAACCTGGCTCCGCGTTGCAGTGGTGCATCGGTTACGGTTGCTCGGCCATTATGCCACTTGAGAATTCTCGCCACAATAGCTAATCCGAGGCCGTAACCTCCCGACGTTCTGCTGCGGCTTGAATCCAGGCGGGTAAAGGGTTCGAAGACTTTCAGCCGTTCGGCTTTGGGTATTCCCGGCCCGTCATCGTCAATGTGGATGGAACACTCCTCACCATTTCGTTCAACGAGGACCTGTATCTCACTCTTGGCAAAGTGAGCCGCGTTCTGCATGAGGTTGCCGATGGCCCTGGCCATATATCTTGGTTCGAAACGTACATGGCTGGAATCTGTATCAAGGTGACAATGCAGGTGACAGCGGATGGTACTGTCGTCAGGAATTGACTCGGCCATAACCTGATGAAGGAAGGGTTCAAGGTGGTGGACATTAAACTTCAGCTCAGGTTTCTCACGGTCGAAACGGGCGAAGGTGAGCAGCTCGCAGACCAGGTCTTCCAGTTCGGTGACGTCGGTCTGCAGTTCTCGGGCATAATGGGCTCTTTTCTCCCTGTCTTCGGCGGTTTCAAGCATTTCCAGGCCGAATCGAAGACGCGACAGCGGTGTCCGTAATTCATGGGAGACCGCATTGGTGAGCTCCTTGTGTGAGCTGATCAGCTGCCCGATTCTCTCGGCCATGGTATTAAAGGCTAGGGCCAGGGGGGCGAGATTAGAGAGTTCTGACATATCGACACGAGTATTGAATTCACCATTGCCGAAGGCCATCGCTGCGTTGCTCAATCTTCGTAACTGGCGCCAATACGGTATAATGCAGATGAGGGTCAGAAGACCGATAATGATGATTATCGCGAACCAGATGACGAGGTTGAAATAGCCCGGGTCGGGCTCTAGAACGGAGAAAGGGCCTTTTCTTAGAACCATGTCACTTCCTCCGATCCGCTGGTAGAGTAATTCGCCGTCGTCGACAACGGCTATTTTCCCGTTACGGAGTGGTTCCATCTGCTCCTTGGTGAGCGTCAGTTCTGAAATGGCCAGCAAAGCAATCTTATATCCGAATTGGGGTTCCAGTTGGGAGATACGATTCTTCCATTCATCACCTGGCAGACGCAGCAGGTCTTCTTCCATCATATGGAAGGCACCTCTGGCAAGCTGTCGATTATATTCTGTTATTGAGTCGTTAAGGTGGACTTTTGCAACTTTATTGATCACTGGCCCTAAGATGAATTGCACAAAGAGCAGGGAAAAAACAAGAAACAAGTAGGCACCTAAAAAAAGTCTTTTCATTGTTAATACCTGCTCCTGTAATCGTTGTCATCCCAGGCGTCTTTGACAAACAGATAGCCGAGGCCCCAAACTGTTTTGATGCGCCACGGTTTTGTCGCATTATCCCCCAGTTTCTTTCGTAGCCTGGAAATGGCAATATCCACCGACCGGTCAAGGCCGTCATAGGCGATTCCCCTGGTTTCGCGAAAGAGCATCTCGCGGTCCAGGGTGCGACCACCATGGACCGCGAGGATCCACAGCAGGGCAAATTCATTGCTGGTCAAATCGACGGGGATTCCGCAAAGAGTAACAGTCTGCGAGATCTGACTGATGCGCAGGGAGCCGAAAACCAGTTCTTCAACCGTTTCCGATTCGCCTCGACCGTTGTGTTGTGGTTGGCTGAACCGGCGCAGGAGTGCGCGGATGCGAGCTAAAAGAACTCGTGGTTCGACCGGTTTCTTCACATAATCGTCGGCGCCAAGCTCGAGGCCCACCACCTGATCGGTATCGTCCTCGCGGGCGGTCAGCATGAGAACCGGGCCTGAATACTCCTGGCGAACCGTGCGGCACACCGTCAGTCCGTCCATTCCCGGCAACATCAGATCAAGGATGACGAGATCCGGTTGTTCTGTGAGGATGCGGGTTGATCCGGTGTCACCTCGACCCTCTATGGCGACCAAAAAACCTTGGGCAACGAGATATTCTTTGATCAGCTTGGCTAATCGCTCATCGTCCTCAATTAAAAGGATACGGGGTGTTTCAGACATTGATGCGAGCTCCGATTCAATGAGTACAAGTCAGCAGGTGCCCGGTTTTCACCAGGTCCCCAAGAAGAATATTTACAATTCACGTTTTACTTTAGCATAGCTTCAAAAGACCAACTGTTGTTTTTTTGTCTTCAAATGTAACAATTTGTAGAAAGCCTGAAGTCCTCAATACTCTCTATGGAAATGTGCCGTTCGGGTCGTTCTCCTGTATCATGTGCAGCAATGTTCGGACAATTTTTAAAAGCCACAACAAATTGATACAATTTACTACACATTCGCTACAGATATTCTAATACTTGCCTGTTAATAATCGTGACATTCCGGTTGAGTTCGGATCTAGGAAAAAGTCGAACCTTGAGAGATAGGACATCTCGATGGAAGGTTTGCAGCATGTCACAGGGCATTGAAGAGATTATCGCTCTGCGGGAAAAACAATCGAAACAGAAAGGGGTGAAAAATGAACATGGGAAAAAAACAATTGGTTGGTTTGTTTGCTGTGGTGAATGTCATAAGTTTCTTTATGGCGGCCAATGTCATGGCTGACGATGACTCGAAAAAAGCAAACTACACCCAGGTGAAAGTAGGTATGTTCCAGCCGACAGGTGATATGGATGATGCCAATTATGATAACGGTGGTGATTTTTCAGTTGCTTATGGTCGGTATCTCAACAAATATCTGGTGTTGGAGGCTGGATTTGATGCATTCGGTTCTGAACAGAATTTGAGTGGTACAAACGATCAGGCGGGAAGCTACACGCAGGACAATGTGCTCGTTGGTGCAGCCGGTTTCATTACTCTTAAGGGAGAATATTCTGCAGGTCCGGTTGATCTCTTTGGAGGGTTTGGCGGGGGTATTTATTCTGTTACCTTGGCCAGTGAAATTGATTCGTCGCGACTTGGTGACCTGGATACTGATGATTCTGATGGGGTGTTTGGTGTCCATGTGGTGGCCGGCGCAAATTACAACATCAACGAACGGTTCTTTGTCGGGGTGGAAGGGAAATATCGTTGGACCGATGATGTAGATATTCGCGAGACTGTCGCCTCGATTCCGGTTGAGTACACTGGCGATTTGAGCGGATACTCGGTGACTTTGACCGGTGGTTTTCGTTTTTAACCCGGTTTATCAAGGTTAGGCCGTAATTGACCGGCCTACGCTTACATTTCTTCAAGCATCTGGCCAGTACTCACAACATCTTCGAGTGCTGGCCTTTTTTTCACACGCTGTATTGAAGGGGCTTTGACTGACGCCTCAGACAATAACTTTCCTGTTTTCAACCCTCCTGAAAAGTCAGGTCGCGGAAAATTTCTGATAGCATACTCGATCTCATTGACGAACCCTGGATAATGCCAGCCTTGTGCTGGCAGGCAACTTCGCCATCGCTCCAAAAAGTCAAAAAACGTATTCATTCCCAAGGTGTTAACTCCACACCTTGTACTGTTCCGGGATCTTGCAAGCATCATGGCCAAGTTGGCCAAACTCTTTCTCCCCCATCATTTGTAGTCGGAGGTTGGTTCTTTCATCGACCGGCAATTTTCTTATTTTTTTCATACAACCTTCAAACTTTTTTCACCTTTGCCTCCTAACATAGAAATTATAAACGATGTATTGGCAGGGGGGCAGGTAAAAATAGAAAAATGGAGGGCTGTTATGAAAATTCAGTTGCAGGTACTATGTTGGTGTTTGTTGGTGGGATTGACTGTTCTGCCGTCCGGCAGCAGTGCGGAGGAGAGTGGGAAAGATAGTTTGGCACCTTACTTTTTCATTGAGGGTGGGGAATCCGACCTGGATCGGTTTCCTTTGAAAGACACCAAGGTGGCAGTCAACATAAAAGGGGTTCTTGCCGATGTTAAAATTACTCAGCGATACACTAATCAGGGTGGGCGTCCCATTCATGGCCAATATGTCTTTCCGGCCTCTACCCGGGCTGCCGTGCACGGAATGAAGATGACAATCGGGGAGAGGGTGATAAAAGCTGAAATAAAACGAAAGGAGAGGGCCAAGGAAATCTACAGTGAAGCAAAAAAGAGCGGTAAAAGCGCATCTCTTCTCAGCCAACAGCGTCCTAACGTTTTCAGTATGGAAGTGGCAAATATCATGCCTGGTGACACCATTGATATCGAACTCCACTATTCAGAACTGCTGGTTCCGGAAGACAAGGTCTATGGATTTGTTTTTCCGACAGTGGTTGGCCCTCGCTACTCAAACCAGTCGGCTAGTAAGGCGCAGGATCAATGGATTGCCAATCCTTATCTTAAGGAAGGTGTGGAAGTGCCGTCGAATTTTTCAATTGAGGTGCAACTGGCCACAGGAATGCCGATACAAGATCTGCACTCACCGTCCCACCGTTTGGAAAGTGAATGGCAGGGCGATTCAAAGGCTCGCGTCACCCTGTCTGCTCTGGAGCAACATAGCGGTAAACGTGATTTTATTCTCCAGTACCGTTTAGCTGGGGAACTGATATCTTCAGGACTTATGCTCTATGAGGGCGAAGAGGAAAATTACTTTCTGTTGATGGTCCAACCGCCAAAACGGCTGGCAGCGGACCAGATCCCTGCCAGAGAATATCTTTTTGTAGTTGATGTTTCCGGTTCAATGAATGGGTTTCCCCTCGATACTGCCAAAAAAATGATGAGTGATCTCCTTGGCAATCTGAATCCCGGTGATGTCTTCAATGTTCTGCTTTTTGCAGGTGACTCAAAAGTGCTGGCGCCAGTTTCCATTGCTGCCAGCCCTGAAAATAGGGAGAAGGCTTTGCTCTTTCTAAAGAATGAACGGGGTGGGGGGGGGACTGAACTTGGGCAGGCATTGCAGCGTGGCTTGGTGCTGCCGATGACAGAAGGTTTCTGTCGTACCATGCTGGTAATTACCGACGGATTTATTCAAGCGGAAAAAGAGACGTTTCGGCTTATCCGAGAGAATCTGAACAAGAGCAATCTCTTTGCCTTTGGTATCGGCAGCAGTGTCAATCGATATCTCATTGAAGGTCTGGCTCAAGCAGGAATGGGGGAACCATTTATTGTCACAGGTCCGGCCGAGGCCCCGCAGGTGGCGGAAAGGTTCAGGTTGATGGTTTCTCAACCGGCTTTGACCAATATCCAGTTAGAGTATTCCGGGTTTATAGCTCAAGAGGTGGAGCCTCCTGCGATCCCGGATCTCTTTGCCGACCGGCCAGTGATTGTTTTTGGCAAGTGGCAGGGAAAGCGACAGGGCAGCATTTCTTTGCGGGGAACTGGTGGAGGCGGTAAAGAAATAGAAGCGGTTTTTTCACTGGCAGACAGTGATTCCAGCCAGGAAAACGAACCGTTGCGTACACTTTGGGCAAGGCAGCGTCTTATGCGAATGAGTGATCATTCCAGCGGTTTGGATGATAAAAACAAGGAGGAAATTGCCAGTCTTGGTTTGAAATACAATCTGCTTACCTCGGAGACTTCTTTTGTGGCAGTACACGAGACAGTTCGTAATGCCGGCGGTGAAGCCGAGAACGTCAAGCAACCTCTCCCTTTACCAAAAGGCGTATCCAATCTGGCGGTTGGCAGTCGAAACACTCCTGAGCCGGAGCTGTGGCTGTTGTTGGTCGGAATGCTCATGATTTTCATTGTATTCGGGCGAGGTGGACAAATGGGCCGGGCATGCCTTGGCGGGAGATCCAAACGATGACACTGAAAGACCTGCGTATCCGAGGGTGGAGGCCCAATTTTGGTGATGTTTTTTTGATCATGGTTGTTCTGCTTTTAGCTGGTGTGTTGAAATACCATTTCAGCAGAGCGACCAGCGACGATTTAGCCTGGATATTGAGACCCCTTGCCTTCGCGGTAGAAAAGCTGACTGATTTAAGCTTTCATAGGGAAAGCGGAGCCGGATATATTAGCAATGATGGTTTGATAATAATAGCCCCGGTGTGTGCCGGGGTTAATTTTCTGATTGCTGTTCTGCTTACCGGGGCAGGAACGGTGATAATGACTCCAAGCAGTTTCGGGCAGAAATGTTTACGTTTGGCATTGGTTCTCGTCTCCGCCTATCTGTTCACTCTCATGGTCAATACTCTCCGAATCATTTTGGCCATTGAACTGTACAGGATGGATATTTATGGCGACTGGCTTACAGCCGAACGTATGCATCGAGTGGCAGGAATCCTGCTCTACTTTCCAGCACTGCTGTGGTATGGCCTTGTTTTTCAGCGGCTATTTTCCGGGAAACATTCGTCTCCGATCATTGCTTGCTGTCTTTTCTGGTATCTTGGGTTGAGCCTTGGAGTTCCTTTGCTGACCGGATCTTTTCAGAATTCCGGCATCCGCTTTTATGAGCATGGGTTTACTTTAGTTATAATCTGTGGCTTGACTGCTGGCGGCTACCACTGGTTGACAGGCGGTTGGGGAGAAGAGGAAAAGGTAATGCCATGCAAAAGATCAGCATCGTTTTGGTGCTTGAAATTGACGGCTGGACCAGCTAAGTCTGGAGTTGGTAAAACAGCCACTTCGTCGTCAGGGCCATTTCCTAAAGGATAGGGGTAGTTGCCAATGGTGTTTCAGATAGTAATTGTTGAAGACGAACCAGCAATTGCCGACACTCTCCAGTATGCCCTGGAGACTGATGGCTTTCGGGTTCTGTTGTTGGATTGTGGTCGGCCACTGTTACCGCTACTGGCAACCGAAACGATAGATCTCATTATTCTTGATGTGGGACTTCCGGATATCAGTGGCTTTGAACTCTGCAAAGAGGTTCGTAAAAAAAGCAGTGTGCCGATAATTTTTCTGACAGCAAGAGCAGATGAGGTTGATCGTGTTGTGGGGCTTGAGATCGGTGGTGATGATTATGTGATAAAGCCGTTCAGTCCGCGAGAGGTAACCGCCAGGGTCAAGGCTGTGTTGAGAAGATCTGGTTCCGCTGACCAGGGTGTGCCGGATCTGCCGAATTTTGTTTTAGATGAGGCCAAACGGCAGTTTCGTTTATTCGGCCATCTTCTATCGCTTTCCCGTTATGAATATGAGATCCTCCGTCTCCTGGTTCGCCGACCCGGCCAGGTTTTTTCCCGCGAGCAAATTATGGAAATCGCCTGGGATGAGCCGGATGCCAGTATGGAAAGGACTGTGGACGCCCATGTCAGGAATCTTAGGGCAAAACTCAAGGCGGTGGCTCCGAAGTATGATCCCATTGTTACGCATTGGGGTATAGGCTACTCTCTGAAGGAGGATGCATGAGGTTGGGAGTCAGGATTTTTTTAAGCTATCTGGCCGTTTTTGCAGTCTGTTTTTCCTGGCCTCTTGGCTGGGTTCTTGATTCTCTTAAAATCAGATATTACGAAAGCATTGAAGAGGTTCTTGTTGATGAAGCCAATATTCTGGCCTCTTTGGTTGGCCAATCCATACTTGATAAACAATTTTCCGAGACAGGTCTTCAGGAGGCCTTCGCCCAAGCGCATGACCGCAAATTATCGGCTTGGATCTACGAGGTGGAAAAAAACCAGGTGGACCAGCGGGTCTATATTACCGATCAGAATGGTAAAATTGTTTTTGATTCCATGAAGCTGGCAAAGCCGGGTGAGGATTATTCCCACTGGATTGATGTCGGTCGAACTCTGCGAGGGGAATATGGAGCTCGAACCAGCAAAGCCACCAGCGCAGAAGGAGGTCTTTCCGTTTTTCATGTTGCCGCCCCAATCATGGTTGCCGACAAGCTGGCTGGAGTACTTACTGTGGCCAAACCAACTACTGCCACGCATAATTTTATTGCCAGGGCTAAAACAAAGCTTTTCCGGGTCGCCGGGGCAGCAGCAGCCGCCGCATTTTTACTTAGTCTGCTCGTTGCCTTGTGGATCACCAGACCCATTAAACGTCTCACCGAATATGCCCATGCCGTACGTCTTGGCGAGCGACCAATCTTCCCCACCCTTGATACGACGGAAATAGGAGTTATGGGCAAGGCCTTTGAGAAGATGCGAGAAGCACTTGAAGGCAAAAATTATGTGGAACATTATATCCAGACCCTGACCCATGAAATTAAGAGCCCTTTGTCTGCCATTCTTGGTGCTTCTGAACTGCTTAAGGAGGATATGGACGAGAAACAGAGAAAGCGTTTTCTCGCCAATATTACCAGTGAGTCTTCTCGGATAAAAGAGTTGGTGGATCGGATGCTGGAGCTGGCTGCCCTGGAAAATCGGACCATTTTGATTAAGGAAGAGTTGGTTTCTCTGTCAGCTTTGGTGAATACTGTGGTGGAGAGCAAGCAACCTGTTATTCTTACGAAGGGGCTTCAGGTAAAGATAGAGCTAGATGAAGGGCTTCAATTAAAAGGCGATTCTTTTCTGCTTCATCAGGCTGTTTCCAATCTGGTACAAAATGCAATTGATTTCAGTGCGTTTAAAGGTGAAGTCCGGCTGACTGCGAGCGGTAGCCCGGGGAAGGTCGAGCTAATCATCGATAATGACGGTCCTCTTATTCCGGATTATGCCCTGGAAAGAGTTTTTGAGCGTTTTTTTTCTCTGGCCCGGCCAGGAACCGGGAAGAAAAGTACGGGCTTAGGCCTGAATCTGGTCAAGGAAGTTGCTGCTCTGCATCAAGGTATTGTGACGCTGGAAAATCGAGGCGACAGTGGTGTCCGTGCATCCCTGATTATTGCTTCCGATCTTATTTAAGGTGATAGGCTGAGGTGATGCACATGGAGACAAGAGATCGCTTCCTGTGGGATTATTTAATAAACAAATTCCAATACAATACCTAATATGGATGTCCCCATTATTTGAACAAAAACTCCTATTTCCCAGGCTTGTTTCCTGCCGTGAGGAATTCAGTGCAAAAGCCGGAGCAATAGGTCGGAAAATTCAGTTATGATTATATGCAATCTATGCTATGTTTTTACTTCGTGATGAGATGGTGTGTTTGTCTGTCAACCTTAACTCTCTTTTCAGCAGAGCAACCATGAAATATACATATCGTAAAAATGCAAAAGTCGGTTTGTTCATAACAGTTCTCCTTGCAGTAATTTTTGGCACAAATCCCGCGGCGTCATACGCGGATTTTCAACGCACCAAAATAGCGGTTCTTGACTTCGAACTTATCGGCGATAAGCAGGAAACTTCGGGAATGGGATCAATAGTCTCCGAATGGTTTACTACAGGTATTGTAAAATATGGTCGTTTTGATGTTGTCGAACGTGCCATGTTACAAAAAATCATCTCAGAACAGAAGCTCTCTGCCACTGGCATGATCGACGAGACAAGTGCAGCAACTCTCGGCAAAATACTTGGAGTTAAAGTCATCATCTCTGGATCAGTCGTCAAACTTCGAGACCTCATTGAAATAAATTCGCGAGTCATTAATGTCGAAAATGGTTCTATTATTGCCGCCGAAAGCTCCCGCGGCAATGTTAAGACGGAATTCCATTCTCTTGTCGATGAATTGCTTGCAAAAATCATAAGCAATTTCCCTCTCACAGGATATGTCGTAAAGAAAAACCCCAAAACGGTGATCATTGATCTGGGACTCAGTTCTGGACTGAAAACCGGCACTGAATTTTATATATATAAAGAAGGGGAGGTTATTAAGCATCCAAAAACCGGAGAAATCCTTGATGTTGAACAGGTTATAACCGGCAGAATGATAGTAACCGAAGTCAGTCAAAGTATTGCGGAAGGGGAAATACAAAGCGAAGAGGGCGGTGGTATTCAATACGGACAACTGGTGAAAAGTGTTCAGAAGGAAGCCAGTAAATTCGCAAGCAAAAAACAGGAAAAGACAGTAGAAAAACCAATAGTGGAGAACACCCCGGAGGTCCAGGAACAGGCCCCTGTTGAACATACAGCTAAACAACAGGAAAAGACGATTTTTATAAAGCCTGATCTGGCCAAAGATGCTTTATCTGAGAAAGCGTCTTTAAAAGAAGACAGAATATTGCTCAGAAAAGATAATATTGGGATAATTGGTGATGAAAGCCTTAAATCAATAATCAGAAGCAAAAATTTCTATGAGAAAGACCTTAATCCAAGTGGCTCTTTTGAGAATAGCTTTGAGAGGCTTAATGATGAAGTGCTGATAGACAAAAAAACGAACCTGGTTTGGCAAATTAAAGGGTCTCAGAAAAAGTTGACGATGTACGCCGCAAAACAATACATAAAAAAATTAAATAGCAGCAAATATGCAGGAAATTCTGATTGGCGATTGCCCAGCATTGAAGAACTTGCATCGCTCATGAAAAAAAATGTGGATAATGGCTATTATTTAGACCCAAGTTTCTCAAAAAGACAATCTAAATGCTGGAGTAATGATGAGGCTCCAAGCATGAACAGCGCCCCAGGAGACACAGGGAGATGGCTAGCTGATTATGAGAACGGTTTGATAGCTAAAGCCAGTTGGTTTGAAACATTTAGTATCGCTTCTTCGAGTAACTGGACGGCATTATATGTGTTAAATCCCGAAAACTATGTAAGAGCAGTATGTACAATGAAAGAAACACCATAACCTCGATCAGGACGCCCCTACTATTTTTGATCCAGCGAAAATGACCCTTTTTCTTTAGTCAGGTCCTTGTAGCTGTTGGGCGGGTGAGCTGGAAAATCTCGGGTTATTCTCCGCCGACTTTCTGCCACGTCTCATTCCCCAATCTTATCCAGTCGGTATCTCAGGGTTGCCCGGGACAGTCCCAAAAGTCTTGCCGCCTTTGATACGTTGTTGGCGGTGACCTCCATGGCGTATTGGATGCAACGTCTCTCAACTGTTTCCAGACCGACCCGGTGATCGCTGATGAGGAGCTTGACAACCTTGTCGAGATCCAGTTCCCCTAGGGGTTTATCAAAGGATTCACTGAGGATTACATGGCGGGAGGTGATTTGATCGCCCTTGGCCAGGATCATTGCCCTCTCCAGGACGTTGCGTAATTCCCGAATGTTGCCCTTCCACTGGTGATTGCAGAGCATCTCCATGACTTTGTCGGACATGGTTGGCGGTCGCCGTCCGAAGGTGGTGCTGAATTCTTTGATGAAGTAGTGGGATAGCAGGGGAATGTCTCTTCGTCTTTCGCGGAGCGGTGGAATGCGAATGGGAAAGACGCTGATACGATAGAAAAGATCTTCGCGGAAAGACCCAGCATGCACCATCTTTTGTAAATCCTTGTTGGTGGCGGCGATGATCCTGACATCACTGTGGATGGTCTTGCTGCCGCCCAGTCGTTCAAAGCTCTTCAACTCAAGGACTCTCAGAAATTTGGCTTGCACGTCCGGTTCCATATCACCTATTTCGTCGAGAAAGAGAGTGCCGCCTGCGGCTATCTCGAATTTGCCCTTTTTCAACTGCTGCGCTCCGGTGAAGGCGCCGCGCTCATAGCCGAATAATTCGGACTCAAGAAGAGGGGTCGGGATTGCCGCACAGTTGACCGGAAGAAACGGGCCCTTGCCGCGAGGGCTGTTGAGGTGGGTAGCCCGACTCAGGAGTTCCTTGCCGGTACCACTTTCGCCGGTGATCAGCACAGTGGTGTCGGTGTGAGAAACCTCGCCGGCCAGGCGGAGGATTTCACAGATTTCGCTCGAATTGCCGATGATATTGTTGAAGGTGTACTTGCTTTCGATCTCGCTTCTCAGATACTGAACCTCTGATGTCAGTTGGCTGATCTGCATGGCCTTTTCAACGCAGGAGCGCAGTTTGTCCTCGGTGAAGGGCTTGGTTACGTAATCAAAAGCCCCGAGACGAATAGCCTCGACGGCATTATCGATGGAGCCGAAGGCAGTTATGATAATGACCGGCACCTCCGGCTTATTTGCCTTGATATGGTTCAGCACCTCCATGCCGCCAACTTTCGGCAACTTCAAGTCGGTGATCACCATGTGGATCGTTTCTGTGTCGAGAATCTCGATGGCCTCTGCTCCGTCGCGCGCTTCAAGCATATTGAGCCGCATGTCTGACAGCAGCATCATTATTACCTCGCGCATCCTGGTTTCATCTTCAACAATCAGCAAGTTGGTCATTGCTTTCCGGTCTCCCCGAGTATACATGGAAAAAAAAGGTGAAACGTTGTTCCATCACCTTCAGTGCTTTCAATTTGGACATGTCCGTGATGCATCTTGACCAGCTGAGAAACAATCGACAGGCCGAGGCCGATGCCGTTGTCACGGAAACTGACAAACGGTTCCATGATTTTATCCATATGCGTTGCCGGGATGCCGCATCCATCGTCGTGAATGGAAACGATGAGCCAAATAAGCGCCACGGTGAAAGGGTTTTCGATGGAAATGCATCTTTGGTCGGCCCGAACAATCTCCGGCTCCTTTTCCGTCCTGATGCGGATGGTGATGGTTCCACCGTCCGGCATGGCTTTAAAGCTGTTGAGAAAGATATTCATAAGTATTTGCCGAAGTTGTGACGGGTCTGCTGCAAACAAAGGGACACGATTGGGGAATTCCCGGACGAAGCGATAACCTTCCTCCAGATAGCGTTCCTCGGTAGCGGACAGCGTTTCTTCCAGAAGTCGGATGATGTCGACCTCGACAAACACCGGGGTGGCCGGTTTGGCAAAGGCCAGGAAGGCCTTCAGGGTAGTATCCAGCCGGACCACCTCGTCCATGATGAAGCCGGCAGCCTTTTCCCGCATCTCCCAGGGCCGTTTGCGGTCGAGAACCACCTGGGTTGAACCGAGGATGATGCCCAGCGGGTTTTTGATCTCGTGGGCAATTCCGGCGGTCATCTTGCCGATTGCAGCGAGCTTTTCTTTGTCCTGGAGCTCAGCGTAGGTGGTCTTCAACTGCACCAGGCTTTTTCGTAAAGAGAGGGCCATACGATTAAAGGACCTGGCAAGATCTCTTGCAATATCGGGGTCTTTGATAACAACCCTGTAGCTCAGGTCGCCCCGGGTGATGCGTTCGATCCCCTGTTGCAGGCGCAGCAGAGGGCTGATGATGGTCTTGGCAAGCAGATAGCTGAGGATGCTGGAGAGGAGGATGGCGACAATGACCAGGGTAATGGTAGTTTTCTTGATTACCTGAATTTTGCGGAGATAGTCCGAGATCGACAGAGTCACGCCCACCGTCCAGTCTTTGCCTGGATATTGTGAATAGGCGGTGAAATACTGTTCGCCGGAGTAGGAGGAGCGGCCAAAGTTCAATTTTTTGCCGGTGAGGTCGGACAGACAGGTTCGCAGTAAGCCCAGGCGGTCGTATTGTTCCGGCAACCCCGTCAGCATCGGATGAGCAATGAGGTGGCCGGTGCGGTTTTCGAAAATATATGCGATACCCTGGTTGCCTATATCAATGCCTTGCAGAAATTTGGAAAAAGCGACCAGGTCGATATCGATGGCGCACACCCCTCGAAGCAAACGTTTTTCTTCGAAGATCGGCGCGGAAACTGTGATTCCCGGTTTTTGCGTGGAGGCAAAGAGGTAGACATCGGTCCAATGGGTGCCCCGGTTATCCACTGCCCCTCGGTACCATGGTCTCTGGCGCGGATCAAAAATTTTGTGGACCTCGGGGCTTTGTGGAGGAACCATAACAAACCTGCCCCGCTCGTCGCCGAAATAGATATTGACGAATTCCGGGTGGTCTTTCCTGAACAGTTGAAAATAACTCAAAAGCTCTCGTTCTTTTGACGAATCGATCAACCCTTTCTCAAACAGGGAGGCAAGGAGATTGACGTTGTAAGTATGCTGGGCAAGAAACGATGCCACTCGTTTGGAGATCTGTTCCGCTGTGCCAATGGTGTATTGTTCCATCTGATCTTCTGCCACTTTCAGGGCCTGCAGGTAGCCGATATATCCGGTTCCTGGAATGAAGATGACGATAACCAGCACCAGGGCGAGAAAAACCCGGAGATGAAAGGATTGCCGGTATTTTCGCAGCCTATGTTTGAGCTTCACTGGGTCCTTGCCTCCGGAGGTTCGTCCCGCAAATTGGCGAGAGCGAGGTGAAGGTCATCCTTCAAGGCTTTGTCGGCGGTACCTTCGGTCAAATATTTTCTAACCTCACGTTCGGCTCTTTCCGAAAAACCATGGGCGGCAATCAGGGTTTTTAAGGCCAGACCTTTAAAATCATCGTTGCCGTATTTTTCAGCTATTGCGGAAAAAGAGTGCCAGGCCTCCTCTTGGCTTGCTGTATGGCGGATAATCTCCAGGTGGGCAATGGCCGCCCAAGTCAGAGCCGATTTTGGGTAGGAGGGTCGATGTTTCTTGCCATCATCCGTCGGGCGGATGGTGAGCCATGGAGCCGGATGGAGAAAATTGACAATCTCTTGATGATACTTGTCGATAATCTCTTTAAAGTAAGTGAGTCCCTGGTGTTTATCATGACACAGGTCACAGGCGATCCATCCGAGATACCAAAGAGATTTTGCAACAATATCGGGATAATCGGAATAATCTTGGAGAATGGCCAGGTATTTTTCCCTGGCTTGAGCGCATTGACGATCATTAGCCAGGCGGTAGTCGGCACCAAGCTGGAGGTAGGCCAAATCCAGATCGGCCATTGCAGCATGCAGCCGGGAGATAGGATGAACGACCTTGATTGCTTGCAAGGCTGCCGATTTCTCCTCTATTTCTTCAAAGTCTGCGCGGGCGTATGAGAGCTGATCCTCTGGAGTGGCAAGGACTGGGATGCGAAAAGTGTTGATATCCAGAAAATGAGGTTGGCGGTCGGTTCTTTGGTTGTGTTCTGCGTCTGATCTGCAGGCAACGAGCAAAAGAAGGACGAGTAGCAAGGAAAGATTGTTTCTTAGGAGAGGCCGATAAAGAAAAAAATACCCATTCATACTAAAGTCTCCGGGACTATGCAGTCCGGATCTGTGCCGAAAATGCAGTTTCCCTATTGATAGTGGAGCCGAAGCAGGGTGTCGTTCGAGTCTCGTTTTACTTTGCAGGAGTTGTACTCCAATTGCAAGGGACAAAACCATTTATAAGGGGATCGAATCTCCAATCCTGCCTCAGTTGGGTAGGTCACTGGGGAGAAGCCTGTCCCACCGAGGCAAAGAGGGCAATGCGGTTGCGGTCGTAAGGGGTGTGGCAGCTGTAGAGAGGTTGGCGCTGCTCGAAAATGAGAGTCAGTAATTTCACCTATCAATCCATCTGTTTCAGAATTTTTTTACGCAGAAGCGCTGCAATTTCCTTATCCCGGTAGCTGATGACTGTCACCGGGCTACGCCTAAAGATCCGTTCGGCAACTGAA
>JAHJLI010000145.1 GCA_018821785.1 Pseudomonadota bacterium
CCGAAGAAATGCTTGGAACGGCATAAGGAGCCGTAAGGAAATGGTTATAAATGGCCTAGTTATTTCCTAACGGCTTCTAAATATGATCCTCGTTATGGGATGCTCGAAGAATATAATGAATTGAAAACGACATTATTATATTAGAAACACAAGGGAAATACATAAATAATATTGACCTGCAAAAGGTTAACTTTGAGTCAGGTAGACACCGCCCATTATGACGACAGCAGCTGCACTTTGTCCGGCGGTGAAGGTTTCTCCGAGAATCATCCAGCCCATAATCACCGAAAATATCGGAATGAGATTGACATAGGAGGCGGCCTTGTTAGCGGGCACGTGTTTCAGGCCATAATTATAGAGGCCATAGGCCCCAAGGGTGATTATCGCACCAAGGTAAATAACCGCCAAGCTGGGGCCGAGATGGAGCTCGGCAGGAAGTATTGTGCTGGGGAAAAAGAGAAGAGGGAAATAGAAAAAACAACCGGCAAACGCCTGAATTGCGGTGAGAAAAAACGGTTCGTAACGCTCAGTGAGGGATTTGAGGGCGATGGTGTAGCCGGTGGCGCAGACCATTGCCAGGAATTCGAGACAATTGCCGAGAAACGGATTCGGAGCATCGGCTGACGGACTGCTCTGAAGGGTTAACCAGCAGACACCGGAAACCGCAACGATTGACCCGATAATTGACCTGGGGGTGATGCGTTCCTTGAGGAAAAATGCAGCTGCGATCATCACCAGGATAGGCAGCATGGCAGTGATCAGACCTGCCTGGGAGGCGGTGGTGTTTTCCACTGCCTTGGCCTCGAAAAGAAAATAGAGGCAGGGTTCGCACAGGGCCATGAACAGAATCAGTTTATAGTCGCCTTTCCGATAGTGGAGCGACCGGGCAACCCGCCTGCCGATGAGCAGAAAACATATGCTGGCAATAAACATGCGGCCGAAAATGACCACCAGTGGATCATAGGTGCGAAAGGCAAACTTAAGGGCAATAAAAGAGCTGGCCCAGAGGAGCATGGCAAGAATCAGTGCCAAGGAGGCCAAGGAGGGCTTCCGGCCTGAAATGGGTATAATCATGATGGCCGGAGTCAAGAGATGAGATTAATAATAATCGAGCCTCCAGCGAAGGGGCTCGATCTTGGAGAAGAGATATTTGTATTATTATGATCTAGTTCTGCAATTCCCAATTGCCTGCGCTGTTGCGGCAGGCGGTAGTGTAGGTTTTTTCAGTCCGGCCGTTGATGGTAGCAAGAATCTCAGCCCTTCGGCACGGTCTTTCAGGTTGGCTGGGTTGGACATATGCCGGTTGTGGAATAACCTGGTAGCTCTTTCCACTGTCCGGGTTGCGCCATTGGGTGCTTTGCCCAGACGGTCCAAATTCATAAGCATGATTCAACTCTTGGCGATCGTTCTTGTCCATCTCGTTGCCGACGATGTAGCCGAGCATCGTACCAACTGCGATACCGATCAGGGTTGCTTCCTTATTGCGGCCGATGGCCTGGCCGATAATAGCCCCACTTCCCGCACCTATTAATGCGCCTTGTTGTCCCTTGCTGTATTCATTGGCACAAGAAGTAAGGCCAAGGAGAATAATTGGTAGTAAAAACATTGTAATCTTTTTCATCTGAGTCACCATAGTAAATATGTTTATAAAAAATGAAATAAGGATTAACTGAATGTATTGGTAGTCATCTTGCCTAGCCTTGGCAACTACAATATCAGTCCACATGAGTGGTCTCTTAGGAAAATATTTTGCGTGTTTACTTTAAGGATGTTTTCGTTATAAGACATATACTCTATAGGTTTGGCAGCAAAATGTACCCGACAAGGGGTGTCACAACAAATCACGTTTGTCGATCTTATGGAAGCATTTCTTCCTCTTTGTCTACCGGCAAGATGTCAGGCGGAACCGGACGTGATAAGTTAAGATTTTTGAAAAAAAGCGGCAAGTCCTCTTGTAACTGAGGCATCTCTTCCACCAGCGGTGTTGGGACTTGTTCGGATTTCTGTTGGATGAAACGCTGCACGTCGCGAAACGAATCGGTATATACGCCGTCTACACCAGCTTGGGAAATATAGAAATCAATCAGCGTTGAAAAATCTTGAGCAAAGGATGGAAAATTGGCCGAGTTATTGAGTGGGAAAGCAAGTACTTTGAGGCCATGACGGTGTGCTTCGCCAATATACCCGGTAAGTGATACATTGCCTTCCGGGTCGCTGATGGCCTTGGTTGGCAGGGCGATGGCCACGGCGTAGGAGGCCACCATGCGCAAGCCGACATTGGTGAACAGCCAGTCATAATTGTAGGGCGCCAAGTCGCCTTGCTTTCCTTGTTTTGTCTCCAGGCCGTCATTCTCGCCGATTAACTGGATAAGGGGCAGACTCATCTGCCGTTCCGGCATGAGCTGGCTGTGGACCCGTTGCAGTTCGTCCGGATCAAAACACTGCAGGTAAAGTTTGCTCTGTGCGGTGGAGTAGCGGTAGCTGGCGAGAGTATCGAGGGTTGAGATACTGATATCCTTGCCGGCTTGGAGATGAAACCAGGGCTGGCGAATTTCCAGAACTAAGCCAATTTGCCGCTCAAGGATGGTTTCCAGTCGGCGCAATAGTCCAAGCTCTTCGGCAAGAGTAGGGATACCGAAGGCCAGAGGTACTTCGTTGCCGTCTGTCGAGCTTAATAGGCGCAGCCTGCGCAGTTCGTCAAGAGTGAAATCTATAACATAATAGGCACCGTCGTCTCGCTTGCGGTCTGGGAAAATTTCGGCGACATCGGTTAAACGTTGAAGTGTCAGGTCGTGAAAAACGACAAGCTGGTTGTCGGCCGTCATAACCACATGTAATTCAAGGTATTCGACCCCCATTGCAGCAGCAAGTGTGGTCGCAGGCAAACTGTGTTCGATGAGGTTTTTACCGGCACCGTTTATGGCAATAACCATATTAGCAGTGGCCTGGGCCTGGGCCTGGCTGACGAGGGTGAATAAAAAGACGGAAAGAAGACAGAATCGCATGAAATACATTATGTTTTAAGGAGGAGAGTGGAGGGTGAACGGAAATTCGTGGCCACACTTATTGCAATTATATAGAGAGGGTGGTTTTTTTCAAGGCCCAATGCGACTGTGCTGAAATCTAAAACTTGGCAATTTACCTGAAACCGGGAGAGGACATTATTCAGCGTAGACGATACCGGAGATTAAAACATCAACTCCCGAAAAGAGAGAATCGACGGGAAGCTAAGAGAGTGCTTCGGGTCCAGTCGGGAACTTGGTTTAGCGACATGAATAAGGTGTTGAATCCCGTATCCGGCAGCAGAGTGCAGGACTTTCTCGGTGTCATCGGCAAAGAGGGTTGTTTCTTTGTCATACGGCAGGAGGTCGTGGAGTTTATGCCAAAACGTCGGCTGCTCCTTGGCGGCACCAACCTCCTGTGAGCAAATAAGGCGCTGAAACCAATTTGCTATGTTCACTCTGTCCATCTTGACCTGCAGAGCTTTGGGATGGGCGTTGGTAACCATATACACCTTTTTCCCAAGGTTTTCCATGTAGGCGAGAAAATCAACAACATCAGGATGGATGTTCACCAGATGGCTGATCTCTTTTTTAAGCTGTGCTATATCGAGGCCAAGACGCTCCGACCAGTAATCGAGGTCGGTCCACTGCAGGGTGTTCTCGACGCTTTTGTATGTTCCGAGAAGGTGTTGATGTGCCTCGGAATGAGTGAGATTGTGTTTTTTGGCATAATTTTCGGGGACATACTGCTCCCAAAAGTAGTCGTCAAAGTATTTATCGAGAAGGGTGCCGTCCATATCGAGAAAAACCGTTTCGATATCTGCCCAGATAAAATTGGGTCTACACGTTTGCCTAAAGCTATACGGCAGCTGGGATGAGTTTGCCAAGTTCATAAAGAGTGTTTGCGATAGTGTCGAAGACATGTTCGGTGGAGGTTAATTTGCCGCTGACAATCAATCGACCGTCCGGCGCCAGTTTCAGGGGGCTGCGGTTTTTTTGTTTCGTGCCTTTCTGGAGAAATTCCATGAGCATCTCGGGAGAGAGGGGGGTGTCGTTTTGAAAGGTGAAGACTAGACTCTCACGGCCCTGTTCGAGTTTGGCGATGCGAAGGGTGGTTAACTCTTTTTTGATTGCTATGATGCGAAACAGAGTGAGGGTTTCAACCGGCAGGATACCATAACGATCAACAAGCTCTTCGCGCAGGTCATCTTGGTTTTCCTGCGGCGAGTTGCTCAGTGCGGCCATTCTTCTATAGGTGATATAGCGCTGACTGGTATCTGGAATATAGCTTTCAGGGATATAGGCAGAGAGTTGAAGATTGACTTCCGGTTCCAGCTCTTCGAGATGCGGTTGATCACCAAGATTCGCTTGGGCCTTGAGATCAGCCACCGTTCTTTGCAAGAGGTCAAGATAAAGGTCATAGCCGATGGCGGCGATATTGCCGCTTTGGGAAATCCCCAGCAGGTTTCCGCCGCCGCGTATCTGCAGATCATTCATGGCCAGTTTAAAGCCGCCGCCTAGATCGTTGCAGTCCATAAGGGCGCGAAGTCGTTCTTTAGAATCCTTGCTCAGGCCATCAAGCGACGGAACGAGGAGGTAGGCGAAACTCTGCGTACTCGATCGCCCAACCCGTCCACGTAATTGATAGATTTCGGCAAGGCCTAGCATGTCGGCGCGATTGATGATAATGGTGTTGGCGGAGGGGATATCGAGACCGGACTCGATAATCGTCGTGCTGACCAGGACATTGATCTTCTTGGTGACAAAGGAGACCATGATTTCCTCAAGTTCTTTGCCGGCCATCTGACCGTGGGCCACGGCAATACACGCTTCTGGTACCAGCTTTTGAATGAGGGTGGCCATCTGGTGAATTGACCGTACCCGGTTGTGGACGACAAACACCTGCCCGCCGCGCCGGAGTTCCTTGCTGACCGCTTCTTTGATGACCAGTTCGTCGTAGCGGGCGACAAAGGTTTTCACCGGTTGGCGGTGTACCGGTGGAGTGGAGATTACCGAGAGGTCACGAATGGACAAGAGCGACATCTGCAAAGTTCGCGGTATAGGGGTGGCGGTAAGGGTGAGAATATCCACTTCGGCCCGCAATTTTTTCAGCCTTTCCTTGTGCGCCACGCCAAAGCGGTGTTCTTCATCAATGACCACCAAACCGATGTTTTTAAAAACCACATCTTTTGACAATAGGCGATGAGTGCCGATGACGATGTCAACACTTCCTTTAGCCAGGTCTTTCAGGATTTTCCTTTGTTCTGAGGGACTTCGGAAGCGGTTTAGGCAGGCAATATTGACTGGAAAACCTTGCAACCTTTCGGCAAAGGTTTTGGCATGCTGTTCAGCCAGAACGGTGGTCGGCACTAAAATGGCCACCTGATACCCGTCTTCAACGACTTTGAAGGACGCCCGAACTGCCACCTCGGTTTTACCGTATCCGACATCTCCGCAGACCAGTCGGTCCATAGGTCGGTCACTGGTCAGGTCACTTATAACATCACTGATCGACTGTTCCTGACCGGGGGTCTCGTCAAAGGGGAAAGACTCTTCAAGTTCATGGAAAAGTCGACCTGCCGGAGAAAATTGTTTGCCTTCGCGAAGCTCACGTTTGGCATAGATGTCGAGGAGTTCCTGGGCAACCTTCCACACCTCTTCCTTGACTTTGGATTTGGTGGTTTTCCAGTTCAGGGAACCGAGTTTATCCATTTTGGGCTCGCGGTCGGCGAGGCCCTGGTACCTGGTGAGCAGATTCAGTCGGTCGACAGGCAGGAACAATTTGTCGCCATCGCGATATTCTATACACACGAAATCGTTAATAACAGATTGGAATGTCACCGTTTCTAGACCACGGTAGATGCCTAAGCCGTGGTCGCGATGGACAACAATGTCACCGGAGTTCAGTTCGGTAAAGAGCAGAGGATCTTCTTTCTGTTTGTGTTTGTGCTTCTTTTTGCCACCGAGGCGCATTTCGCCGAACAGTTCACTCTCAGAAAGCAGGTGGAGTCGCAAGTCAGAAAGGGAAAAACCTTCGGATAACGGGTGGTCAGTGAGACACAGATGCTGCTCATTGCTCTCGGCACATATTTTTTCAAGATCAAGGGGTGGTGCGAGCACTTCCACTTGATGGGAATGTTTGCTGAGGAGTTCAGCAAGATTTTTGGTATGCCTTGCCGAACGGCAGCAGATAATCACCCGGTCGCCATCTTTTTGCCACTGGAAAATCTGCTCTGAGAGGGGGGCGAGTATGCCGAGTTTTGCACGTTTTAGACCAATTTCCTGTCTCAAGAGATGATGGTTGCCGGCATTCAGGGTTACCACCTGCTCTTCAGGGCGGATGAAATCAGTGACCAGCACCTGCCGGAACTGGCCAAGCTGGTTCCGCATTTCTTCTCGCTCAACGAACAATTCGGCGGGCGGCAGGGCAGGGGCTCTATTTTCTCCGGCAGCCTGATAATTTTTATAGATCCGTTCCAGGGTGAGGTTCATGCTCTGGTGAATGCCTTCAGGGTCAACGAGGAGGAGGATGGCATTCTTTGGGATATAGTCAAGTACTGCCGAACTGGGACGGCCATTGCCATGGTAAAAGAGAGGGAGGAAAAATTCCATTCCGGCGAATCTTTGGCCGGTGGCTAAACGTTCAGCAATCCTGGCGGTTTCCTGGCTGTCCCAGTCAAACTTGGAGGCATATTCATGAAAAAGTGAAGCCGTTTTTTTAAACGAGTCAGGGGCGCTTGGGTTGAGGAGAATGTCCGTTACCGGGAGAAGAGTTGCCTCGACCAATTCACCTGTTGAACGTTGTGTAAAAGGATCAAATGCGCGGAGTGATTCGATGGTATCGCCGAAAAAGTCGAGACGGACGGGGCCGTCATGTACTGTACCGGTTTCGAGAGTAAAGGGTGGTGGGAAGATATCAATAATTCCGCCGCGTACGGAAAAGTCCCCGACCGACTGTGCCAGAGCGACCTTTTCGTAACCCAGGAACTGAAGCTTTGTCAGAAGTTCGTCTTGATTGCAATCCTCTCCGGCCAGAAGATATTCGGAAGTTCTGGTGAGTACGGTTGCGGGCATGATCCGGCGCAGCAGGGCCTCAATGGAGGTGACCATGATTTCCCCGGCCGAGGTCTTTAGTCTGTAAAGTGTTGAAAGACGGGTTGCGGCTATTCGCTGGTCCGGCGACAATGGGGTGTATGGGGGAATTTCATGGCCGGGGTAGGTGAGTATCTGTTCACTAGTGAAGAGGTTGAGATCTTGTTCAAAAATTGCAATGAGGTGCTCGTCCGGGACTATGACACAACATGGCTGCTGCTCAGCCAGTCGCGTGGCGAGCCATGCCGGGCTTGCACCTCGAAGGCCGGAAACGGAAAGGAGGCGGGTCTCGGTAAGTTGCTTGAAGAGAGTTTCTAGAATCATCAACAAAAGTGCCGGTTATGCAGAGGCATAACCGGCAGCAGGTAGAGGATATTGTAAAAACAGGGACTAGAAGGTGCCACCGACACTGAAGTCCCAGACTGATTCATCTTCGCCTTTAATGGCGTCAAGATTGTAGCCCCAGACCAGGCGAAGCGGTCCCATGGGGGAAAGCCATCTGACCTCGACACCGGATGCTTTTTTGATTGAGTCACTGAAATCCCCCCAGTTCTCGTTGTCATTGAGAACCTGCCCGGCATCAAGAAAGAGAACTCCCATGAGTCCTTGGTTTTCCAGTAACGGGAAGACAATTTCCGTATTGGTGTACCACATCTTGTCGCCACCGATACGTTCACCGGTAAGGGAGTCGAGTGGACTGATTTTGGCGTATTTAAAGCCACGCACCGAGTTCAGTCCGCCCAAGTAAAAACGCTCGTAGACAGGTAGCTTGTCGTTTTGATTCTCGAATACCTGCCCGGCCGACAGATTGGCGTGGAAGACGGTCTTGAGGAACATGGGGAAATACCAGCCGGAGGATCCTTCAACTTTGGTGAACTCAGCATCGCCACCAAACGGCCCACCGCCGTATTTGACACTGACGCTGTTGCGTGACCCTTCGGAGGCGCCATAGCGCTTATTGCGGGTATCACGCACCAAGCTTAACTTAACGGCGCTTGTAACATGAAGGTCTACCGATTTACGGATGATATATGAGGCGTTTTCCGAGACATCAGTGAGGTCAGTGTCAGTGTAGCTGTAATTGCCGTAAACCTGCCATTTTTCAAAGATCGGATAGCCAATGCGGATACCACCGCCCCGTGAATCTTTGGTGTAATCGTCATATTCGCGTTCGGTGCTGAAGAGGTCCAGACCCCAGGATAAAGGTGAATCGTTGAGGTGTGGATTGGTATATCCCAAATTGTATCTTGAGCTGTTGCCGCTGACATTGGCGCTGAGCGACAGTGTGTCGCCCCGGCCGAGGAAATTGTTTTCAGCGATCTGACCCATCATAATGAGTTTATCTGCCGAGCTGTACCCGGCGCCAATGCTGAAGGTACCCGTGCTCTTTTCCTTGACCTGGACGATGACGTTCATTCGGTCGGGATCAAGGGACGGCTCGGGGGTAATGGTAACCTCCTCAAAATACATCAGTCGCTGGAGGGATTGGGTGCTTTGCCGCAATGCCTTGGAGTCGAACACCCCTCCTTCGGCGATGCGTAATTCCCTGCGAATGACGTTGTCGCGGGTACGATTATTGCCTTTGATGGTAATCCTGTCGATGTAAACAAGGTTGCCCTTGGCAACTTTCAAGGTTACATCCATTCGGTCGCCGGCGGAGGATTTGGAGGTGATCGGTCTTATGCTGGCAAAGGCATAGCCGGATTCAGCATAATAATCGGTGAGGGCCAGAATATTATCCCTGATCAACTGGCGGCTTAAAAATTTTTGATCGCGAATGGTGAGCAGAGCAAGCATTTTCTCCTTGTCGCCGATCAAATCACCTGTGACGTCAACTGTTCCGACACGAAAACGCGGGCCTTCTTCAACCACGAATTTCACAAAGAGCCATTCTTCTTGCTGGCTGACCTGTGGCTCGCCGACTTTAGCCTCAAGAAAACCGTTGTTGTTGTAATAGGTAATAATTTTTTGGGCATCCTGCTGAATTTTGATCATGTCAAGAAGACCTGCATCTGTGAGCCAGGACATGAACCACTTTTCGCCGGTTTCAATCTCACTCAGCAGTTCTTTGTCGGTAAAGGTCACATTGCCCTCAACACTGATTTCCTTGATGTAAATTTTCTTTCCTTCATTGATGATGAAGCGGACATTGGCCCCTTTGTCATCTGGATAAGTGATAACTGAGGTTACCTTGCTGTTGTAGAAGCCTTTTGTTTTATAGAGATTTTTAATTGCCTCTTCAGCTCCGCTGATCTTTGTAGGGTTGAGAATGAAGTGTTCTTTAATGTTGGCTGCAGCCTTGATATCCTCTTCTTTGAGTTCATCGATACCTTCATAAACAACAGAATTGATGATCGGTTTTTCGATAACTCGAAAAATAACTCTTTTTCCTTGAGGGGTATCTTCGGTGTCGATCTGGACATCATTGAAGAACCCCATTTTATAGATTTCCTTCAGATCATTACGGAGTCCGGTTTGACTGTAGGGGTCACCGACCTTTGTTAGAATTTTGCTCAAAATGGCGCCGGAATCAATGCGTTGGTTGCCTTCCGGAGCAATGGCTGCAATGCGGAATTCCCGGCCGAGGTAGTTTTTCATCTCGGTTGCGATTTTTCTTAGTGCTTCTTTCAGGCCGTCGGCAGAATCTGCAGTTTGAAAGAAAAAGGTTGGATTGCTGGGAGAGAGGATGTCGAACAACTTGATATCAATACTTATTTTGTTGCCGATCACGGTCATGTCGCCGGCGGCCATATTTTCGTAACCGGTCTTCTCGGCAAGTTCTTTCAGGGTTTTTGCCGAGGGGGGCCAAGGGCCTTGATAGTTAACAAGCTTTTCCGCGTCGTTTCGGGGAATCAGGATTATGTTCGTCTCACCAAGGGCGGTCTGCAATTCACGGTCGGCAGTTGCCTGAAGTGTCTTTAAATCATTTGGACTATGGACATTGAGTGGTAGAAAGCTGGTCTTTTGACTGGCGGACCACGCCGGCAGAACATGGGAAAACACCAAAAGCAACAGCAGGACGAGGCGATGAGAAAGAGAAAGTCTTGTCTGAGCGCGACGGGCTAAATTTCTGAACACAGTCATAGGGTACCTTCTTGTAAATGACCACACAACCGGTTGAAAACAACTGCCGATAATCTCCAGGTTGGTAGGCTAACGAATTGTTATTTGGCGATAAATAAAACAATTTTTGAGTTGTCTGAAAACTTATCGAGCATAAAAACTGACGTATTATGCCATGTTTCTCAGCAATTGCAAATGATGCTTATGGAGAACATGGAAAAATGTTGATAAATAGGAGTATTGTACATTTTCGGAGCTTTTCGCCTAAAGTTCGGCGATGTTTGGGGAGGACGACTGATGGTGTCAAAAAAATGATGGGCTGGAAAAAAATGAATTGAAGGGAATACGATGACGTTGGCAATGCAGTTTGTAAAAGGCTTTATGAATCTTCTTTTTCCACCGGTGTGTGCGGTTTGCCGTATGAGAATTGATGCTTGCCGGCAAAAGAGCCTCTGCCAACGATGTTCGGAAGGGATCGCTTACCTGATGCCACCTCTTTGCCGGGTCTGCGGCATGGAGCTTGCTGGAGGAAAGGATAGGGACTTTGTCTGTGGTGAATGTCTGCGGGCTCCTCCGGCCTATCACCTGGCCCGGTCTTTAGTTCGTTATGAATCTGCCGTTCAACAGTTGGTGAAAAGATTGAAGTTTGCCGGCGACACCTCTGTCGCTCATGGAATATCGGCAATAATGCGTCGCAGTGATCTGACGGAATTTGAGGACTGTGACTGGATTATCCCGGTCCCGCTCCATGCAGATCGACACCGTAGACGGGGACTCAATCAGGCGACTCTCTTGGCCGATTTGTTTTTTCCTAAGAAAAGGGAAGCAATTCGTTCTGACTGGTTAGTTAGAACACGCAATACCACGGCACAGACCAGGCTCGGAGGCATTGCGCGTCGGAAAAATATGTCGGGTGCATTCCAACTTCGTAAAGGAATTCAGTTGGAAAGGAAGATACTCTGTTTGGTCGATGATGTTTTTACCACCGGAACTACGGTTGAGGAATGCACTAAGGTCCTTATACATCATGGTGCGCTTCGAGTGAAGGTGCTTACCCTGGCAAGAGCGCCGATGCTACAACGTGGTAGGGTTGGGTGAGGCTAAAAGAAAAAAAGATTTTTTTTGTTTGTCCCTCGAAAGCCGCGAAATGACGACAATCCGTCATTTATTGTAATCATAAATTGAGCAATATGTAAGAAATACGAGAATACATGAGTAAATATGAGATAAACAAATTTCTGAAATTGTTGATAACTTTGTGCATAGTGGCGTAACGGTGCCATTTGTCGGAGGAAAAGAGGGTTGCCCTGGAAACCCATTAAAACCAAGGGTCATAGACGGTGGCTCGATTCTCTTTCAGTGAATTCACGGGGTGCAGGGGAGTGTGTACAACAGCCTGCCTTCAAAAGAAATTATCTTGTAACCGCCTTTGACTGGGCTATCGAATTGGAGTTTATTCCCGTATGAAAAATAGACGTCGGGTGGTTCCACGCGACACTTCTGCACAGATATAGTAAGAGGTTGTTGAGTAGTCATTTCCAGGCAGCACTTAGGGCGCACGGTGTTTGTTTTTTGCCGTCTGAATTGCCTCATTTGGCTGATTATTGCTTTTTTTGTATTCTCACGGGGAAGGGGTTTGTATGGTTTGGGAGAGAGTCAAGGAGAGTTTGAAAGAATCATTGGCGGAAAATATTTTTTCGCTGTGGATAGAGCCGATTGAATGTATGCAGATCAAAGATGACTGCCTCTATCTGAAAAGCCCGGACAGATATTTCAGTGCCTATATACGGCAGAATTTTCTTCATGCCATAACCGACAAACTCCAGGAAAGTGGTTTGTCGGCATTAAAGGTGGTTTTCTGTGAAGAGGCAAAGGCAAGCGAATATGCAAGATCGACAAAAAGGCTCATCGGAACCCCGATGCGACTTCCTCATCTTCCTGAAAATAATTCTACAAGTAAATCGCTTCACCCCAAATACACCTTTGACGAATTTATGGTAGGTGAAAGCAATATTTTAGCCGAATCCGCCTGTCGGTCGATGGTCAATAAAGATGGGATGGTTGGGCCTTGCCTCTATATCAATAGTGATACCGGTCTTGGGAAAAGCCATCTGACCCATGCGGTTGCCCATCAGATCTTTACCGATTCACCGATGACTCGGTTGCATTATCTGACCGCGAAGCAGTTCTCAGCGGAGATGGTTCGCGGGATCCAACACAATGCGATGGATGAATTTAAACGTAAATATCAGGAAAATTGCGATATTTTGTTAGTTGAGGATGTCCATTCACTGACCGGCAAGAAAAAAACCCAGGAAGAACTGAACGATATTCTCGATACCCTGATCAAGTCGGGAAAGCGAGTCATTCTCACCGCCAACCGTGCGCCGCGCGACTTGATAGGTATTGATAACGAGTTCCGGTCACGGATGACTTCTGGTCTGGTGACTGCTATTAAGGCCCCGGATATAAATACGCGGTACCGCATTGTCGAAAAGAAGGCACTGGCGCAGCAACTGGTGCTCGACGAAGAACTGGTCGGCTATATGGCCAACAATGTGCGGGGTGATATTCGCAAAATCGAATCAGCACTGATTGCCGTCCGGGCCAAGGCCTGCCTTCTCGGCGGCCATGTGGATATGGATCTGGTGCGCGAGGTTGTTGAGTCTATTGTCGGTGTAAATCAAGTACTTACAACAGCAACAATTGGTGAATTGGTGAGTGGACAGTTTAAGGTCAGCCTTGAAGATCTCCGGTCCCGATCGCGCAAGCGATCTATAACTTTTCCCCGTCAGGTCGCAATGTATTTATCTCGAAAGTATACCGATGAATCGCTGTCGGATATCGGCAAGACGTTTAATCGTGATCACTCCACTGTTTTACATGCCATCAAGGCTGTATCGGGTCAGGCGCTCAGGAGCAGTTCGGTCGGTGCACAGCTCGAAATTCTCGGAAACAAGGTGAAACAACTGTAAGAGCGGTTAGTGAACGAGAAATAGCCTGGACATATCGCCATTTA
>JAHJLI010000146.1 GCA_018821785.1 Pseudomonadota bacterium
CGGCTGACCATGTCGCCGATCGTGAAACTGCCGCTCAGCTCACGGCGCAACTCCTCCACCAAGCTGTGGTCGCGAAAGGTCTCCACCCCGCCGAGGATCCGTCCTTCTTCATCTTTCAGCGGCGAGGTGGAAACGGTGATCGGTACCCGCTGTTGCCGACTGTTGATGATATAGGTGGCACTGGAGACAAAGGACTTTCCCTCCTTCATGGTGCGTTTCAGGGCGCAGGCCCCCTCGCACATATTGGAGCGGAAAACCTCCCAGCAATAGCGACCAATGGCATCGGCCCGTGGCGTGCCGGTGATCTCCTCGGCGGCGCGGTTGAAGGTCATGATCCGCCAGTTATGATCAACGGTGAAGACGCCCTCGGAAATGGATTCGAGGATGATCTCGTTGGCCTTTTTGGCTATCTCTCCGGAGTCAGGCATCGTTGGACCCGGAATAGGCTGCGTGACCAATCATACTGGGCTATAGACTGATAACCGTTGCATCACAGGCAAGGTGTATCAACTCAACAGCAGTAGCCATCCTGGCACCATCAATCAGATCGTCCTCTGTGATTCTACGGGCCTTGGCGCACGGAGTGCATGCAAGCACAGGGACCCCATGAGCCTGAAGATACGTCATAAGATCATCGGCCACATCTCCGGTTGCGGCCCGAAGGTTGTCAATAAGTCCTTTTTTTGCGAGGTAAACTGCTTCATCAAGAAGAAACAGGGTGACATTTTTCCCCTCTTTGTGAGCAACGGTTGCCAAATGAATAGCCCTTGTTGCACGATTAGGATCATCAGTGCCACAAGCAACAGTAATAACAACGTTATTGGTCATTTATCTCCCCTTTTTATGAATTACGTGCTTTTAAGAGAACAAGCACTTTTCACTCTTGATTCTGTCAACAGACAACCCTTTGTCCTGAGAATCTTCGCATTGCAGTCCCATATCCTCGCCATCGTAAGACATGGCCATAAGTATGATACCATCATAATAATTGGTAAATTTTCTCAAATAATTAACATCCCGTTTATCGGGGTTAGGGAATTCCACGCGTCATTCATTACTGCCATGCACAAGCGGGACATCAGAAGTCGGCCAGAATGTCAGCAGAATAGCACTTTTCTAAAAACAGGCAATACTACAATGTGTGCATTTACACATTTAATAGCAGCTATTTACCTACACCGTATTGCAAAGAAGGAATTTACAATGTGCCATAGATCAGGAGTTGGATATATCGATTTTGTAGGCAAGATCAGAAAACTACAAGGATATTGGAACATTATTGCGTCAGACGGTAACATCCTGACAAAGTCTCTTACGAAATTTTCGGCCATGGCCATGTCAAATTTGCCAGTGCCTACCAAAACCAGGAAGGAAGGGTCGAGGCGGTCTATGATCTTACAAGCACCCAGCTTTTCTCAATTGATGACTATCATCGCATAGCCCTTGTTTTGATATCCAATAAGGGAGTTAAAGACATTTGCAACCATCGCAACTTCCGGAATAAGTCCTGTCGGGTCAGCCTTATATACTCGCATCGCCACGGCACATACTTCAAACCGCACACCCTTCTTTTTCAAGACTCGAAACAGATCAACAGCTGCTTCATCAAGCACGGTGGACGACAGCAGCTTAACCCCGGCCCCACGGAAAGCTACGATCATCTCCGGTTTGACACCCTCGGCTATCATTCCCTCCAAGGTTTCATTTAAAAGTGCCAGATTGAAAACAAGTTTATCAATGTCCGCAACGCGTACATCAAAAATAACCTTGGCAGTTGTTAACCCGGACAGAGCCTCACGGTCGTCCGGCTTCTGTGCAGCGTCCATTGCAGACGAAGACAACAGCACGAACCACATTGCTAAAATAAGAGATCTCACCAGCATATTGCTTCCTCACGTGGAGTGCAATTTTGCAAAAACGGAGACAGGCTATAAAATTCGTTGATTACTCGTTCAATCATTAATTTAACGAGCGTGCCGATGAAACCGGAAAAACATCATCATCCCAACGACGCAATGATCTTCATCACCATTGGATTGTTGACGCTATAGTGCACCTCCGTGCCTTCTCGCTTGCCGACAATAACCCCCTTGTTTTTAAGCACTGCCAGATGTTGAGAAACCGTGGATTGGGGAAGGCCAAGACACTCCCAGATAATCTTAACGGGACATGCCTCAGCGCACAATCCCGCCGCTATCTTGAGTCGGATGGGATGACCGAGCACCTTTAATATTTCGGCTTCTTCGTCGTACACTCTTGATTTTGAAAATTCCATTAACCCAGCCTTTGCTTGTCCTTATTTTTTCATTTTACCCCCGGGGCAACCCGAGATCATAAGAGATGGACATTCAATGGGTACGCCAGACGCGTACAGAACATCCTTCCGCCATACGTCTCAACCCACAAGAACACCCGTCATAATAAAGACATCCTTCATGCTGTCAAGCCCCACTGTTGTTTGTTGTGTAAATTCATGGTGCAGCGCCGATATTTTATTTTTGCAGGCACTTGTCACGAGCGATATGCATCGCATCCACACGCCCCTGGTCTGTCCGCTGTCCGGAAGCGCCGGAGCCCTCCACTGACGAGACCATACCGTGAACATACTGCTCGAAACTGATGTCACCAGGCAGTGCTTCCGCTAGACATATGCAGAATTTCTCGGCCCCCACCGCTTTGATGCAGTGCTGCTGTTTTTCTTCGGTTTTATTCTGCTGTGCTTTCATGTCCTTCAACTCCTGAATCTGCACCTCAAGCAGCTTGATTTTCTCAAAAATGTCCTCCTCGGACACGGCCCGACAGACTGCCGGAGAAAATGACGACACAGCCACTGCCAGAATGATGAAATGCAGAATCAGTTTCGATGGCTTCATATGTTCCCCTCTCACAGCAATAATAATGGTATTTCCCCTGCAATGGCAGAGTCTGTCCATGGCCAAGGAAGTGCTGCTGGCACTCCTTGGTCAAGGACAAGTGGTTACTCGTTTTCCTGTTGAATCTTGAATACCTTATCAAAGTAGATAGCAGGACTGGTTAGTTTTTCCGCCTCTTTGTCGTTATATCCCAACGCCTTAAAATTAAGGATACCATTAATTGCATGGCAGTTGGCACAAGTCAGGGCTTTGTTCTTTGGAGCCACCTGATGGTTGCTGCCAAAGTAGGTGGTTTGCCAGCCGGGCACCGGTTCAATCTTCTCTATCCCAAGTGTTTTTGCAGCACAGGTTACTCCGGCCAGGGTATCGCCAGTGGCCATTGGCTCGGCAAAATCCATGGAGAGCAACTGTCCATCCACTTTATTGTAATAGGCTTTTCCCTGATAAACCTTAAAGGGATAAATTTTACTCTTACCATCACTCCTGCTTCCCTTTGGTCCGATGAAATGAGGAGTATTGCTCACCGTCAGATTATACCAGGCATAGACCGGAGTGGTTTCATTCACTTCTTTTTTCAAAGTTGATGGTTCATAAAAGCCGTTAGACAACTTCGTCCATTTCGTAAAGTCCTTGGCAAAGGCTCCACCTGTCTTGGGAATGTGGCAGGTTTGACAGGCAATATTTGTAGTGTGACGGTTATAATCATCGTCCTTGTGTGGCTTATCGGTGTGACAGCCTGAACATGTCATATACACGCCATCATTTGCCCAGTTATTCGGATCTTTTCCTGAGGGAAAAAGGTGTCCTTTTGCTTCATGGCAGTCAACGCAGACAAGTCCTTTGGCCGCATGCACATCAGCCTCCTTGGTCATGGAAAATCCGCGTTTGAACAAGGCCCCGCCACCTGCAGACTCGTGGCAGACCATGCAATTCTTGGTACTTGGGCGTCCGACATTCAGAGCCGCCTCAGTGCTTCGATCCTGGGTCATGATAATCTTGCCATCTTTAGCTTTGACCGCTTTTCGTTTACTGAAATCATATTTGCTGGAATGACAAATCAAGCAATCGATGGTCTCCTCCGCTTCGGGGCCAGTGGCGCCGACCTCAACGGATTGATCGCCGGGGTGGCAGGTATTGCAGCCGGAGAACTTGGTTTTGCCGGCCTCGTTAGGAGGAATTTCTTTCAGGTTGTTGACGATGTCATTGGCGTTACACATGGTATAAATGCGATTCTTCATACCGTACTCCTGGCCAGCCTTCAGGTTGTCGACATGGTCCACCTTCGAAGCATGTTTCCAATGCACCGTCTCAAGGAAGGCCTTAGCTGTTCCAGGGTGACATTCTTCACAGGTTTTTGGCCCCTCATAACCATTTTCCTTTATATATTCACTACCTTCATGCTCTTTCGCATAAGACGTTGCCACTATGAGCATAACGCCTAAAAATGCGGCCACATATCTGGTAACAATCATGGATTGTATCTCCTTAATATGTTTATAGTTTGGCTCCTGATTTGTACTTGCTGTGATTAACACACAGCAATCTATCAACAACCGGCCGTTTTTACGAATCTTTTGCTTTTATTCTTGCCATCGTCTTTATCAAATTTGCAGCGAATCTCATCACCTTCGACAATCCGCTTGTCCTTGAACTTGTCCAGCGTCATTTCATCGGTCACCTCGATTGTCACGGATTCACCGGTTTTGGTATCCTTGAGAATTGCTGTGGCGGAAGTTCCATCTCCTGCCAGGGTGATCTTTGAGATCTCGCCTACCATTTTCATTTCCTCGGCACTGGCAGATCCGGCCAGAACAAGGTTGGAAACTGCCATAACGGCCAACAGAATAACGACTGAAAATAATTTGTTCATGATCGACTCCTTTTTTAACAATATTTTTTTCTTCCTGCCGGAATACAAATGATTTTTTTCATACCGGCAGGATGTTAAACGTACTAGAATTTCACTTCGAAGGTGGCATAGAGATTATGGGCTTCCTTCACAGGAGCCATCAACATCATTTGCCCATTCACATCCCCAATTTCTACCGGTGCCCCGACCCAGTTATTGCTGCCGGTATACTCGAAATCATAATACTGGTAACCAAGACGGAAAAAGACCTTGCTGAAATATGACGACACCGGTTTAAGATTGAGTTCCTGGATAACATACGCCTCATAAACATTACCACGGGTTCCAACCTTACTGGTCCACATGTCATCGGCCGCCGGAGCAAAGGTTATCCAGTTTTTCGAGCCATGATTGTATTCAAGACCGAGTTTGGTTTTCGTCGGCAGGTCATAGCGGAGACCGGCTGAAACAGCCCAACCGGTCTTATCCGTAGGTGCTTCCGGATCAAAAAAACCACCGGTCATCAGGCCCTGGAAGCCAGCCTGGGAAGAAACATTATCATTAGGATGAGTTTCGCTTAAGGCAAAATCGGAAAAGATATTCAAGTTACCGGGTCCGACTTTCTTCAAAGTGCTCATGAAACCGGCACCGTACCAGTCAATGTCACCGAGATTTGTCTTTGGAGCGGTATTGCCAAAGTAAGTGCTGTCCATGGTCGGAAAATCGAAAATATTTATGCCACGGTTCCACTGCAGCCAGATCCGCAGGGGATCGGTGTCAATTGGAATCACGGCAATCCCTACCATATCAGTATCTTCCAGGGAGTTGCCGGAAGTGTACTCGTAGCCACTCTCAAATCCTCGTCCATAGCAGATCTTGGCATAGGCACCAGGCAATGCATCGATATCCGGGGCATAGCCGATGGTCATGCCGTCAAAAGCATAGTCAACCAGCAATGAAGGAGTGCCACCATTGCCGGGCCTCTCATTGTTGAGTTTGAGATTGCTGGGAGCGCCATTTGTTGAAGGTCGACGACCGACGGAAAACCAGAGTGGCTGATCGGCGATATTGGCGAGAGTAGCATATGCTCGATCGACATCCAGGTAACTGTTGGAAGGAACGTGGCCGATGGTACCATCAAACACCCCAACGCGATCGGCAAAATAGGGTGCATTGCCCTCAGATGCAACTGAGCTATCATTCTGGGAACCGAACACCTTGTACATTGCCAGGCGAGCATTGACTGTTACGTTTTCCGTGGCCTTGGCATGCAGATCAATGCCAAATCGGTTGGTGTAGAGTGACTTGTTTTCCGGTTCATAGGCAGGGACCTGAACGGCAAAATTGCTCAAACCACCAAGCATCTGCTGGTTGGCACCCAGAAAAGCCTGGGCCTGCGAAAAGGTCTTTACTGCTGTCATCTGCTGAGAAAAAGCGGTCATCCCGGCAATATTTCCCGCCCAAAATTGCGCTTGGGCAGTATCGCCAGCTGCAACTGCGCTAAAATATCCCTGTTGCATGCTGTTTTGCGCCTTTGCAAATGTGGCGCTCACATCGGTAAACGGCTTGGTCTCACCTTTAAGATAGTCATAGCGAAATCGATAATCACCACCGATGGTAAGCCAATTACCAAGTGACTTAGTTTTTGTATTTTTTAAGGAATTTTTCAATTCCTCC
This sequence comes from Pseudomonadota bacterium, assembly GCA_018821785.1. Lineage (GTDB taxonomy): Bacteria > Desulfobacterota > Desulfobulbia > Desulfobulbales > Desulfocapsaceae > Desulforhopalus_A. The sequence continues at coordinate 6,400 of JAHJLI010000146.1, forward strand.
ACTTCCTGAGTGAGTTTGTCGATTTTTTTCTGAATTTCATCCTCACTCGCCCGCGAGATTGCCGGAAAAACCATCCCTCCGACGAGCATGACGGTGGCCAGCTGCAAAACGCGTTTTTTCATCATTCCCTCCTTGTGTTTTGTATTGTCACTATGGCCTCCAGGGCTTGGGGCCCGTACTGAGCGATATCTCTGCTATGCATCGTATTCGCCGATCTCCTCCTCAAGAGACATGTGGTATTTTAATGAAACAATTATATCGTTTATTCTTTATATATGTTTTTTTGAATATATGCAATATTGAATATATGGTTTTTTGAATATTTTTTGGAATTGGACAGAAAATGATTGGCATGAAGAACATAGCTGCGCTTACTTTACTGCTGACGCTGACAATAGCGACTGGAACGACATTCACCGAATGTGTTTACGATGGTAGGTGCCATAACCACAATCGAGATGGCTGCCGATAAAAAAAACGGCAATGGTAGTATTGAAAGACACCAAAAGTGATGCGGATGTGACGATTGTCATCAATGACGAACTGACCCTCGATAAATTCAATGACAAAAGGATCGTCGCCGGTGATGAGATTCGTTGTAAATATGATAATGAAAGCGGAAAAAATATCAGCAAAAGATTCCAAAAAACTGCGGGTTGCTAGACAAAAAATCTCTTAACGAGGTCCTGCTGCCTTCGGCTGACAGGCTGCATGAACTAGATAGGTAAAGACCCTTTGCCATCCCTCACGAATCCCTTAATGCCAAGGCGGGCTCCAGAGTTGCTGCCCTCCTGGCTGGATGCAGGCCGAATATAATGCCGGTTATGACTGCAAAAGAAGGCGCGACCAGAAGACTGAACGAAGAAAATACCACCGGCAAACCAGCAAACTGTTGGATCAGCAAGGCCACCAACACCCCAACCACACCCCCCCAAATCGCCCCAGTCATAGTCAAGAGGATCGAATGACAAAGATAGAGGCTGATTATTCTTGCCTGTGAGGCTCCAACAGCCATACGCAGACCTATTTCTCGCGTCTGTTCGGCGATATTGGCCAGCATGATATTCATCACCCCAATCCCTCCCACCAATAGCGAAAGGGCGGCAATAGCACCCATTATCAGGGAAAACACCTTTTGGCTGTCTTCCGCTTCGCGCAAGAGAGTAAGAGGGACAACGACATGGAAATCTTCCACCTGCCTGTGGCTGTCGAGAAGTATCTGACGAATTTGTTCAGCAAGGAACTGAACTGAACTTTCATGTGCCTGTTCAAGAGAGACGACCAGACCATCCAAAAGTAATCTGTCGGCGACCACCCGAGGAAACGGCATTGATGTTAAAGGCATGATAACAATATTGTCAAAATCAACGGACGACAGGCCGGTTCCTTCCGTCAAAAGGCGTCCCTTCCTGGCTGCTACTCCCACAACCGTAGCGACATGATTTTCCATGCGGATTGTCGACAACACCTCAACCTGCAAATTTGCAGCGAGCGCGCTGCCAACTACACAATAGTTTTCCTGATGGGCAATATCACCTTCATACAACAGTCTGCCGCGGGTTGTACTCAGCCCTTCGGCGGCAAACCAGCCGGCATTGACACCAAGAACAGTTGCTTTAACCTCTTTATTCCCGGCACTGATCCGGACGCCCTCTTTTTTAATAAATACTCCAATCTTGCCCCTCATCCCAAGCCACTCAGCCAACTGGACCGCATCCTCCTGGATAATGCCTTGTGACAGATTCATCGTACTCTCACCCTTTTCCGACTGAGAGGCGATGGCTTCAAGCCGCAGAGTTTGCAGTCCAAGAGAACTGAATTTCTCGAACGCCGCTCTCTTTGCCCCTTCGGTAAGGGAAAGCATGGCGATAAGGGCTGCCACCCCGATACCGATCCCAAGACCGCTGAGCAGCGATCGCAATGGCCTGCGAAAAAGGTTCCGCCAGGCATCTTGGATATCGAAAAACAGGGGGTAAAATGTCATGGCGGATCAAACGTTTGCATGCAGTTTTTCCAGGCGGACTACTCGAGTCCCGTAGAAAATCCCGCCAGGGTCATGGGTTGCCATAATGACCGAACAGTTATTAGCTGTCTGTTTTTTCAATAATTCAAGTATCTTACATGAATTTTCTGCATCAAGACTGCCGGTCGGCTCATCAGCAAAAATCACTTCCGGGTTGCAGGCAAGAGCACGAGCGAAAACCACCCTCTGCATTTCCCCCCCCGAAAGTGTATCCGGATAACGCGATGTCAGCGGTGCCATGCCGACATATTCAAGAAGCTGCAGACATCTCCTGCGGATCTCGGAAAATGAGCGAGGACAACCGTAATGAAAAGGCAACTCTACATTTTCAATAACAGTTCTGTCGGGCAAAAGATGGGGCGTCTGAAATATAAAGCCGAAACTGCTATTGCGGAGCCTGGCGATCTCCTGTTGGGTCATATCCGCAAGACTGCGGCCCCGGTATCTAACTTCCCCGAGAGAAGGTCTATCCAGGCCGCTCAATACATTAAGCAAGGTCGACTTCCCTGAGCCCGATGGTCCGGTAAGTACCAGAAATTCCCCTGCCTGCACCGATAGTGTGTGTTCAGAAAGGGCGAGACTCGATTGATCGCCAATACGAAAAGATCTGCTCACCTTATCGGCTTCCAATAACACCATCAACCGCTAACGCCCCACACTATAGATCTGATCTCCGACATGAAGGCCTGCGCCGACCTCCACCCATAATTGGCCTCGGTCGCCGAGAACAATCGGTATATCTTCAACAGCACCGGCGCTCAGTTTTCTGACCATGCCTTGAGCATCCTTATAAAACACTGCACTAAACGGTATTGCTACCACATCGCTCAGCTCGCGATAAATGATTTTGGCCGTCACAGACATCCCCACATGAATTTTGTCGGTATCACCAGTCAGACGAACGCGGGTATGAAAACTCCTGAGATGGGATTTTTCTTCATCTTCCTTGGCCAGCGACGCTACAGACTCAACAACCCCTGTATATATCCGCCCCGGAAAAGCATCGACCTCGATCTCGGTTTTCATTCCGGGACCTATTTGCGCAACATCGACCTCCCTGATTTGCAGTTCGACGATAAGCTCTCTGGTATCAGGAACTTCCATAAAGGTCTGCCCGACCCAGACGGAATCGCCAATATGAATTTTCCTTCGCCCATTTTCCCTTGGCAGTTCCGGATAGAGAAGAACCCCGTCCGCCGGTGAATACACATCGCAATTGGCAAGTTCCGTTCTGGCATTTTCCAGAGCGACTTTTTTGTTTTCCACATCACGACGATTCTTTTCCATCTCGGCCACCCTGTTTTGGACAAGGATTTCACCGGTCCGCTTGGTCCGTTCCAGATTGCTTTCCGCTCCACTGACCAGCAGTTCCGCCTCACGCAGCATTTGCGGCCAGGCATACACATTGAAATTTTCAAGCTCGGCAGAGGCGACCGCGACCTGTTCAGTGGCTGTAGCCAGCTTGTCTGCAGCCTTATCCCGCTCCCTCGTACTGACGTGTCCCTTTTCCAGCAAAACATTCATGTCACGCACATCATCCCGGCTGATTTCAAGAATCCTCTCTGCTTGATGTACTTGTTGCTGCAGGGTTTTGCGTTTCAAGGGTCCCGAGCCGTTGCGAATATTATCCGCCTGAATTTGAGCGATAGTTACCTTTCGTGTCACCTCTTCAACTTTGCCACCCTCTTCCTCTTTTTGCAGGGAAAGCAGCTTTTGCGAAGCAACATATGTTGCCTGGGCGTCAGCATACGCTTGTTCGGCTTTCTGCAGACTATCAGTAAAGTGCTTGGTGTCGAACCTGGCGACAAGCAAACCCTTGGTTACCTGCGTACCTTCCTTCACCAACCAGACAATCTTTGCTTGGTTGCTGGAAATCTGTGAACTGATAGGCGAAATTTTAGCTGGTCGAACCACTCCCCTCTCAACTATCTGAAGAGGGAAGGAGTGCTTTTCAACAGAAATGACCTCAGACACCTGAGACGACGAAACAACGGAAGTGGATAAAGAGTGCCACGTCCACCAGACACAGACGACAAGAACGAGAACTCCCGTCCCGATGCTCTTAAATGAAAATATTTTGCCGGGTAATGTCATAGGAAATGAGTAAAATTCATGGGGAAGATGGTTGCTGGTCAGCGCCTTCAAGGGCCATTTTTACCCAATTGCGATCCAACACCCCCAGATTGTATGCGATTGACACCGCAGCAAGATTACATGCCGTAAGAGACCGTACAATATTTACCTCAGCATCGGAAAAAGAGGTCTCGGCGCCCAATACCTCCAGATTCTCAGACAACCCTTTTTCATATCGGGTCTTGGCAAGGTCTAGGGCCATTTCCGCTTCGTGCAGCCTCCTTATGTTAATCTGGTAATTTCTTTCTTCGGTAACCAGATCAAGAAAGGCGCTGCGGGCTTCTTTTTTTATTTTGCGTTGCAAGGCGGCATTGGTCCGATCCAGTTTTGCCTTTTCCATTTTCTTGCGTAATAAGGTGCTTTCTTCATTAAAGGTGTCAAGGGGCGACAGCATCTGCAGCTGAACCGACCAGTTGGTTTGCCCCATATCAAGAGATTCTTCAATAGAATCCCCATCGCCTCTCTGTTCGAGGGTGACGCTGAGACCAATATCGGGGGCTAGATTCTGTTTGGCCTTGTAGATTTCAAGATCAGCAATTTCCAGACCAACCCGGTGCGCCTGCCAGTCCAACCGGGTATTGAGCAGCTCATCCTCCCAGGATTCAGGTACCACAGCAACCATTTTGGTTACCGTACCATCCGCCTGGACAATTTCATTTTCCGACATCCGCAAAAGCTCCCTGAAGGCATCGGCCATTCGCTCCTTCTGCCGCACCTGACCTTCCCGCACGCTTTCGGCGTCGAGCATCGCCAGTTCGGCCCTGTATACGTCTACCTTCGATACCAAGCCTACAGACTGCCGGGCCTTTGCCGAGCTGAGATGTTTCTGACTCCTTGCCAGGGATTTCTCGGCTTTAGCCATAAGCTGATCAGCCAGCACCACATCGTAGTATCGCTGGACGGTATTTTGAATAAGGGTTTGCCGCGCTCGCTCGGCGAGAATCTCTTGTTCCTTTCTCCTCAATTCCGCGACATTCAGGTCGGTGAGATTGTATTTGCTTCCCCACCGCCGATATAAGCCCTGGGACACCCGCACATATGCCTTGGTATTAGTGGTGTTTTGCACGACATACCCGGTATTGTCATCTATCCTGTTGCCGACCAGACCATAGCTCACCGATGTGCCTGTCTCGATTTCCTTGCGCAGCTCAAGCCCCAGTTGTTGTGATCCAGTACCCTGCCTGAATCCAATACTGGTGAGAGGAATAAGTTTTGTGTCGAAAACATGCTCCGCCGAGGCGGTGGCCATCTTGCTGAGTTGAAGGGTATCCCGTAGATCGTAAGCGGTATCGCTCTGCGACAGAGCCAGGTCGATGGCCTGCAACAGGTTGGTTCCTTCCGCGGCCTGGCCTGGCAGACAAAACTGTAGCAGCCAAAAAATCACCGGAAAAATTATTTGGTATTTATTTAAAACTACCACACTAATGATATATTGCGATTATTTGGTGAAAATCCATTTTTGTTTAAATGACATAAGCCTGGGGCTCTCGCAGGAAACTATTTCAAACTCGGCGAGAGCTATTATTTTATCATTAATAGTAGCGGTGGTTGTCGCAGAATGGGTTTCATAATGTGCCGCAATACCAGTGTCACATTGAACGACGTTGGTTACCACAACATCGGCCTGGCTGTCAGAGGTATAGGTTCCTCTGAAATGCCCGCTATCAATATTGAACGCAGTTTGAGAAAACTCAGCAGACAGGAGTTTAGATCCGGTTGGAGGAGAATAGTTTGCATACGACTGCACCCCGGTTATTATCCACGAGGCTGTTACCTGTTGCCCTCCGGATGAAGTTCCGCCGCCATCACCTGAGCCTCCTCCACCTCCACCGGCGATAGCAGCCACACCGCCAACCACTGCGATAGCCGCCGCCGCGCTAACTACCGCCGCCGTTGTGGTAAATCCACCGCTTGAAGCTACGACCGTACCGCCGGCAATTGCTCCTTCTCCAGCGGCGTCAAGCCCGGGATACAAACCGGCAACCACCCCGAATCTGCTCCCATATTCAATTAAATCGATGGTGAGGCTGTCGGAAAATCCGGCTAGTTTCAATGGTGCCCTCTCTAATTCACTGTAAATCTTAATCGGCTCTTGCCCGATCATCCCGCCGACCTTGTCATCGGCTACCATCACCGTATAGGTTTGCGACTTGACAACGACGTTTGCAGTGTTTTTAACAAGGACACAGTATTCAAAGGATCTTGACCCATTGGCAGGAGCCGGCAGAACGCAGGAATACCCCAAGCCCTTAAAATCTGACCCAATATTTTGAAATCGCTCAAAATAACCCTTTTCTTGGTTGATCACCGGTTTCATTTCGACAAAACTGTAATCGGCTCCATCTCTGGATTTGAAATACACCCTGACGACATCGACCACATTCTGATCACTGATTTCCGTGTACAAGATTATGCGCTTGCCCGCCTCGACAGCCTCAACCGGCTTATGGAAAATCTCCGTGGTCTGTTTGACCGCCGGCAAGTCACTCGCTTGGACTGCCGTAAGCGGACAGTTCAGCAGCATAATGAATGGGGTCAACAATGCGGCCAATACTCTTTTTAGTTTCATGTTCCGCTTTTCTCCATTTTCAAATTACTTGTTTTGTCTTCAAATACTTCTTCGATCCCACCAGCGAGGTGGCACTGGCAAGTTCCAGCCTGTTTTCTTCTGGAAGACAGGACACAAACCCCTTGTCAAAGTATTCATGGGGCTGGCCGAGCAAATCTCCCACCTTAGCCTTCAGAAATTGTTTCCGCTCACGCAGAGGAAGACTGTCTGCCCAGCGCCTGAGAAACCATGTCAATGAATTAATAGGACCTGTACCGCTCTCTACAAACTGTCTTTCAATATCGATTTCTTTTTCGAAGAGGACCTTAAGACCCAGGTTAGTCATATTAAAATAATGATGCGGAAAACCATGAAGCGGCTGCAGAAATGCCGCGCACACTGCCAATTTGCCGCCCGGCTTGAGAACTCTGCAGATTTCACCAGCGGCCTGGAAGGGAAATTTGATGTGCTCCAACACCGCAAAGGAGAAGACCGCATCAAAACTGTTATCGGCAAAAGGGAGATCTTCTGCAAATCCAAGCACATCGGTGGTTGGATACGAGGCGATTTCGTAATTGACAACATTTTCATAATACACCGGGCGAAAACCCGCACCGCAGTCAAGGATGAGACCATCGGGCAGATCGTTAAGAATATCTAGAGGAATTTGGTCATAAAAAAAAGATGAAACCTTAGCCGTCTCCAGAAAGTCGAACACTCGTCTGCGCTCGTCCCCTGTGTAATCAAAAACATGCGTATCATCTTGCTCGATTAACACACCTTTTTTGAAAATCGTTTTAATTCGTTCGGCCTTTTCTTTTCTAAGAGCAATTATATCCTCATGATAGCTGGAAGATTCCTGTTTTCGATATTCCTTACCCCCATGGCGCTTAAAATGCCGCCAACCGGAAGAATAGGTGTTTTTTTTAACTGCCAGGGCGATATCCGGATTACTCAGCAGATATCTTTCCTCATTATAATTTTCGTGAGTGACTATCTCAAAAACCTCAACGTGTCGTATGGATTTACTCATAGTAATATTTTCAGTTTCCAAATTTATTTTTTCTGCAACTGCTTGGCCCCACCAAGCTCGGCAAAGCCGGTGTTTTCAAGATCAGTCCAGAGGGTGCCAGTCCCGGCATGGATGATGTTGAGTTTCATCGATGGGTTAAGGGTGTCGGCGAATCGCCACTGCGCGTAGGCGACAGGGTCGTTGAAAACCGCCGTTTTCAATTTAAGCCCATTGGCCCTTTCGCCATCGACTTTTTGCAAGGCGGAGGCCTTGGCCTGGCCAAGCACCCGCGCTTTATCTGCGGCAATTGCCGCCGTCAGTTTTTTAATGTCCGCCGCCTTCTTCAGGGTTTCGGCCTGAATTTCGGCAACCTGCTTACCGAGATCGGCGGCGATCTCGGCCTTCAGTTTTTCGGTTTCCTGCTGCACCTGTTCACCACGCTGCTTGATAAGCGACAACTCGGTGTTGAGCTCGGCCTGTTTTCGCGCGGTATTCTGTCGCTCTTTGTTGGTCAGATCCTGCTCGACGGCAATGCTCGACTGCTGGATCGGCTCGCGTATTTCATCGGGCACCTCAACTTGGCGAATGAGCGCATTGTAGACCTTTATCCCTTTAGCGCCAAGGGTTTGCTCAAGAGAAACAGTGAGATCGTTCTGAAATTTTTCCCGACCTTCACCGACGATGAAGTCCTTGGCCCGATATTCAGAGCCCTTATTGCGCGAAATGGAGGTAATCTGCGGCATGATGATCTTGTCGACCACCGCAGGCAGATCCCCGTAACGTCGAAAATTATCGGCAATACTCTCCGGCGAAAGTTCAAATTCAACCGTCATATCGAGACTGATCTGAAAACCGTCGCGCGATGGAAAACTGACCAATTCGGTAAGACTCATCTCCCCTTCTTCAAGGGGCGCCGGTGCCGGTGCCGCAACCGGCTTGCCTTTATCAAAGTCGACCTTCTTGCCGGCCTTGAATTTCTGTTCCTGAACCGATGAGGACCGTTCCCTGAAATAATCCTGCCGCTTGGCCTCCTGTTTCTCAAGAACAGCTGACTGCAGGACGTTGAGGGCCTCGTTGCTCCCGAGCTGCCGGGCTTTGGTAACCACCTTGCCGCCACTGCGGCCTAAGAGTGAAACTTGATTGATGCCAATTTCCAGGACATCAACCTTATATTCCTTGGGGTTGACATAATAGAGGCCCGGCTGTAGCACATCGCGGCGCACCCCCTTCTGCTTGTCCTCGGCAAATTGCCCGCTCTCGGCCTGCTCGCCGGAAAGCGAGGTGATCACCCCGGCATAACCGATCGGGATACTGATGGCATCGACGATTTCGATATTGTAGCCGTGAAGATTCATCCGGTATTTGCCGGGGCCAAGAACACTGCGCCAAATCCCCTTTTGCCCGCGTTCGGCGATAAACTCGCCCTCTGCAAGTTTATCGCCAACTTTTGAGGTAACGACCGCCACCTTGCCAGGCTCAACCAGGGTTACCGGAAGTATCTCCCATTCGTAAAAAAGCGGATTAAGAAAGTGCCGTCCCTCGCCCAAGGTCTCCTCTCTGATACCTTTCTGGCCTGCACGAGCGAGGATCTGTCCAGGTTCCAACGCATCACCGTTTTTTGCGGTAATTATCGCCATCTCGTTCGGCCCGACGTAAAAGCGGCAGAACCCCCATAACCAGGCACCTTCGGCAAGTGCCAAAGCGACTGCAGCAAACAGGGCATATTTGATGATCGTATTCATTTTGCACCTCCTTTGCCGGGTGCGAAGGTGCTGAATATTCTCCCCAGGCCCTCTGCCGAATCGCTGCTGAGCACCGAATGCACCTGCGGTGCAACCTTTTCATAGAGGGTGTAGCGAGCAAAATTATCACCGCCGCCAAGGGCTGTCACACGGTTTTTCAATACACCAGCCTCGGCCTCATTCTGCGCTTTGATGGCATCCTTTTCGCCATCGGCGGTCAACAGAATGGCCTCGGACTGGGAGATCGCCGCCTGATATTCCAGCTTCGAGACCTCCAGTTCCTTCTGCGCCGCAATCAACCTCACACTCTGATCCTGCTGGGCATCAATGACTGCACGGATACGCTTGGTGTCGGCTTCGACCTTTTCTTTGCTTTGTACCGCCAGCATCTCCTGCTTTGTCAACTCGGCCTTAGATTGTGCCTGAACGATCTGCTGCTCATATTTTGCGGCATCCTGTACCGCCAGTTCCCGGTTGCGGTTGATGCTGGCGATCTCATCCGGGACAATTATCTTGCGAACCAAGACCGATTTGATGTCGACCCCCCAGCCCTTTGTCCTGGCTCTCAGGTGTGTTTCCAAATCACTCTGGAATTTTTGCCGCGTCTCACCAACAATAAAATTGACCGCCGGATGTTTGCTGCCTTCGATGCGGCTGAAACCTCTTGCCCTTGGCAGAATCAGCTTTTTAATAATATCGTCCATGTCGCCGACCCTGTGCGCCAGATAGGCGGCCTCCTCCCGTTCGATACCGAATTCGATGGTACCCTCTACCGTCACAGAGAACCCGTCCAAGGTCAGGAAGTTGATGACATCCTTGCCGGACATTTCGAAACGCTGGCTCTGTATATTCACTTCGACAATGTTATACATATAAGGGTTGAGGTAATGTGTGCCGGGATCAAGAAGTCGACCGGACACCCCCTTCAGGCCTTCTTTAACCATAAAGGTGTTCCGTTCATCAGGCACAAGCTCATTACTCAGGACATCCTTGCCTGTAAGATCGGTAACTACCCCCACATAGCCAGGGTTGATGTTAATCGCGTCGAACAGGGCGACGTGGTAAGCATAGGGATTGATGCGGTATTTGCCGGGTCGGAGGATTTCCTGCATAATGCCACGCTGATTTTCCTCGGCGATGATCTTGCCGGAAGGCAGCTCGTCACCGTAAAGGCGCGTCATGACTCCGAGCTTGCCGGCTGGAACATCGAGAATTCGCCTGATTTTCCAACTCCAGGTGTAAGGATTTTTGAAATACCGGCCCTCAGCAAGCACAGCCAGCTGAACACCTTTCTGTCCCTCGCCAAGCGCCAGCACCTGGCCTGAAGGCAGGTTGTCACCGGTCTTGCGGATCAGCACCGCAATCTCCCCGGTTCCCGGCTCAATCCGGCAGAAAAACCAGACAAAGACGAAGGCAGAAAGCATCGCTCCGACAATAAGGACCGGCAAGAGCGGCAGTTTCGGCAAGACCGGCAGATTTATTCTGAACCGTTTTTTCACCGGAACCAGTTCTTTTTGTTCAGTCATACAATCTCCTTTCCACGTTGAGTCCAGTTTGTTTTACAATTGGCCGTCTCATTTCAGTCAATCAAAAACTCTCTCGCGCCAAGCTATTTCTTTATATGGGATTAATCAATTGTTTTTTACCGCTTTGCACCAGCAAGACCACGAATGCAGGGGTTGCCGACAATGGGCATCGTACGGCAAAGGCTGCTTTTTTTCTTTTGACCCGAGCTTTTACACACGGAAATAATCCCATTTCTGGTATACTTCAATAGAACCCCAGGGGGTTGTATCCATTTTTTGTCGACGCTTTGACACTCTTTTGCGAGGGGCTTTCATGTTACCGATACAGAAAGAAAAAATCAGTTCCCGCTTCAAGCTCTTCCACGAGCTCATGCTGACCAAGGTCCAGAGTATTCTATTGATCGGCACCTCCTACGAGGCCTGGATCATGGAGGAAGATTGCCGGATCTCGGAACAGATAGTCAACGAATACCGCGGCCTCAACCTCAGCCGCCCGCCTCGTTTAACCTGGGTGTCGTCACTCGGCGAGGCCCTGGAACACTATCCCGACCTACCTTTTGACTTGGTTATCACCTTCTCCCGTGCGGTCGACGACAACGCCTTTAAGCTCGGGCGGGAGATCAAAATTGCCAAGCCCGAGATTCCGGTGGTCCTCTTGACCCATCAGGAGGCCCTCCCCGAGTCAACCCCAGCCTGGCACGAACAGCCAGAGTCCCTTGATCTGGTGGTTTACTGGTCGGGGCAGGCCGACATCTTGCTCGCTATCGTCAAAAGCATTGAGGACCGCTACAATGCTGTGCCCGATGCCCAGACTGCCGGGGTTCGCGTCATTCTTTTCGTCGAGGATTCTCCCTATTACCTTGCGCTCATGCTGCCGATCCTCTACAAACAGCTGGTAATCGAGGTCCAGTCGGTGATTGAAGACGGCCTGAACGAGGAACACCGCCTGTTATCGATGCGTACCCGGCCGAAGATCCTCATCGCCCATTCCTACGAAAAGGCGCTTGCCCTTTACGAACAATTCGAACCCTATATCCTCGGGGTAATCTCCGACATGCGTTACCATCGGAACCATGTCCTCGACGGCTGTGCCGGCCTGCAACTCCTCAGCCATATAAAGCAGGACCGTTTCGACATTCCCCTGCTGCTGGCCAGTTCGGAGACGCACAACGCCGAATATGCCAAACTGATCCCTGCCCTCTTCCTCGACAAGAACGCCCCATCCCTGCAGGAGAGCATCAAGACCTTTCTCGTTGAACATCTCGGCTATGGTGATTTTGTCTTCCGCATGCCTGACGGTACCCCTTACGATCAGGCTTCAAGCCTCTATTCTCTTGAGAAGAAGCTGGAAACCATTCCCCTGGAATCTTTTCTTTTCCACAGCCGGCACAACGATTTCTCCCGCTGGTTCTACACCCTGGCCGAGGTTGAACTGGCCTCACAGGTCAGACCACTGCGTGATTCGGCCTACGACACGGTGGAGGACCATCGACACCAGTTGATTGGAATTATCAAGGAAAAGCGTATCGCCCGGCAACGTGGGATCATCGTCAATTTCGACCGGGAACGTTACGATCCCGACACCAACTTCGCCAAAACCGGCAACGGCTCTCTCGGCGGCAAGGCGAGGGGCTTGGCCTTTTTTTCGGCGCTGCTCTATCGCCACCGGGCACTTCTCGAGCCCCTTGACCGTTTTGAAATCGTCGTGCCGCAAACTCTCGTACTGACCACCGACGCTTTCGACGAATTTATTCGCCACAACCGGCTGCACAACCTGACCCGCGACGATGTGAGCGACGAGGAAGTCACGGCCAGATTCAAAGGCACTCCTTTCCCACAGCGTTTAAGCGAACAGATTGGTAACTACCTCCAAGATGTTAATTATCCACTGGCAATACGTTCCTCCAGCATCCTCGAAGACGCCCAGTTTAAATCCTATGCCGGACTTTACCATACCTGCATGCTGGCTAACGATCACCCGGATTTCGCCTTCCGCCTCAGCCAGCTCGAAAACGCCATCCGAAGGGTTTACGCCTCCACCTACTTTCGGGCGCCGAAGGCCTTCTCCAAGAGGGTCGGCAACCAGATAGAGCAGGAAAAAATGGCAGTTATCCTGCAAGAGGTAGTCGGCAGCGGCTATGGCGGATCCTACTACCCGGCTATTTCCGGTGTCGCCCAGTCCCTCAACTACTATCCCTTTGCCAGGATGAAACCTGAGGACGGCATCGTCAGCATTGCCCTCGGCCTCGGCAAATCGGTCATGGAGGGCGAGAAAATCCTCAGGTTCTCACCGCGCTATCCTGAAATACTGCCGCAACGAAGCACCTTAAGCGACATCCTGAAAAACGCTCAGCAGAGCTTCTACGCCCTGCAGATAGGCAGGCAGGACAGAAGCTCCGAGGCAAGCGACGCCAACACCCTGGAACGCCGCCAGATTACCGAAGCGACGAACGAACTGCCGGTGCAGCTTTTGGCGAGCACCTACGATCCCGCTGAACAGCGGATCCGCGATCAGTTCACACCGCAGGGTATCCCGGTGCTGACCTTTGCCTCCATCCTCAAACACAAGGCATATCCCTTGCCGGAGGCGGTCGCTACTCTCCTGGACATGGGTCAAAAAGGTTTGGGTTGTCCGGTTGAGATTGAGTTCGCCGTCGATTTCCCTGGGGTACCAGGGAGCCGGGCACGGCTCGCAGTCCTGCAAATCCGTCCGATGAGTGCCCGCGAGGAAATGCTTGATGTGGATATCAGCCCGGGCGAACTGGACAGGGCCTTTTGCCTTTGCCACCAAGCCCTAGGCAACACCGACAACCGCACCATGTGCGATCTGGTATATATCCGTCCGGACACCTTCGACCCGTCCCACACGCCGGAGATGGCCCGGCAACTTGGAAAGATCAACGCCGGCCTGATGAAGACCGGTAAAAAGTATATTCTCGTCGGCCCAGGCCGTTGGGGCTCGGCCGACCATTGGCTGGGCATCCCGGTCAATTGGGGCGATATCTGCGGAGTCGGGGCGATCGTCGAGACGGTGCATCCGGCAATCAACGCCGACCCCTCCCAGGGTTCACACTTCTTCCATAACATCACCTCGCTGGGTATCAACTACCTGAACGTCGGCATCAATCCTGCCGACCGTTTCGACTGGCAGAAACTGGCGGGCATAGAGGTGGTGGAGGAGACAGCGCATACCGTCCATATCCGTTGCCCCGAACCCTTTGTTTTACGAGTCGATGGTCGCAAAAGGATCGGAGTAGTGTTGCAGGCAGTAAATTAGGGGTTGCCCGGTGACGCAAAAAAACTTCGCCGGGCAACAGGTGCCGGGAAATCAGACCACACCCTGGTCGATCATCGAATTGACGACTTTGACAAAACCGGCAATATTTGCGCCCACCACATAGTTGCCTGGAGCACCGTAGAGATCGGCGGTCTCCTTGCACATCCGGTGGATATTGTGCATGATGCCTTTCAAGCGCTTGTCTACCTCTTCGCGCGGCCAGTTGAGGCGCATCGAGTTCTGCGACATCTCAAGACCGGAGACCGAAACCCCGCCGGCGTTGGCGGCCTTGCCCGGTCCGTAGAGGAGTTTGTGGTCGAGGAAGATATTGACACCTTCCGGGGTGGTTGGCATATTCGCCCCTTCTGCGACTGCCGAAACCCCGTTGTTCACCAGATTCTGGGCGTCGCGGTCGTTGATCTCGTTCTGGGTGGCGCTCGGGAAGGCGCAATCAGCTTTGTGGTTCCACAGCGGATTATAACCGAGGCTCTGGTCAATAGCAGTAAAGGTTGCCTCTGGGTACCGGATGGCATAGGCACTGACCCGGCCGCGCCGGAAGTTTTTCAAATCCTTCAAAAAGGCTAGCTTAGCCCGATCGATGCCCTGCGGATCAAAGACATAGCCGGATGAGTCGGAACAGGTGAGCGGTTTGGCCCCCAAGTCGATGAGTTTTTCGATAGTGTACTGGGCGACGTTGCCGGAACCGGAGACCAGGCAGTCTTTGCCTTCCAGGCTTTGACCCTGGGTGGCCAGCATCTCGGCGGCGAAATAGACACAGCCATAACCGGTGGCCTCGGGTCGAATCAGGCTGCCGCCCCAGTTCAGGCTCTTGCCGGTGAGAACACCGGTGAACTCGCGGGCAAGCTTTTTGTACATGCCGAAGAGATAGCCGATCTCCCGGGCACCGACGCCGATATCACCGGCGGGCACGTCGGTGTTCGGACCGATATACTGAAACAGTTCGGCCATAAAGCTCTGGCAAAAGCGCATCACCTCATTGTCTGACTTACCCTTCGGATCGAAATCGGAGCCGCCCTTGCCGCCACCCATAGGCAAGGAGGTCAGGGCGTTTTTGAAGACCTGCTCGAAGGCCAGGAACTTGAGGATGCTGAGGTTCACCGAAGGATGGAAACGCAGCCCCCCCTTGTAGGGGCCGATGGCACTGCTCATCTGGATGCGAAAGCCCCGGTTCACCTTGACCTGGCCCTGGTCATCGACCCAGGGCACGCGGAAAAGAATAACCCGCTCCGGCTCGACGATGCGTTCGAGGATCGCTTCCCGGCGGTATTGTGGGTTCTTGTCAAGCACCGGCTGGATGGATTCCATTACTTCCTTTACTGCTTGCTGAAACTCCCTCTCATGCGGGTCCCTGTCGAGTACAAATTTGATGTTTTCCATGACTTCTCCCCTAGCATTGCCTGCTTTAACTGGGTTTTGCAGTTTCTTATTTTGCCGATTATTGTGTTTTTCAACCTCCTTTCGTTATACATTATTTTTCAAGTTTTTGCGGGAAATATTGATTTCTAAATAACCCTAAGTACCCTCCGCATGTTGCAGTTTTCTCCTTGTATCCCTGGCATTTTCATGATTGAATGATATTATGAAGTAATTTAAAATCGTCAGAACCTGCCGGTGTTTTTCCTCCAGCCAAGGGAGCAAGCATGGCCACATCTCACCCAACTCAATTTCTACGGCGCTCCTTTATAAAGACAGTCTTGCGCCGCCTGATTGCAGCGATTTCCGCAGTTGGCCTGGTGTACGGCCTGATTGCCGGGATCTATGCCACCAAGACCATCTTCAAAGTCAAAATGAACTCTGCCGTTGTCCTGGAGCGCCTGGGAGGGATTCGTCAGGCAGTCACCGATGTCGGCTGGCATATTCGCCTGCCTTTTTTTACCCGCATCGAGCAGGAAGTATCGCTCATGAACCAAACCCTGTATCTCGGAGGCACGCCGGAACCGATGCGGATTATCTCAAAGGGTAACGTTGCCCTGTGGACATCCGGCTTACTCACCTACCGGATTCGCAATCTCAACACCTGGGCCATTGAAAACCTCAACCCGCTCGATCTGCTGCAAGGTGACTATGACGGTATTGCCAAGGATATCCTGCAGGCACAGCAAGTAGACATGCTGATCAGTGATCGAGAAACCATCAAGGAACTCATTTTCACCGCTTTGAAATCACGCCCCATCAACCTCAATGGACCGACCATAGAGCAGAAATACGGAGTCGAAGTCGTCAGTTTCGTGCTCAAAGAAACCCGGTTTGGCGATAAACTGGTGGAGGCATCTGAGGAAAAAAAACGACGGGAACTGATTGCCGAAGCCGAAAACTATGCAGCAGACCAGGAGGCCAGTCGTATCCGCAAGCTCTATTCAGCCTATCTGGAAGGCATAAAAAGCCTGCAGAACGATCTGGGTCGCAAAGACGGCTCAACCGATACAGCCCTGCTGGAGTTCCTGACCCAGCAGAAATGGGCCGCCGCCTACGAAAAACAGGCTCAAGGGCAAAACACCGTGGTGATCCAAAACACCCACGGAAATACCCCTGCGATCACCCTTCCCCCATCCAATATTTCCACCTATCAAGCAAAGTGAGGAGATTATGGCAGGAAGGCTGACTAGAGAGACTACGTACATCCGACTGCCGGAAAACCGGATCCGTGAAATCAACGAACTGGTGGCATCTTGGCCCCAAGAGACCAAGGCCTTCATGCGCGCCCGCCTGAATCAGTATCAACCGCCCATGGGCCTGCTTAATGGCATTCTCGAAACCTTTCTGTCCATTTTCATGGCGGCTCCTGATAAAAGCTTCATCGTCCTGAAAGACCCGGAAATACTGACCGACTGGCAAAGGCGGTTTGAAATTTCCGGCCAAAGCAACCCTCATGCTTCATGGAACAAGATCCTTGAAAAGGAGGTGTCCGCTAAAGATTACCGCTATCTTCTTTCTCTCCTCGACAAAGAATTGCTGGATGTGCACATCCCTGTCGAATTCCGAGAACTCTTTGAGAAAGTGTACCGCGCCCACCTGCGAAAAGAGTACATCTCCGACACCAGCGTCCCCAAAGCCCCCCTGCTGCTTTTTGTCGGCCCGTCGGGTAGCGGAAAAACCTCCACTGTCACCCAGGCTATCGAACAGATCATCTTCGGCAACGACGTACAGGCCGAGGTCGATCTTCGACAAAAAAGAGAGGAGCTTCTCGCCGACGAACCCTTTTGGAAAACCATTGAAGAAATCGATCCGACCATGGCCATTGAATTGTCCCGACGGAAAAAAGTGCAGTTCTATAAACGGCTGTCAAAAATACTGTTGGTGCGATGGATCTTCAAGAAAAAGATCAGCAAAGCCCTCTCCACTCTCCAGGAACAAGGTATCTGGGTCGACTATGCCATGGTCACCCCCAACGATTTCCAGACCGCCCTATCCGGCGAACCCGGTAATTATTTCAAGAGGGCCTTGGGCGATCCGCGCCGAACATCGGTCCGCCATATTGAGGAGGCGCACAGCGCCTTCGGCAAAGCCACCGGCCGCGACTCCGGAGTGGTTGGCCAGCAGCGAACTCTCGTGGACACCTCCAATGTCGTTCTCGATGAAATTATCACCGGCAGACGGGACTGTCTGCTCATTGCCACAACCGATCAGCCTGAACGTTTCGATGCCGCAGTTTACCGTCGCTTTGTCGAGAAAGGCTGCATCATCAACATGTCCGACTACTGGACCAATCCTGAAAACATGAGGGAAGTTGTGCGCCTGGAAATGCTGCGCAATGACATTTTGGTGCAGTCCGAAGACACCCAGGATTCGTGCCGAACCTTCAATTGCCTGACGCCGGCGGACCTGACGGCAACAGTCGACAAGCTCTTTGTGATTTTTAAAGAGCGCACTCTGAAAGTGATTCCCTCCTACGTACGCAAACTGATACATTCCATCATCCAGATTAAAAAGGATTTTTCTTCAACTTACCTGGATGACGCCATGCTGGTGCGCAAAGCCTTTGAACTGGTGGCGCAAAACTCATATGGCGATCTCTATAAAAAAGTGATCGGTCGCATGGACCGGGATATCAAATGGGAATCCTACGCCGGCAGCATTAAAGATACCTTCTCGGAGATGGCCAATAACTGCCTCTACTATAACGTCAACGAAGAAAAAGGCGTGGTGCTCAACGGCCCGCCAGGCAGCGGTAAGACCTTCCTGGTGCGCACCTGGCTGAGTGAGAACGGCGACGTTCATGACATTGCCACCAGCGCCAGCGCCCTGCAGGATCCTGCAAATCCAATTGATGGTACTGCCGACAATCTTGAAAAGGTATACGACATCGCCAAAATGATCGCACCGACCATGGTTTTCTTCGACGAAGGCGATGCCCTGGCACCCAAGCGAAGCGACACCGGCGGCCACCCCTCGGACAAACTGACCAACAAGTTTTTGAATCTCATTGATGGCGAGACGCCCATGCACAAGGTGTTCACCGTCCTCACCACCAACCGCCTTGACATTCTTGATCCCGCTCTGATCCGCTCCAAGCGCCTCAAAGTCCTTGAAATCAAGGGCATGCTCAAAAATGCCGATATCGTGCAAATTGTCGACAGCGCCCTTATGGACATTCCCCTGTCACCTGGCCTGACAGCCGACAGCGTTGTCGAGACCGCCAAAGGCATCTGCAATACACCGGCGGATTATGCTGCCTTTATCGAAAAGGCCAGATCGCTCAGAAATACCGAATATGAAGTGGCAATGCTGCTCAGGAGAATCCGCCATGACTCCGATAAAACAAGGGAAAACTTCGTCAAATTCAACTTTAAAACCCTTATGGGCATCCTTGATGCGGTCGAAGGAGAAAACCCTCTGAAAGGAATGGTGAACCCAACTCCGGAACGCTTCATGGAACACTATGAAGCGATTCTTGAACTGATCGTTTCAATTCAAGGCCCCGAGGACTATCCCATGATGGCTAGTCATCTCAAATCAGCCCGCCACGAAATCTCTGAAAGTCCCATCAAAAAAGGCAAGGTGGCTCTGGATGAATTTCTCGAGGCCGAACTGAGTCAGGAGCCTCAGGTCGGGTTCATCATTGGCGTCGGGGCCAATGATGTCACCGGCGTCCTCTTGCCCATTGCCACAAGTCTCACCTATAGCCTGTCATCGGAAAAGGTGATGGTCACCGGCGCGGTGTCTTCGTCCTCTTCGGCCGGCGCCCAGATGGAGATGGCGGTGCAGATGACCCAGCAAAGCGCCCACGAGGCGTTGACCATGGTCGAAAACTACTTGCAGGACATGGATACCAAGGTCAGTGCCGCTCGGCTGCTCGGGGAATTTCTCGACAAATATACCATTCACCACCAGCTGCTTTCTGCTTCGTATGCAGTGGGCGGACCATCAGCCGGATACGCCCTGGCCATCAACACCCTTTCAGCGCTGATGAGCATTCCCGTCTACCACGATTTCGGCATTACCGGCGCACCCTGGACCAAAGGGGTTAAACGTGGCGAAGTGGGCGGTTCTGTTATAATTGGTGGCCAGCGGAAAAAGACGGAAAAGGTCCTCATGTATCTTCGGCGAATGTATATGCCGTTGAAAAATTACCTCGATCTGGACCACGAATTTCTCGTCAATTACTGGACCCAGGACAAAGACATCCTGGGAGTAACCCATTTCGGGGATTTGGTCCCGGAAGTCCTCTGCCTCGATCCGGAGTATGAACTGGTACTGAAAGACCTTACTTCTCTACGAATTTGCTACAAACTTGATAAATATCAAAATCAACAACCCGATGAGGCAATGAAAGAGGAGATATTGAGAAAAAAAGAGATTCTCAGAGTTCGTGCGGAAAAAGAGATCAAAAATCGTCTGATTGCCCTGCGCCGGTACCTGGTAAGCCCGGCAAAAGATCCCCATCTTTCCCTGGAAGAGATTTTCCGGCGGCGTGAAAACACTCTCAGCAGAGTGACCGACCCGATCATACACATTCTTCAGAGAGTACGTTCGCTCGGCTTTAGGTCCAGGCGTATATGAACATTACAACAGGCCACAAATCGCTGCAACTCTCTGTCCTTTCCTAACTGCATATATTCAATGAATTTAAAAGAGGTCTTTCAAGAAAAATCTTTGGCGAAAAACTGTATTTACGGTAGGGTAGGAAACAGTACTTCATTTTTCAAGGTAACTGCCTGTTCAGTTGTAATGTTTGACAACATTTTCTTTCAAGAACAACGTTTAAAAGGAGATTTTCAATGGGCGATAAAGGTGGGAAAAAAGATAAAAACAAATCCCAGAAACAGACTGACGTGAAACACAAACAAAAAGACAAACAAAAAAGCGATAAACAACCTACCAAAAAAGCTTAAGGCGGGTCATGCTGCTCTTCGGCTCAGGCTTAATCGGGTTTGGCAGCAATTGGCGGTCACCGAAAACCCTGATGACTTTTTAGCATCACAGACACATCAAGGCAGGGTCATTCATTTGACTCTGCCTTTTTTATTTTCGCCTAGGGGTAACCTGCGGGTAGCAGCTTTAAGTAATAGCGACATTTGCGTTGCAAGTGTAGTGTGGGGGTACAAGCATAGAGCTCTTTGCTGGACAAGACATTTCGAAAACCACGAAGAAAGCGATAGGTTATCTCGCACCGACTATCAGGCAAAGCAATGAAAGAACATTCGAGCCCAATCCGTTTTGGCGCAGTGCTGTCAATCATGGCTATTTTCCTTGTCGTGTCCACCACCCCCTCCACTTCGGCTGAAGCCGACACATCGAAGCGGCCCTGGGACTTCGAAATCGGCTTCAGCCCATCCTACAAACCGGACTACAGCGGCAGCCAGGACTCCAGTCCGCACCTGTTGCTCTGGGCCAGCGGTGAATATCGGACCGAACATTTGGGAACCTTTGCCCTCGATAGCGGCTCACTGGCGATAGACCCCGAACTGCGTTGGAACTTCCTCGATGGCCGCGATGCCGCCTTCGGGCTGCTGCTCGGTTATCGCGAAGGGCGCGACGATCAGGAACCCGGCTTGCTTGGCAGCGGCTCCGGCAGCAGGCGTTTGCAGGGCATGGGGACGATCAGTGCTGCGGTGGATGCCGGCGTGCAGGGCCATGTCTCGGTGTTTGGCGTGCCGCTGTTCGCACAGGTTCGCTCGGCGTTGAACGGCGAGCAGGGCACGCTGGTTATCCTCGGAGCCTATATGCCGCTCGAACTGAGCAGCTGCTTCGAACTAGTCATGCTGCCCACCCTGACCTTGGCCGATTCGACCCAAATGCAGGCCTTCTATGGCGTGACACCAGCGCAGAGTGTGGACAGCGGCTTCAGAGCCTACGAAGCCCGCTCCGGCTGGCAAAGCGCAGCACTGGAAATGATTGGTGACTGGACGATCAGTGGTGGTTGGCACGCAATTGCTTCAGTAACCTACCAGCACCTGCTGGCCGACGCGGCTTCCAGCCCGCTGGTGCAGGAGAAGGGGCAGGTCAGCGGCTTACTTGGCATGTCGTACCGGTTCTGACGTGCTGCTGAAAAAGGGGCATCCTCCTGCAAAGTTGTTTGAATTTAAATAAATATGGGAGATGTGCCTCCTATTCCAACCGTAAACAAAAGAGCTTAGACAGAGCTTGCGTAGAACTATTCCTAAAATACTAAACTGTTGCTTACAAGATAAATGATTTATTTTACTCCGACCCAATTCATACACAGTTCATCTAAAACGAACATATACCCAATTTCATAATAACATTCATGGCGCAAAGGGGTATCATAAACAAAGAGGGAACCCATGAAACAGCAACAGATGATTCAGACATCACAGGTCGCCCAACCTAACTCATCCTACAAAAAGTCAGAAACCAAAATAATTGCCCCAGCGTTGGCCCAACTTCAATCGGGCGCCCACAACAGCTTCAGCAATCAAGGATTACTGAAGCTGTTGGCTTCCTATGATACCCAGCCAAGAACAACGAGTGAAAGTTACGAACGTGAGGCAAATCTAGTTGCAGCGCAACTTGTTCGAACGTCAGGAACCATCTCCAATAACTCCGCTCAAAAAACAGCAGTCAATTTGCGTACCCAGGGCATAGCTACTGGCGGTCCCTCTGTAAGCCATAATCTTGAATCCAAAATCAATTCGTCACTTGGGCTTGGTTGCCCATTGCCGGAATATGTTAAAGATTTCTTCGAGCCTCGGTTGGCGTGTGAGTTAAGCGACGTTCGCATACACACAAATTCCAGCGCAGCTGAATCCGCCCAGAAGATTCACGCCCGGTCCTATACTGTTGGCAGACACATCGTGTTCGGACCCGGTGAATTTTCACCAAACACAATCAAAGGAAAGAGCCTCCTTGGCCATGAACTCGTACACGTTGTGCAGCAAAGCTTTTTGCGAAAAGATGAGCAACATCAAAGACCCTATCTCGACTCTGTCAACCAACCAAAATTGCTTCCTGGTTTGGCTTTGACAGGTGCCTCATCGGTCTTACAACAATGTGGTCATTGTATTCCCCATATGTCCTATATGGAGAGAGGTTTAATCGCACTTTCTTCCGGCATCCCCCCTGCAATACGCCAGTTCCTCAATGCCGTGCGTGTGATGGTCATCATCTTCTGTGCAATAGGTATTGCTGCTGCATTCTTGAGTTTCTTTATCCCATGGATTTCTGCGTTCATCCCTGCGGTAGTCATTGAAACAATTATGGGTCTGATTGATGCTCTGGGCTTAACCCTTGCTACTTTTTTCCTGGCTCAGGCGATCAATATTTACGGCGATGCCATTCAGGATTTGAACCAATCAATTCTCATGGCAACAACCCGTGTGGATTTAGAATCTGCAGGACAGAGGTTCTGGAGCCGCATTGCAACTGTAGGAGAGAACCTACTGGCCGCAGCAGGAACCGGTCTTCCTGCGCTTCTCCGGATAAGGGGGAGCATTCGAGCTCCACGCCCTACAGCGCTCCCTCCCGCCGATCCAATTGCTGCTGATGTGTCTGCGCTGGGACAAGGCCGAATTGTCAGATTTATAAATAGCAATCCAATTCTCAACCACTGGATTAGACTCGAAGCCGGGAGAATTGAACTCCATCTTGAAGACATGATCCTGTCTCAAGGTGGTACAATGGCAGGAGGCGGCCAGCCAGTTGTGCTAAATTTACGCCTTCACAACGAAGCGCTTGCAACTGCCGCTCAGGTGGCACAAAGGTTTGGCCGACAGACTTATCGCCTGATCGCCCATGATATTAACGCCGACGAATTCCAAAGGCTGGCGGTGCTCTATCGTCGAACCCATCGAGGGACTAGAGAACTACCGAATAATCAACCTGCGGGCGACTCTCCGTGGAATGTTGAGTTCGATGTTCCAAGTAGTCATATCCCACCTTCAGGTCTCAGTGGCGCGGAAAGGACCGCTCACATTAGCCACGAATCTGCACCTTAAGCGGATTTCTCCATCTATATCCATTTGCATGGGCTGGTTCCGCAGCGAAACGGCGACAAAGGTCATTATCTGACCAACAAACATATACCGCCGAAATCTTTACCCACCTTACATGTATTAAAATAATATGGGTAAATTTATCTCTTTTTTGCTCATATTATAGTGATATGTCCGCACCCTACCCTTACCAGGAAGAAACGATTTTCGGTAGATCGTGCTTGACCTTGTCAATGCTCTCACTAAGAAGATCACGGATACCTGAATTCGGTCTTCCCGACTCGATCTCTGAGTTCATCCGGAATTCGCATCCGAAAGAAGTGGCCAGAAGGACTCTGATAGATTTAGGTAGGCTGATGAGAAACAGGAAAGCCCATTTTTAACCTCTCTATTTGTTACCGTTACTGTGGATAACAAGAGCGGATAACAACAGGCTTTAGTTGTCATGTAGATATGTTTTAGTCTATTAAATCGAGACCATGGCGGAGGAGCAGGGATTCGAACCCTGGGTGGAGTTTCCTCCACAACGGTTTTCGAGACCGTCCCGTTCAGCCGCTCCGGCACTCCTCCGTACGACGGCATTGATACCAATTTCTTATGAGTTGTACAAGAAGATTAGCAGCAGTTTTGAAACAGCTTGTTCATTTGTTTCGTTTTGGCTGCAGTTCAAATGCAGTTCCTCACTTTTCTGCAACAATCGTGTTTTTAACAACGGCTTATGTACTGCTGACGCTGAAGCCTTCCGGCCAACTCTTTGAGGGAATTATTGTTACGGAAGGATTTTTTCTTCAACACCACAGTTTTTTCGGTTATGTTTGTTGACCATCTTGTCTGTTGGCTGACTCCCGATTCCTCGCAGGGGAATATAATAAAGAATTCCGTTTGTTGAGTTTAAGGCAAAATAAATGAATGAGATTGATGATCTGATCAAGCAGCAGATCAACCTCCCATCTCCTCCGGCTATCGCTGTCAAAATTCTCAATACCGTCCAGAATGAGGAATGTTCCCTTGAGGAACTTGAGAAAATTTTGTCCGCCGATCCAGCGCTTATCAGCAAGATGCTGCGCATCGCCAATTCGGCGATCTATTCACTGCCCAATAAAGTCGGCAACATCAACCGCGCACTCTCCATCCTCGGCACCAACTTGATAAAGAACATCGCCCTTTCGTTTGTTATTGCCGGAAATCTGCGCGGCAACAACAAGTCTCTTTTTGATTTCGACTACTTCTGGCGACGCTCGGTGACTTCGGCAGTGGCTGCGGAACTGGTAATGGAGCTGATAAACAGCAAAGATGATGATATTTTTGCTGCCGGTCTCCTCCAGGACATAGGGGTACTTGTTTTATATCTTGCCAAGGGCAAGGAATATGACAGCGCATTGAAACATTGTATCGCCAATGGTGGCACAGGCCTCGCTCTCAGCGAGCGGGAGACGTTCGGATACGATCATCAACAGGTCAGCGGCCTGCTTTTAGAAAGCTGGGGTCTTCCAAAAGGTATCAGCACGCCTGCACGCTTCCATCATGCCCCCGACCTCGCTCCAACCAAGTATTGCCGAACGGCCCAGGTGCTCAAGATGGCCAACCTGCTGTCGGCCATCTGCAACTCCAATCAGACCACAAACAACGTTGTGGAACTACAAACGAAGATGTCTACATTCTTTGACATAACTCCCTCACAGAGCCTCCATCTTCTTGATGATATAGCCCGGAAAAGTTTCGATATTCTTCAGATCTTTGAGATTGAACCAGGACAGATAAAACCGTATTCACAATTGCTTCAGGAGGCTAACGAGGAGCTCGGGCGCTTGAATTTCTCTTACGAACAGCTGGTGCTGGCCCTTAAAGAAGAAAAAAGCAAATCAGAAAGATTCGCCGATGAACTCCGGCAGTCCAATGATAAACTCGAGCAAATGGCTTTTCGTGACGGCCTGACAAATCTCCACAATCATCGGTTCTTCCAGGAAAATCTCCAGCGGGAAATGGCCCGCACCAAACGCTATGGCCACCCACTCAGCCTGGTCATGTTTGATATTGATTTTTTTAAAGATGTAAATGACTCTTTCGGCCACCCTGCCGGCGATCAGGTTTTGATTAATCTTGCCGAAGCCATTACAGGTGCTGTGCGTCCCAGCGATATAGTATCCCGATACGGCGGAGAGGAGTTTACCGTCATTCTCCCGGAGACGGACCGCATCGGTATGAAAGTTTTCGCCGAACGACTGAGACGCTGCGCTGCTGCAATGACTACGATTTTCAAAGGCAGTTCCATCAAAATCACCATCAGCTGCGGTGGTGTTCAATACTCCCGTAACGATACCATTACTCAGCGGGAACTCATTGAGGCGGCCGACAGAGGTCTTTACTTGTCGAAAAAGAATGGCCGCAACCGCGTAACCATTATTACCTTTGACCCAAAATCCCAGTAACGGCAACTAAGGAGACCAGATGCGAGACTTCAATACCGGCTACGCATCGCTTGACCCTTTTCCTGGCCAATTATGACTTGTCGCAACCACCTTCTTCTCTTCACCAGATACCCTGAGATTGGTCAAACCAAAACTCGATTGATCCCGACACTCGGAGCCGGCGGTGCTGCCCAACTGCAAAAGCTCATGACCGAAAGAATTGTCATGCAGGCCTGCATCCTCGCCGAACAGTATGATATTACAACAATTATCCATCATTCCGGCGGCAGCAAAGAAAAAATGACTTCGTGGCTTGGACCGCTGACCTTTGTGGACCAAGCCGACGGCGATCTCGGCCTGCGCATGCAAATGGCCTTTACCCATGCCTTTTCTGGAGGAACGAAGGCTGCAGTATTGATCGGCAGTGACATCCCGGGCATCAGTGCCGACTTGCTGGCAAGTGCCTTCGCTGCCCTGCAGAATACCAAGGTGACCATCGGCCCCAGCCGTGACGGCGGCTATTACCTCATCGGTATGCGCGCCGATGCAGCAGAAGAACTCTATCCCCTGCTCTTTGAACAGATCGTCTGGTCCACCTCCATGGTCTTTGCCCACACCTGCCAACGTCTGGAAAAAGCAGCAATTGAGACCGCCATCATGCCAACCCTCCACGATATCGACACGCCGGAAGATCTCGCTTTCGCCCGCAACCAAGGTTTGTTATAAGCCTTGCCTTTACCCGAAGAGATTGATTTGCAATTCCCGAGGAGCGGTGTATGAATAGAACAAATATCATCAACCATGACCTGGCATCAACCATGACCGCAACTTACTACGACTTTATCATTATCGGCACAGGTCCCGCGGGACTGGCTGCGGCAATGACCGCCGCCAAATCAGGCAAGAAAGTCCTGGTTCTGGAAAAGGAAGGCTCGCTTGGCGGCGTTTGTGTCAACACCGGCACCTTTCCAAGCAAGACTCTGCGCGAGGCAGTTCTTTATCTTACCGGCCACCTGAAACGCAAGGTTTTCGAAGACGACTCCAGCTCCATCCAGCGAGCGGAAATCTCAATGGAAAAGCTCAAAGTCCGCCTTCATAATGTTCGAATTGAGGAACAGGCGATCATCACCTGCCAACTTGAGCGCAACGGTATCGATCTGATCCGCGGTTCGGGCCGCTTTATCGACAACCATACCCTCGTAGTCACCAGCCTTATGGAAGGCAAGGAGATTGAGGTTAAAGGCGAGCGGATCATCATCGCTACCGGCTCGCACCCCCGTAATCCGCCGGACATCCCCTTCGATCACGAGACAATTCTCGATTCGACCTCGATTCTCGGTATCAAACATGTTCCAACGAGCATGATCATCCTCGGCGGCGGTGTTATCGGCTCTGAATATGCCACCATCTTCGCCGCCCTCGGGGTCAAGGTCTCGCTGCTTGACCGTGGCGACAAGTTGCTGAAATTTCTTGATTATGAGATAATTGCTGAACTGCAGAACAACTTCCCCGGCGGGAATATCAACTATATTAATAATTGCGGCGACTTCCGGATCGAGAAAAGCAAGTCCGGTGCCAAGGTGACGCTCAGTGGCGCGAAGGTCTTTGAAGCCGACTGCCTGTTTTTCGCCCTCGGTCGCGAGGCAAACACGGTCGGTCTTGATATACACCTCGCCGGAGTCAAGCTGAACGACCATCACTACATCGAAGTGAATGAACTGTTCCAGACCACGTCGCCGAATATTTACGCGGTCGGTGATGTGGTCGGCTGGCCGAGCCTGGCATCCACCTCCATTATTCAGGGCCGCCTGGCCGCCCTGGACGGTCTAAAAACCAGGATCGAATCATTTCCGAAGATCTTTCCCTTCGGCATCTACACCATCCCCGAAATCTCTTATGTCGGTATCACCGAAGAAGAGGCAAGGGCCCGCGACTACAAGATCGTCATCGGTCGCTGCCGCTACCACGAACTCCCTCGCGGCCAGATCTCCGGGGAAAGTGAGGGCATGCTGAAGATGATTGTCCACCGCGACACCCGGGAGATCCTCGGTGTCCACATCATCGGCGGCGGAGCCACGGAGGTCATTCATATCGCCCAGATGGCCCTCTTATACAATGCAAAGATTGATATCTTTATCGATAATATCTTCAACTTCCCGACCTATTCCGAGGCCCTGAAAATTGCCGCCCTGTCCGCTTCAAACCATATGCAGGAAGGCGGCAGACCGGAAGATGAATCCTGCCAAAGGCGCAAATGACCAATCTCCGGGCGTACCTTGCCTGTACCTTTATCGTTTTTGCCTGGTCGGGATGGATCACCATTTCACGCTACGGTGTACATTCCAACCTGCAGCCGGCAGATATCACCCTGATCCGCTATGTGACGGCGCTGCTCTGCGTCTCGCCCCTGATAATCCGCCATCGCTGGGCACGGTATAAACTGCATCAGTACCTGATCATGTCTCTAGGCATCGGCTTCCCCTATACCATGGTCACTTTTTACGGTCTGAAGGAGTTGAAGGCTGCACATGCCGGCGTCCTGGTCAACGGCATGCTGCCTGTCCTTGGTGCGGTTGCGGCCTGGTTCATACTCCGGCAGCGAGTTTCGAATCTGCGCTACGCCGCTATTGCTTTGATCTTTCTTGCCAACTTCGTCATGGCTGGAGGCAACACCTTCTCAATAGGCCACTCCCTTGGTATACTCCTCCTGCTCAGTGCCGCGGTTTTTTATACCGGGCATATGATTGCCGTGCGACTCTGGGGTTTCGAGTGGCGGGATGTGCTGGTCGCCGTGCCTGTAATCAACACTATTATATTCCTGCCGCTGTGGTTTTTTCTCCCAAACTCTCTCAATACGGCAGGCACCTTGGAAATCCTCAGCCAGGCCCTGTATCAGGGAATCGTTGTCAATATCGTCGCCCTGATGTGCTCGACCTATGCTATCGCCCGCATAGGAACCATCACCGTTTCCATCTTCATGTCCTTTGTCCCGGTGGGCACTGCCCTCCTCGCCTGGCTGCTCCTCGGGGAGGCACTCAACAGCTGGGAACTGTGCGGTATCACCGGCTGCTCCATCGGTCTCTTTATCTATGCCTGGGGTCAGGTTGTGGAAACCCGAAAACATATACTGAAGTGACCATCAAAGGGAGAGCAGACGACGGATCAGGGCGGCGGTATCACGCCGGTCCAGGCGGCTGAGACCCACTTTCTTTGCCGCCTGCAGCGCGGCAGCGTGCATTGCCGGACTGATCGCGGCATGCGTGTCACCTCCGCCGGCCAACTCACCACAGGGTCGGTACTGGTCCATGATATTCACATAGCAGTTTGGCGAGATTTCTTCTGCCAAAAATTGAAAAATCGCCTGCGCCTCGAAAAGTCCATCCGGCATGAGAAGATGGCGAACGAGGAGGCCGTGATCTGCTAGCCCATCCTGGCCTATGTGCAGATCGCCAACCTGCCGCTGCATCTCCACCACTCCCTCTCGCATTCTTTCAGGATAGTCGACGGCAGCTGCGTATCGGAGACCCGACTCGGGGGCCCAGAATTTCGCATCGGGCATATAGATATCGATAATCCCGTCCAGCAGCCTCAGTGTTTCAATACGTTCATAACCGCCACAGTTATACACGAGAGGCACAAAGAGTCCGGCGTCAACAGCAAACGGCAGAGCGGCGAGAATCTGCGGTACGACATGACTTGGAGTGACGAGGTTGATATTATGACAGCCCATCTCTTGCAGTTCCATCATGATCGCCGCCAGATCCGGGCTTGAAACGATCCGACAATCCTGGTCTTCGCTGTGGCTTATGGCGTAATTCTGGCAGAAACTGCAGAGCAGGTTGCACCCGCAGAAAAAAATCGTTCCGGAGCCACCACAACCGACCAAAACACTCTCTTCACCAAAATGAGGCCCGTAACTCGCCACCTCTGCGAGATGGCCGGCACGGCAATAGCCCCTTTCGCCTGACAGGCGATTCACACCGCACTGCCGTGGACAGAGGCTGCAGGAACTGAGAAACTGATTGCTCTCTTCCCATCTCTTTGCCAAAAGGCCACTTTGTTTTGCCTCCAGATATCTTGCTGTCATATTCAAATTCCTTTTGTTGCAGACAGGCGGAATTGAAACGCTTATGTAACTGTCTTTTGTTCCAAAAAATTATAAAATAGCCATTATGAACCGGTCTGTGGCAAATAATTCCTGTCCCTGTTATTATCACAGTTGTATCTTCTGCCTGATGAGAAGACACCTTGCCGCCGGCTTTTGCCGGATTTTTCATTTTCTACAAAAAGGAGACCATCCCATGTCCAGCAGCTTCGGCACCCTTTTTCGTGTCACTACCTTTGGTGAATCGCACTGCAAAGCGGTTGGCGTGGTCATAGACGGATGTCCACCGGGTCTTACCCTGACGGAAGCGGATATACAGGCCCAACTTGACCGCAGACGACCCGGCCAAAGCGCTTTGTCAACGGACCGCCAGGAGGCGGACCAAGTGATCATCCTTTCCGGCACCGAGAACGGCCGGACCCTTGGTACGCCCATTGCCCTGCAGGTCGCCAACAAGGATCAGCGCCCTAAGGACTACGGCAATATGCGGGACATTCCCCGGCCTTCGCACGCCGATTACACCTACCAGATGAAGTACGGCATAAGGGCTTCCTCCGGCGGCGGCAGATCGAGCGCCCGAGAGACCATCAGCACGGTGGCCTCGGGGGCTGTGGCTGCCAAAATCCTTCGCGAAAAACATGGTATCGACATTGTCGCCTGGGTTGCAAGCGTCGGGGAGATCGAGGCCGCAGCGGTTGACAGCGACACAATCACCCGGCAGGAAGTCGATGCCACCCTCATTCGCTGCCCGGATAAAGCGGCTGCCGCGCAAATGGAGGCGCTGGTCGGAGATCTGAAAACAATCGGCGACTCGGTTGGCGGTGTAGTGGCCTGCGTTATCCGCAATGTTCCGCTTGGCCTTGGTGAACCGACCTTTGAAAAACTCGAAGCAAAACTTGCTCAAGCGATGCTCGCGATCCCGGCCACCAAGGGATTTGAGATCGGGTCGGGTTTTTCCGGTGCCAAACAACGCGGTTCTCAGCATAACGACGCCTTTACCCAGAAAGAAGGTCGGCTCGGCACCCTTACCAACCGCTCCGGAGGCATTCAGGGTGGCATCAGTAATGGCGAACCGATAACCATGCGCATCGCCTTCAAGCCGCCGGCAACCATCTCCCTGCCCCAGCCGACTGTCGATTTTTCCGGGCAGGAGGCAATCCTTGAGGCTAAAGGACGCCATGACCCGTGCGTCGTGCCGCGCGCCGTGCCTATAGTCGAAGGCATGGCCGCCCTGGTTATCATGGATATGCTGCTTCGCCAGGAGGCGCGAAAAGCTTTACAATTTTAGTAGCTTAGAAATTCGTTTCTTGTTTTTTATTAACGAATTTCGTGAAGGTACTTATCCCGCTTATCGGGGTTAATAAGTTGATCCCAGTTCATTAAAAACTGGAATTGTTCACGAAAAAACCAGGCACCGTTTTTAAAACACCTTGAATATAAAGCTCGAAAGGGGTAGGATTTCAGGTTTCATTGTGGAAAGCTTGTATATCTGTTTTCGTTTTGTCGGGCCTGTTTAGTGGAAAGTCTTTTTCACCTGATCTTTCCTCATGGTTCATCGTGTCGTTCGGGGGTAAGTTTCCCTCCTCTACGGCGTATTGTTGTTAACTCCCCATATACTGCATCGAATAGAGGGGCATGGGCATCGATCCAACCCTTCGCCTCATGCGTAATAATTGTTCCCCGACTCTACCATGTCCCCGAAACGACCTCCCCTCAGTTGGCTCCTCGACCGCCTCTCCCCACCCGAGGGGCTCCTGCTTATTATTCTTTCCGTTATTGTCGGGTCGGTTACCGGTTTGGCCTCGGTGTTCTTCGTCAAACTGATCTTTGCCATCCAGGACCTCTCCTTCGGCTCCGGTTCGGCGATGTTCCCTTTTCTCGGTAAATGGATCTATGTGATCGTTCCTGTGCTCGGTGGTCTGCTGGTCGGGCCACTGATTCTCTTTGCCCAGGAGGCCAAAGGACACGGCGTCCCTGAGGTCATGCAGGCCCTGATCCTGCGCGGCGGACGAATCCGTGCCCGGGTCGCCGTCGCCAAAATTGCTGCCTCATCGTTGTGCATCGGCACCGGCGGGTCGGCTGGGCGGGAAGGACCGATCATTCAGGTCGGTGCGGCACTTGGCTCCACCATGGGCCAGGTACTGCATCTCTCCGATGAAAGAATCCGTAATCTCGTTGCCTGCGGGGCGGCGGCAGGCATTGCCGCAACCTTCAACGCCCCCATTGCCGGAGTGGCCTTTGCCATCGAGGTACTGATGTGCGGACTGCAGATGCGAGCCTTTGGCAATGTGGTCATTGCTGCGGTTGCCGCCTCCGTCGTAAGCCGCAACCTTATCGGTTCCAAGTTTGCCTTCGAGGTACCGGCCTACAGTCTCAACAGTTCCCTGGAAATCGTCCTCTATTTGATCTTGGGACTTACTGCCGCCCTGATCGGCATCATGTTCATCAGAATGCTGAACATGGCGGAAGATGTCTTTGATCAATGGAAATTCCCCCAGCTTTTCAAACCGGCGGTTGGTGGTCTGCTCCTCGGTCTGGTGGGTCTCGCCTATATGCATCTGCCCAATCTGTCCTTCCCGGCTGGGGCTGCGGCCCACGGCGGGGGGCTAGGTATCCCTATTCCACATATGTACGGCTCCGGCTTTCCCTCGATACAGGCGGCGATCCAAGGCCAAACTCCGTTGTGGATACTGGTGGCACTCATTTTCCTCAAACCAATTGCCACTTCCCTTACCCTTGGCTCCGGCAACTCGGGCGGGGTCTTTGCCCCTTCGCTCTTTACCGGGGCCGTGCTGGGCGGGGCCATGGGCCATCTCTTCAGCTGGTTGTTCCCGTCCATCGGCCTCAACACCGGGGCCTTCGCCCTGGTCGGCATGGCCGCCCTTTTCTCGGCCACCGCCCGGGCACCGCTGACCGCCATGCTCATCGTCTTTGAGATGAGCAACGACTATTTCATGATTCTGCCCCTGATGGTTGCCGGAGTTTCGGCCAGTTATTTCTCCCAGTGGCTGCACCCCGAGTCGATATACACTATGAAACTTGCCAAACGCGGGGTACGGTTCTCGGAAGGCAGAGATATGGATATAATGCAGGGGGTAAAGATAAGTGAGGTAATGCGCGCTAAACCTCTAACTATTCACAAAAATGCTTCTTTTTCAGAACTCATGGGCCTCTTCCAGGAAACAAACCTTGTCGGTTTTCCGGTTCTTGCAGACAACAACAAGCTGTGGGGCATCGTCACCCTGCAGGATGTCCACCGCGCCCAGTCCGGAGAAAATTTCAAACCCCAAGGATTGACTGTTGCCGATCTGGCGATCGAAAGACCGATCACCGCCTTTCCCGATGAACCGATATGGGTTGCTATTCAAAGGATGTCGCCCCGTGATCTGGCGAGACTGCCTGTGGTTTCCCGGGATGGTTCCGACACCCTTTGCGGCATTATCAGCCGAAGCGACATCCTCCGCGCCTATGATCTCGGCATTGTCCGCAAGCAACGGGGGCAGATTGTTGAACACCAAGTGGAACTGCGTAAACAGAAGGAAAACGGCTTTGTCGAGTTTGTCCTGAAAGAGGAAAATTCGTGCAACAATGCATTGATAAAGGATCTGCAGCTCCCCGACACCGTCAATATGGTGTCAATTAAAAGAAGTGGCCAAATCCTCATCCCACGCGGTAGCACCGAGCTGCAAACAGGTGATGTGATCACTGTTTATGGACGTCTCAAGGATATCGAAGGCATAAAGGATCTCCTTAACACCTGCACACTGCCGGACAGAACAACAACATAATTTTGCTTCAATGCCCCCTTCTCAGTCGGCACAGGCCTCTACCCGACTGAGAAGGATGGCGCCGATTATAAAAAGCAGCAAAATGCTCAACACCCCCCAGCGGGTTTCCCCGGTCAGCCGCCCGACCATCGCCATTAAAAATGGCCCGGTTATCGCCGCAAATTTCCCAAAAACATTGTAAAATCCAAAAAATTCCGCACTTTTTTCCGCCGGAATAAGGCGGCAGAAATAACTTCTACTGAGCGCCTGAATACCGCCCATGGAAGAGGCAACCAGGATGGCGATAAACCAGAAAGCAAGAGTCTTGAAAAACATATCATTGATAACCGGCAGAAAGAAGGCGACAAGGGTGGCGACACAGTATACACCAATGCCGACAAAGAGCATCCGCCGGGTTGAAGAAAGTCCGGCCAGCCTACCGAACAGTAAGGCAAAGGGAAAGGCGACGATCTGGATAACCAGAAGAACAACTATTAGCAGCGGTACGCCAAAACCCAGATCCCGGCCGTAAGCAGTGGACATGGAAATAATCGTATCCACCCCGTCAATATAGAAAAAATAGGCGGCAAGAAAGAGAAAGGCCTGTTTATAGCAACGAATCTCCTGAAAGGTCTGCCAAAGCCTTCGAAAACTCTGCCGAACCGGGGCCGAATCAGGTTGCAGATAATGGACCTGGCGCAGATTTTTGATAGCCGGCAGGGAAAGAAGAAACCACCACAGAGCAACAATGAGAAAACCGACCCTCGTCGGCCCGGCCGGAAGCCCATCGCCCATGCCGCTGCCGAGCAGAAGACCGATGATGATCAGAAACGGAAGAACACTGCCGATATAGCCATAACCATACCCCCTGGCCGAGATGAGATCCATACGCTCCGGAACGGTGATGTCCGGCAGAAAGGCATCATAAAAAATATTGGCCCCGGCCCATCCCACCCGCGCACAAACAAAGAGAATCAGGCACAGCAGCCACTGGCCTTTGCCGACGAACACCAGAAGAACGGTAAAAGCAATGCCAAGATAAAGAAAAAAGAGAAAAAACTGCTTTTTACGGTCTTTATAGTCGGCCATGGCCCCGAGCACCGGCGCCAATAAAGCGAGAATGAGCGATGCTGCGGAATTGGCAAAGCCCCAGCCCGCAGTCGATTCAACCCCACTCATGCCCGCCGCGGCGACATCTTTGAAAAAAATCGGCATAATGGCGGTCACCATCACCAGGACAAAGGCAGAGTTGCCGACGTCATAGAGCACCCAGCTGAATTCCTCCCTGGTCATTTTTGCTGGTTTACTCATCCGCTTTTCTCCTCTGCCTCGTTCCCGAGACCTCACCATCCGGCTTTGCCCCCCTTGTCCGGCCAACGAAAAATCAGTGTTTCTCAGGTCAGTCGACATGCAGAACAACTGCGTAACAGTTGAAAAGTGCCCAAACACGGTCGCCCTCCCGCAGGAGATAAGGCCTATTGCTCTCTGTGCCGGTAATAGAGCAGATTTCCGTGCCGTCTTCCAGTCGGATACTGTATTCTGTGTTAATCTTTCCCCTGGCGATCTTTTCAATGACACCGTTGAACCTATTTTCGGCGCTGCATCTCGGATCTTCTTCCTGTTTCATAAGAACAATCCAAGGAGCCTTGATCTCGGCTGTGACGAGTCTTC
The DNA here is from genome assembly GCA_018821785.1 of Pseudomonadota bacterium. Classification (GTDB taxonomy): domain Bacteria; phylum Desulfobacterota; class Desulfobulbia; order Desulfobulbales; family Desulfocapsaceae; genus Desulforhopalus_A. The sequence continues at coordinate 42,025 of JAHJLI010000146.1, forward strand.
CTACAGCAAGCCCCAATCTTTGCAAACTGCCATGGGTGATGATCGCCTGTACCACTTCGCCGCCAATGGTCGTCAGCTCTATGAGGGCCTGGATATCATCCTTATGTATGGCGCTGATCTTGCCGAAGAAGGAATTGCAGGCGCTTGTCTTACGTGAAAATTCTCTATCGATGTGGAATTTTGTCGCTCGGCGCAATTCCTCATCGGAAAAGGTTACGTAGGCGCTTGTGAGATTTGGATTGGAGTGACCCAAGAGTCTCTGGACCGCCGGCAGGGGCATGTTGTTGCGAAGGAGTTCAACAGCTCTGGCCTTGCGGATCATCTCGGGCCCTCCTAGACGGGTTGAAAAGCCGCAGGATCTGCTCCGTTCATAGAACTTACGCCGCACAAATCCGGGATCGACATCAAACAGTTTCCGCGCCGGCTCCTGAAAATGTGGCTCAGCCAACAATAACTGAAGCACCTTGGACACGGTTTCCGGGATGTGTACCTCCCGCAAGTTTTTCTCACCATCATGTCCATGCATATGGAAGATGATACAATGGCGGCTAGTGTCGATGTCCTCAAAAGGTTTGAGTTTTAACACCTCATTGAGTTTTGCACCGGTATAGCGTATAAGCAGAAAGATGATAAAAATCCGTTGCCTGGAGATACGGATATCCTTGCGAGCGGTAGCTTCTTCAAACCATTGACGGAAGGACTGTTCAAGTTGATTGAGTTGGAGGGAATCAAGGGCCTCACTTCCCTCGGTCCCTGCGATGATATGGTCTCGCAGTGTCATGAATTATCGTTCCAAGGTTCTCTTTTCTGTAAATAACACCCCACAAGGAGTATCATGAAAAGGTCCGTCTATCGGACTTAGGACATATTTCCAACTCACTCATATTATTAACACATTCTAAAGAATACACAACCCATGCCCATACTCACCTATTTTTCTTTGATTTTTACCATGTTTCTCTGGGGCGGCACCTTCATCGCCGGCCGATTGCTGGCAGGTGCGGTCGAACCGGCCAGCGCCGCCTTCCTCCGTTTTCTCATCGCCTCTGTGGCGATGGTGGCGGTAACCCGGAGCCTTGAAGGAAAATTCCATATACCGCCGCCAAAACTCTGGCTGCCCCTCATCCTCCTCGGCATGACCGGAGTTTTTGCCTACAATGTCTTTTTCTTTTACGGCCTGCACCATATCAGCGCCGGCCGGGCTTCACTTATTGTTGCTGGTACGCCGCTGGTCATCACCATCTTTGCCGCGCTCTTTCTCCGGGAACGCCTCACCTTTCTGAAAACCTGCGGTGTGCTGGTGTCGCTTGCAGGAGCAGTCATGGTCATCAGCAACGGTCATCCCGGCTCGCTGTTTACCGGTGGCTTCGGACGTGGGGAGCAGGCACTGATCGGCTGCGTCGTCAGCTGGTCTGCGTATTCCCTGATCGGCAGATCGGTGCTCAATTCCCTGCCGCCACTGACTACAGTCTGCTATTCATCGATTATCGGCACCATTCTCCTGGCATTTCCTGCTGCCCGGGAAGGTCTGTTCGGCCTCCACCTGTCGGCGATCACCTTTCTTTCCTGGACCAGCCTCGCATATCTTGGACTCTTCGGCACGGCCCTAGGTTTTTCCCTGTACTACAAAGGAATTAAAAAAATCGGGGCCAGCCGGGCTGGGATCTTTATCAACCTTGTGCCGGTTTTTTCTCTGCTGCTGTCCTGGTTGATCTTGGGCGAAACGATCAGGCCCGCCGTCCTGGTTGGAGGCATACTGGTCCTGGCCGGAGTTACTCTCACCAACTACCGTCGAGCCGGAACTTGAATTTTATGACCTCGGCTGACGCCTTTTATGAAAAACAAAACGCTTCTGACCCTTCTGCTCTCGGTTTTTATTGCCCTGCTTGGGATCGGCATTATCGTACCGATAATGCCGGTGTTTGCTAAAGAACTTGGCGCCGGCGGTTTTGCCCTGGGGATGATTATTGCCGCCTTTTCCGTCACCAGAGGCTTATTGTTGCCGGTGGTCGGCAATCTCTCCGATCGATGGGGGAGAAAAAGTTTTCTTGTTGCAGGCTTGCTCATCTATGGGCTGGTCGGCCTGCTGATTCCCCATGCCACAAGTGTCGGACATCTCATCGGCATCCGTGGCTTTCACGGCGTCGGCTCGGCGATGATCGTTCCGGTGGCCATGGCTTATATGAGTCTCCTCGCTCCGCACGGTGAAGAAGGGCGCTACATGAGCTATCTCAACATCGCCATCTTCAGCGGCATCGGCTGCGGCCCCCTCATCGGCGGCCTCGTCTATGATGTGTGGGGCATGGCCTCTGTCTTTTATCTCATGGCCCTGCTCAGCTTTGTCGCCTTTATCCTGGTCATTCTCTACATGCCGGCACATCTTGCCACAGATCGCAGACAAACGATCAGCCTGCTGCAGAGCCTCTTCAGGATGCTGCATAGCAGAAAAACCAGCGGCATCCTCCTCTCAAGGTATGCAACCATGGTTATCATGGTTCCGACCATGGCCTTCCTCCCCCTGATCATGTCCGAATGGCAGGATAGCAGCGGTTTGCAGATAGGTATTGTCATCGCCTGCCGCACGCTCATCAACGCCCTGCTGCAGATACCTATGGGCAAACTTGCCGACCGCTGCAACAAGCAGTTGATTCTCCTGGCGGGCTCCGCCTGCATCTCGGGCGTCATTTTTTTAATTCCAAGTATTGAGAGCTTTGCACAAATCGTCACCCTCTACCTGTGTCTCGGAGCTTTCGAAGCCGCAGTTTGGGCAGTGCTCGGTGCCTATGCTTCGATCGAAGGCAAAGTTTACGGCCATGGAACAATGATGGGGGTATTCAGTTTTGCCATGAGTGGCGGGATTTTCACCGGTGCCGTCCTGGCCGGCTACAGCATGGATCGCTGGGGAATCGCCTTATCCTACCATGTAGCCGGAGTCGCGGTTCTGATCACTTCCCTTGTGGCTGTGGCGATGATCGCCACCAACCCCCAATGCAAAAACCCAGCCACAGGTTGATTTCTGCTGCCCGCAAAACTGCAGTACATGCGAAGCACCACTCTCACAGCTTACTGCTTGGTAAGTATTGCAGGTACTGTCATCCGCATTTTCCTTTCTGGTCCTCCGAACAATATTCGGGATAATGCGTTTTCATACATTTCGGGCAGACGGAATGGCTGAACTGGGCGTCGGTATACTTTGCGACATACGCCTCAACTTGGTTCCAATAGCCCTTATCATCTCGAATTTCCTTGCAGTAAGAACAAATCGGAATAATGCCCCGGAGAGTTTCTATTCTTTTCCTATAGGCAGTAACGGAGATATGTACCAGCAAGACCACAACAATGGTTACAACGATGCAAATAGCAAGATTAAAAACCAGAGTGGTGAATACCCGACGAATCGTTTCCTGCTCTGATTGTTCAACGACAAGATACCAGTCGAACTCCTTGATGTAGCGAATATTGGTATGGATGACCTGTCCATTCTTAGTAGAGGAAAAGGAACTTTCCAATTGGTTTGCCAGTCCTTTTTTTATTTCTTGTGCAGATTTCATCTGGGCAATTTCCTCAACAGGATTCTCCCATTCCGCTCCAGCCACCTTGACGCTGCCGTTTCTATCGAGAAAATATATCGTGCGACGGTATTTCTTTTGGTACACTTCTATGATTTTTTTAACGGCCTTGACTGCCAGCCCTACTCCGGTAACGCCGATGAGTTCTCCATCATAATCAAGCACACGATAATTGATGAAGATCGTCATCGCATCTTTATTGGCTGAATCGGGATCGACGTTGATCTCATATTCATCTTTCATCTCCCTGACCCGAAAATACCACCTGTCCCGCTCTTCTTCAGGCATCACTTTTTTAAGAATACCGCCGCTGTGGTAATATATTCTACTTTTTTCCGACACCAGGAAACTTGTAAAGGTTAAATATTTCTCTTGAATCTCTTTAAGATACTGGATTATCTGTTGCTCTTGCTTTTCACCATCAAGGATCCAGTTGCGCAGAAAGGTGTCGTTTGCCATAAAAGAAGAAATAAACACCGGACGCATCAGGTCCCGCTGGATTTCCGAATAGATATTATCACTTGTCAGGGGCAGTTCATTCTCTGATATCTCGGAACGAAGAGATGCTCTGGAGACAAAATAGCTGGCCAGACTGGTAAGCAGAAAACCCAGAATGAGGAGCACACTGATAATTGGCAGAAGCCTTGTTTTAACATTGTTCAATGACATCCTCTCTTTGTTGCCGTGAGGTATTGTAATAGTATTCTAACCTCGGTAATCGAGATATGTACCTTGACGAAATTCGTTTAAACACAAGAAACGAATTTTGAGGCACGAAAAATTATAGGAGATATTTCGAATCGGATCAATTTTTTCTTGGTGACCAATGAAAAAATCGCCATCGGCATACAGATAGAGATCCAATCTTTCTGGTAACAACAAAAAAATGGATATTGACAACTTTGCAGTTTTTTAGGCGTGGCAGGGAGGACGCGAGATGCAAGGGGGTGGATATAGGTCAGGTTCGACAACCAATGTTAATCAAAATTTGTCCCAGCGATCTTTCATGAAGTCGTTGTAAAACAATTTCAAAAAACTGCGCATAACGGCTCTGGGATCCGTAACGAGAACCAAAATCTCGAGTTTTTCCGTTACGGTTTCCAGGCTTGCGAGAGGCATTGAATCTGCCTTAGCTGGATCTCCAGCAAGGTTATTCAATAAGAAATGTGTCGAGTTGTTCACCGGAGTCGATGCGTGCCTTAAATACGTTAGGCATGCGTCCCTGACCAGTCCAAGTTATACGCTCGCCAACCTCATTCCACACCTCATATTTCGGTTGGCGGGGTCTTCTTTTTCCTGTTTTTTCAAGGGAATGTTCAGTTAATTCGTCCGGGTTAATCCCATCAGCCGCCAGCAGTTCGCGATATTTTTTAATTTTCTCGAGTCGCTCCTGGTTTTCTTGTTTTTCTAACGCTTCTTCGGAGATACGCTCTTCAATGATGGCTTGCAGCTTCTCCTTAATATCTTCAAGTTGCTCAGTACTTAATTCTTTAACAGCACTTTTCAGACGACGCGAGTGGGACATAATTCTTAATAGTTCGCTCATACTTTATTCCTTATTAATTTTTCAGAGATAGAAACGAGTGCCGAAATTTGTCCCTCTATTATGAGCTCATTATCATGCTATGTCCAGTTTTTTTTAATCTGAAATAATCATTCGATGATTTCTTCTCATTTTTAAGCCCATTTTTCACAACAGTTTATATTCATATAGATATTTATTTTTCCATGTTTTTCACTCGAAGCTATGAGACTATTGTTAGTTAAATAACCTAAGATAAAATACTCTCGTTTAGAGTTTTTCCGTAGTGCAACTCAGTCGTCAGGAGATATTTTTTTTCAGGCTAGTGTTCATATCGTTCCTCGATGATCAGTGCCGCCCTGATTAACCAGGAAACAACTGTAATACCCAGTGCGAAGATACCGAGTGTCACTGTCAGCTCAACCCAGGTGGGCAGATAATCGACGATCTCTCCGAGAGGCGAAGGAATAAGACCCGGCACAATCAAACCGATACCTTTTTCCATCCAGATGGCCACAAAGAGGAAAACACAGGCGGGCAACAGCACCTTCGGATTGTTTTTGCCGGGGTTGAAGGCGAGCACAAGAGTTGCCGCCAGATTGACGCATACCGAGGTCCAGATCCAGGGCACCAGGGAATCATGCCCATCCATGCCGAAAAACAGATACACCGCTGCACTTGAATGATGCGTCGGAAAATAGAATTCCTTGAAGATTTCCGAAAAGAGCATGAGCAGGTTGATAATCGCCGATATAACAATGATCAGCCGCAGTTTATTAAAAACGCTCCGGTCGATCTTGTAGCTGGTGAAATTGTGGATCACCGCCAGAATAAGGGCAATGAGCGCCGGTCCGGCGGCAAAGGCCGAGGCAAGAAAACGCGGACCCAGGAGGGGATTATTCCAGAACGGTCTGGCCGGCAGCCCCTGATAGAGAAAAGCAGTAACCATATGGATCGAAAAAGCCCAGAAGATCGAGAGAAAAACGAACGGCCGGTACAATTTTTCATTAGCCTTGCGCCCCATATAATGACTGTAGAGGATATAGGCGGGTACCAGGGCATTAAGGAGCAGATAGCCGTTCAACACCAGCACGTCCCAGGCGAGGATCGACGACGGAAAGTTAAAGATACCAATGCCTGGAATCAGATGCCAGGCCTGCAGCGGTCCGCCAAGATCAACGACAATAAAGGACAGACACATGACCAGAGCCCCCACCGCCACCCCTTCGCCGATGATGACCACCCGATGGAAATTAGGGTCATGAAAGACGTAGGCGGGCAAGATAAGCATAACTGCGGCGGCGGCAACCCCGACGAGAAAAGTAAAATTGGATATGTAGAACCCCCAGCTGATGATATCGTTCATGCCGGTAACGGACAGACCGAATCGGGCCTGGAAGGAGTAGGCGTAAATGCCCATCGCCATGCACCCCAGAAGAAGCAGACGAAAAAGCTGAAAACCGATCCCGCCTCTCAGGTTCCAGCGAAATACGTCAATAATGAAGGTTCGGACATTTCTGTTCGTATGTGCGCTCATGGTGGTCCTTTTTTGCAATCAATCAATGAAATACCAGAATTTCGGTTCAGTCCCGAGTTCTTCCTTCATACGGAAGACCTTTTTGTGTTTGAGGACATAACGGATTTCACTGTCCGGATCAAGCAGGTTACCAAAGACCCGCGATCCCGTCGGACAGGCCTCGACACAAGCCGGGAGTCGCCCTTTACGCGTCCGTTGAATGCAGAAGGTGCATTTCTCCATCTTGCCCATCGGTCGCAGTCGATTCCCGAGGTAGTGCTGTTTCGTGGTGATCTCTTCTTTTGGAATTTCCGCCTTGCCCCAGTTAAATCGTCGTCCGAAGTAGGGACAGGCCGCTTGACAGTAGCGACACCCTATACACCAATCGTAATCGACGACCACGATGCCGTCCGGCTCCCTCCAAGTGGCCTTCGTCGGACAGGCTTTGGTGCAGGGAGCATTTTCACAGTGGAAACACTGGGTACCCATATAAAATTTATTTTCGACCGGAACCTCGTGAAAATATTTGCCGTCACCGGTGCTCGGATCGAGTTGACCCGGTTCCATTTCAAAGATGCGGATATACTGGGTGTGGGTCTTGCGATCGAGGTTATTTTCCTTGATGCAGGCGGTCACACACTCCATAAAGCCTTCGCAACGGGTGATGTTGAAGGCATAGCCATACAGTACCTTCGGCAGCGGCGGTTCACTACCGATCTGCAGTTCCAGGCCATCCTTCAGGGCCGCCAGTCGTTCCAGGCGGGAAACGGTCTGCTCTTTTTCCTCCTCGGTCATCAACCGGTAATTCTTCTTGAAGAATTCCTGCCAGCGCAGGCGCATCTCCCCGCTGACTGCGGCATCAGCGCCGGGCACGCAGCCGGTTACCAAAGTGGCACTGGCCGCCGCCGCACCAATGGAGAGGTTTTTGATAAACGAACGCCGACTGCTCTTGTCTGCGAGGGCATCGGCAAGGATCTCGTTTGTATTTTTATTTTCCTTATCCTTTTCCATTTCTTTTTCGTTGTCCTGTAAACTCATCAGATACCCCCGTCAATTCAACGGTACGGAATAGGTGGCCGGAAAACGCTTGGCAAATCGCGGAGCATGGGGATCATGGCAGGTCGTACAGTTAAAGATAATTCTCTCCCCGGCCCAGTAGGACACCCGCTTACCGTGGGCCCCACCCAACCAATCTCGTTTCTGGCGGAAATGACATTGGCCACAGAGCTGATAGCTATGATCAAAATCAATTTTTCTACCTTTTTTGTCCTCAAGAGCATCGCGGTCCTGTGGATGGTGACAATCGATGCAAGCGAGTTCGCTGCCCTCCCGGCCATGTTGTACGACCACATTGCCATGAGTCAGAGTAAAGGCATTTTTGCCTTTCACTTCTTTTTCCCCATGGCAATTGCTGCATTTATGCCGCTCGATTTGCTCTTTCCGCGCCAGGACCCGGAATTGGCCTCCCTGATATTCTTCCTTGGCCACAACCGTCGGTTGCGGCACCGGCTGAACCTGCTGGACGGAACGACTGTCAAACGGTGCATCAACACTCTTTATGGTGTCGAGAAAGGGTTTTTTTTCACTTGCCGCCCCTGTGCCGACACACACCAGCAAAAGTGCCGGAATCAGCAAGAAGCTCCCCCATAACCACCTGGCCATACCATTCATCAATGTTTTCATAGTAGTCCGCTTGTTGCCCTCGCGTTTATTTTCTCCGAAATTCACTGAAAGCTTCCTGCTGCACGGTCGGCACATGACACTGCCGACAGTTGCCCCGAGAGGCATGGGAAACGCGGATTTCAACCACCGCAGCCGGACCGGTATGGCAGGCGATACAGTTCTCCCGAAGCTGCAGGCTGTGCGGAATTGATGGCGGCGAACTGGCCAAAAACGACAGGCCGAGCCGCGGCGGTGTAATCGATTGCCAGGTACTCTGGACAAACCTTTCATCCGTCACTTTCTGGACGTGGCACTGGTAACAGAGGCTGTTTTCCGGATGCGGGGTCACTGGAATATATTTGGCGAATTCGGCACTGTAGCCGCCCTTGGCGTGGCAGGCCAGACAATCTCTAGCATTGCCGCTGAATGTAATATCCGCCGCATGGGGAATCCGCGGAGGCGATCCGGGATATTGGCGCAGTTCGTAAAAACCGGCCAGATTTCTGTCCCCGGAATCGGCAGCCAGATAAGGTTCCGGTACCGCATCGTAGGCTCTATAGAGTTTGCCGCTCTGATGATCAAAATCGTCGTTTCCGACTCCGGCGAAAACAGCCCTGTCCAAGGAAAAGTGGATGATTCCAAGACAACAGAGCGCGGCGGCGGTTACCACCCACCTGTTCCACTGTTCTTTTCGTTTCATCATGCTTTCTCCAGTCTCACTGCGCATTTTTTGTAATCCGGCTGCTTGGAAATCGGGCAGAAGGCATCCAAAGTCAACTCGTTGATAAGATAGCTCTCATCGAAGAACGGCACGAAGACCATACCCCGCGGCGGCACGCCTCGACCATTGATCTGCGCCGGCATAGTGATCTCGCCACGGCGGGAGATGATCTTCACCTTTTCACCATTTACGACCCCAAGTTCTATTGCATCTTCCGGGTTCAATTCGACATACGACGCCGGCATCGCATTGTGGAGGACCGGGATTCGTCTGGTCATCGACCCGGTATGCCAGTGCTCAATCACCCGCCCGGTGTTAAGCCAGAAGGGGTACTGATTATCGGGGAACTCAGCCGCCGGTTCATAGGGACGGGCCCAGATCCAGGCACGGTTGTCCTTCTTGCCGTAGAAATGAAAGTCCTTGCCATTACTGCATGCCGGATCATGTTTAGGGTTAAAGCGCCAGCGAGTTTCCTTGCCGTTGACGAAGGGCCACTGCACCCCTGATCGTTCCCTGAGAACCTTGTAGGGTGCCATCTCGTGTTTCGGTCCACTGTGGAAACGGCGATACTCTTCCCAGATTTTTTCGATATAATTATCCTGGCCCCAGGGGAATTGTTTCTCGAAGCCAAGCCTCCTGGCAACCTCAATAATCTGCCAGGTGTCGGACATCGCCTCACCTGGAGGAGTGAGAATCTGGCCGAAATGCTGAGTTCGCCGTTCGGAATTGCCGAACAGCCCCTCCTGTTCAATCCACATCGCCGCCGGCAGGATAACATCGGCGACATCGGTTGTAGGCGTCGGATAAACGTCCGAGACCACCACAAAACGATCATCTTTTAGGGCACCATTGCGATAACGTTTAAGATTGGGCATGGTCACCATCGGGTTGGTAACCTGGATCCACATGAATTTTATATCACCGCGATCAAGGGCGCGAAACATCTCTACCGTATGGTAGGTCGGTTTGGGATCGATATTTTCGACCGGCACATCCCATATCTCAGCGGCATGCTTTCGATCTTGCTCGTTCATCACCACGCCGTGCGGCAGCGCATGGGTCAGGGTGCCGACCTCGCGCACCGTACCGCAGGCGCTTGGTTGGCCAGTCAGAGAAAATGGGCTGTTGCCGGGGGTAGAAATCTTGCCGACCAGGAGATGAATATTATAGACCAGATTGTTGATCCATGTGCCCCGGGTGTGTTGGTTCATGCCCATGCACCAGAACGAGGTAACCTTCACCGCCGGATCGCCGTACAGGGAAGCCATATATTTGATATCCTTGGCCGAAACCCCGGAGATTTTCTCCACCTTTTCCGGGGTATAGTCGGCCAGGAATAATTTATAGTCTTCGAAACTGATCGCCTCATCCTTGTCGGTAAAAGCAAAATTATCTTCGATACCATAGCCGATATTGGTTTTCCCCTTGTGAAACGACACATGTTCGTTGACAAAGTTCGAGTTCACCCATCCATTGCCAATTATCTCATGGCAGATGGCATTAGCCACCGCCAGATCGGTCTGGGGCTTAAAGAGAATCGATTTGTCAGCCGCCTGACTTGTGCGAGTACTACGGGTGGCAAAGTCGATGATCCGCACGCCCGTGCGTCGCTTGCGGTTGGCCGTCATCCTGGAAAAGAGCACCGGATGCATCTCCGCCATATTGTTTCCCCAGGTGATGAAAACATCGGCGTTGTCGATATCTTCATAGCAGCCCATGGGCTCGTCGATGCCAAAGGAAGTCATAAAGCCTGTCACCGCGCTGGCCATACACAACCTGGCGTTTGCCTCAACATTGTTGGTGCCGAGGCAGCCCTTGAAAAGCTTTGAAGCGACATATCCATCGGGGATGGTCCATTGCCCGGAACCGTAGATGGCCACCGAGTCTTTGCCGTGTTTGTCTCGTGTTTCTTTTAATTTTGAAGCCACAAGATCCAAGGCCTCGGCGATAGGAACCTCAACCATTTCACCGTTTTTACGAATTTTCGCCTTGGTCAGCCGGTCCTCTCCATACAGTGCCTGTACGGAGTGATACCCCTTCATGCAACACAAGCCCTTATTGACACTGCAGTTCGGATCACCCTTCACCGCCACCGCCCGGCCTTCGACAACTCCGACCAGGACGCCGCAACCTGTGCCACAGAAGCGACAGGGTGCCTTCTGCCAGGAAACCACCCCTGAATTGGTGGTGATTTTCGGCCAGTCAGCAAAACTGATCCCGGGAAAAAGCGCTCCTGCTGTTGCAACTGTAAGCTTGCACGTAACCTGAGAAACTTTTGCACATAACTACAGAAACTTTTTGACGATTTTCCTTGGGTAATCCAACGCGCTCGACATAATCGTTTCTTATGCGACATTGCCCCTTTGCTCAGTGGTTTGATCGGTGCCGCGCTCGCTTGGGGCACGTTCGCACAACGCCATTCATGAGAAAAGTCGTAGAAATGTGGTGATGCATTTCGCATTCTTCCTGGAAAATGGCTTGGCAACCGTGGTCCAATGCCAGTTATTGATTTCAGCGTAAAAATAATTGCGAAAGCGGTCGGGAAAAGGTAGTTTTGATGCATTTGATCGGATGGCTCTTCGCTGGAAAGTGATTTTTTAAAAATGCCCGAAAAAATGACTACTTATCACCTAAACAGAGGTATCTGTTTGTGGTATTTTTTTTAAAATTGCTAGCAATATTCCAAAAATTATGATTTTTCCAATCGTTTTATAATGAAATCATCTAACATCAAAGTGAGAGCCAATGATTTTGCTTTCTATCCAACAGTTATTTACCTTTTAGTTCTATGCAGTTCTGGGTTTTATGTTGGCACAACCCGGTCTATACTAATAGCTTCACTCTCTGTCGCAATAGTCATCCCTCTGACCTATTCATACTATCGATACAAAATACGAAATTCAATTAAAATCAATTCAATATCCAAGATGTTTATTGGTATATCGATGCTACTATTTTGCATTTTCTACACTCTAAACGTTTTCGTTTTTTCATCTAATAGTGTTTTTAAGGGAATTACTAAAGAAGTTGAGTATGAATCCAATAAAGAAATCTCTGAATTACTTGAAAGTGGCAAAAACTTTTCTGTAGTTACAAAAAGAAATGGCCTTATCACTGCAAGCAGACCCGCAACCCAACAAGACATCGAAAGACTAACGAAAATCAAGGTTGAAAAACAGTATGACTGGATTAGGATTTTCCTAATCGTAGTTTGTATCTCAGCCCCGTCTATTTGGGGGTTAGTCTTAATATCTAACGGACTTGAAACATATAAAAAATTCAAGCATCTTAATTGGCTAGCAGGAACATGAGGACAGATTTGATTTTTTACGCAAAATAATTCGAGGCTTCGCCCAGTTAAGATTGCCCCAATATTATTTCATCAAACTCTCAATGGATTAGAAATGAAGATGTCTTTTGTATAGGCGAACCTAAGAAGTCCACAACTCCTCTCAATTTTGACCAGCACAGCCAGATCAGTTGAATGTCGCTCCACCCACCTCAAGACTTTATTGCTATTTGCACCGTCCCAAAATAGACGAATTTTTCTTTCTCTTGGGCTGTCACATACACTTGCTCAAAACAATAATTCCTTATGCGACATTGTGCCTTTGCTCAGTGGTTTTAGTTCTTTGCTTTTTTTAAGTCAGCACACATGAAACAGGTCGGTGATCACTTGTCCGGGTCTTGCTGTTGGATCCTGCGTTTCCTCGTGCAAAAGCTTCGTGCTCTACTTTTCCTGCATGTGCATTGACATTTAAAGGAAAATAATCGTTGCAGAGGGGTTGGCTCATCAGGATATGATCTAAAAGCAATGGGTTCCTGGACGCCGGGATGTTCAAGATTTCGTCTCTGTATTTTGCGGTCCATCGAAGATCAGCATCACAATCGAACAAGGCGTGATTGAAAAATTTTTCAGCCAAAAGGACTTCCCCTTGAAGATTACCAATGAGATCAAAAAAGAGATAGAGATTTTCAAAATAGTCTTGCCCTGGGCCGTCATTGCAATCCCCCATGAGCATGATTCCGGGTTTGGCGAGTTGGCTGAATTTGGCATCAATGTACTGCCGTATGTTTCTGGCC
>JAHJLI010000147.1 GCA_018821785.1 Pseudomonadota bacterium
TAACAGTAGAATATGGAATACCTGTTTCTGCACTCATCCCTTTACTATCATTATGCTTCCAGATTCCTACTCTTTTAATAAAATCCTCAAATTGGAGTTTACCTTTTAGTAATGATTCAAAGATGATTGTTCTTGAGATGGATTTTAATGATTTGTAGTAGTCGGTTCGTTAACAAGAGACATGCCAAGATCGTCTTTGATATAACCATCACTATCAGGTAATTTCTTGCATATAAAAAGCTGGTTTTCAGTATCTTTTTCTATCCAATAATCTGGTTTTATACGAAATGTAATGTTTTGCTTATTTTCTCCGGTAGATTTTATTTCAAATAAACCAAATTTCTCGATGATTATCTTTAACGATTTGGTTTTATGTTTAGTTTTACATTCTTTTAGTGCTGCCGGGCATTGTTTACTTAAAAAAGTACCAGTATCAGCCAAATTCGTCCAACCATCAGAGTTTTTAAACTTTATACGTAATTCTGCATAATACTGCATCATCACAATTAACTCTTTTTCGAAAGGTGTGTTGTAAAGATCATTTATAACAAAAATGTTTGGGATGTTAGAAAAACCATTTTTAATAAGTTCAGGTATGAAATTTGTTAATTCAGTTAATTCATTATATAGACTCAAAGCATCATTATAAATATCATCAAGATATATACCTGCTTTTGAAAATTCTTCTTTTGTGTTGAACCCAAATGTATTGAACAGATGATGAACAAGTTTATTTCTTTCTGTAATTATTGATTCTATCTTATTTTTCCAAGATATTTGCTGCTCATTGGTTCCGAATTTTATGCTGACATTTAGTCTTATCTCATCTTTCGATAGCTCTTTATCATCAGTAGAATATATATTATCTGTTAAAATCCTGTCACAAAAAAGTCTACCTACGCACCCCATAGTCTTTTGTGAAAGAGAGTTTGCATTATTTTTGAGTTGGTCGATTGGTGCTATCTTTGATGGATTTGTGCTCACTACCAAAGAAAAACATCCTCTTGTAACTGCATACTTAAATAATAATTCAATCTTCTGAAACAGGACAACACATCTCCCAACTTTTTGATAAATACCATCCCAAAGAAGATTGTCTTCAAAAGTCTTATTGTTATCCATTCAAAACCCTTAAAGTCATTAAAGATTTTTCCATCTCTATACTTCACTTTGATCAAACCATTCGATGGCTAATGTGATTTTTCATCATTTTTTTCCACCATCATCAACTGCTTTCCTTAAATCTAAACCAACCTTGAAAAATGGTAACTTTTTAGCTTTTACATGGGTCACTACACCCGTTTTAGGATTTCTGCCCTCATATGGTTCATAATGCCTTACGGAAAAAGAACCGAAGCCCCTGATCTCAACATTATCACCGGCAACCAAGGTATCAGTCATGGAATCGAGGATGGTTTCTATTATGCCCGATGCCGTCTTAACAGGAATTTTCATTTCAACGGAAAGTGCTTCTATTAAATCTGATTTGTTCACGATCTAATCCTCCACACAAAAAAATGTTCTCATACCTTTTCATTTTATCCTCACCCTCATTCAGCCTAACCTTCTTTCTATAAAATCGAGTAAGAATCAGCACATTTTAAAAAAAATCTTTAGAGAAAAAAATATTTCATGTACTGTATCACTTAACAATTTGTTTTCAAAGAAATTTACTCTTTTGTGGTACTTTGTAACTATTATTTTCGAATTCAAGTATCACCCCATAATTAAAGGAAAATCATGGCAAAAAAGGTAGTCAACAACGAAGAACCTATTGAAAAGCAACTCTGGAAGGTTGCGGACAAACTTAGGAAGAACATAGATGCTGCTGAATATAAGCACGTGGTATTAGGGCTTATATTTCTGAAATACATATCGGATGCCTTCGAAGAGCACTATGCAAAATTGAAGGCTGGTGATGGTGATTATGCTGGTGCTGACCCTGAAGACCGAGATGAATACAAGGCTGAAAATGTCTTCTTTGTTCCTGCTACTGCTCGATGGTCGTTCCTGTTGTCACTAGCCAAACAACCAGAGATAGGCAAAGATGTAGATGGTGCCATGGATGTTATTGAAAAAGATAACCCATCTCTTAAAGGTGTTCTTCCAAAAGTATACGCCCGGCAGAACCTCGATCCTACAAGCCTTGGTGGACTGATTGATCTCATCGGCAATGTTGCTCTTGGAGATGCCAAATCCCGTAGTGCTGATGTTCTAGGACATGTTTTTGAATACTTCCTGGGTGAATTTGCCCTTGCTGAGGGCAAGAAGGGGGGGCAGTTTTATACTCCGAGGAGTGTTGTTGAACTGCTTGTTGAAATGCTGGAACCCTATAAAGGCAGAGTTCTTGACCCTTGTTGTGGTTCTGGTGGCATGTTCGTCCAGTCTGAGAAATTTGTGACCGAGCATCAAGGCAAAGTAAGTGATATTTCCATCTATGGGCAGGAGAGCAATCAGACAACATGGAGACTGGCAAAAATGAACCTTGCCATTCGAAGCATAGATAGCTCTCAGGTCAGATGGAACAATGAAGGGTCTTTCCTGAATGATGCCCACAAGGATTTAAAGGCTGACTATGTAATTGCCAATCCACCTTTCAATGATAGTGATTGGAGTGGTGATCAGTTGCGGGGTGATGGTAGGTGGAACTATGGTACTCCTCCTGCTGGAAATGCCAACTATGCGTGGATTCAACACTTCATCTATCACCTGAACCCCAAAGGACAGGCTGGTTTTGTACTGGCTAAAGGTTCTCTTACATCAAAATCATCTGGTGAAGGAGATATAAGGAAAGAACTGGTTGAAGCCCGGTTGGTGGACTGCATCGTGAATCTTCCGGCAAAACTCTTCTTAAACACACAAATACCAGCTTCTCTGTGGTTTATGAGTAGGAATAAGGCAAATGGCAACTTCAGAAATAGAGTGGATGAAATACTTTTTATTGATGCTCGTAATTTGGGTCATCTTATAAACCGTAGGACCCTTGAATTCTCTGAAGAAGATATATCCACGATTGCTGACACCTACCATAAATGGAGAAATGCCGATGGTGGATATGAAGATGTAAAAGGATTCTGCAAATCTGCTACTGTTGATGAGGTAAAAGCTCTTGATTATGTACTCACTCCGGGAAGGTATGTTGGACTGCCGGATGAGGAAGATGATTTCGACTTCAAGGAACGATTTACTGCTCTAAAGGCTGAGTTTACCGAGCAGTTGAAAGAGGAGGAACGGTTGAATGCGATGATTTCAGAGAATTTGGCGAAGGTGGTTATCTGATGGGTGAAAATTATTATTTTGAACCCGGAGATATTCCTAATAATTGGGAAATCAAAACCATTGGAGAAATATCAGAAAAAGTTACCGATGGCTCACACGTATCTCCAAAGCCGTGCACAGTTGGAAAATATATGTGCTCGGTTAAAGATATGACCTACAACAGATTTAATTTCTCCAACTGTAAGTTGATTTCTCCTAATGATTTTGAAAAACTTGTCAAGCAAGGCTGTAAACCACTAAAAAATGACATTCTTATTTCAAAAGATGGTGCAAACTGCCTTGATCTGATCTTTGTTTTTAACCAAGAAGAAGAATTGGTTCTTCTTTCTTCAATAGCAATCGTTAGATTATTATCTGATTCTGAACCAAAATTTGTATGTTATTTTTTGCTCTCTCCGGCTTGCCAGTACACGATGAGAAACAGCTTTGTATCTGGTTCTGCAATTCCAAGAGTTATATTGAAGGATTTTAAAAGAGTCCCGATTCTTCTCCCCCCTCTCCCCGAACAAAAAGCCATAGCAACCGTCCTTTCCAGTCTTGATGACAAGATAGACCTCCTGCACCGTCAGAACAAGACTCTTGAAAAAATCGCAGAAACCCTGTTTCGACAGTGGTTTATTGAAGAGGCTCAGGAGGATTGGGAGATTAGGAAATTAGGTGAATTAGTATCGATCACAAGAGGTGCTTCCCCAAGACCCATTATCGAATATGTCAAGAATGGCACTGTTCCATGGATAAAAATAGCAGATGCTACAGGGAGTAGTTCCTTTTTTATAACCTCAACTAAAGAATATATTATCAAAGAAGGCGTTTCTAAAAGTGTTCAAGTTTTTCCTGATGATCTAATCCTTTCGAATAGTGCAACCTGTGGATTACCATTTTTTGTTGAGATACAAGGATGTATTCATGATGGTTGGCTTTTGTTTCGAGATTTTGATGTACTTTCGAAATATTTCATTTTTTTCTTCTTAAAACAAATAACGCAAGAATTAATCAGTGTTGCAGACGGTACTGTTCAAGACAATCTAAATACTGGAATTTTAAAAAATTATGAGTTGAAAGTTCCTCCTCCAAATCAGATTGACAAATTTGACAAATCAGTAGGATCATTAATCATAAAAACAAAATCAAATAACAATCAAATCAGAACGTTAGAAAAACTCCGTGATAACCTCCTCCCTAAACTCATGAGTGGTGAAGTCCGAGTGAACTATGAATAAAATCACCGAAAGTGCAATTGAAGAGTATGCAATCGAACTACTAGATAACCTTGGTTACGATTACATTTATGGTCCTAATATTGCGCCTGATAGTGACAATCCAAAAAGAAATAGTTTCGAAGATGTCCTGTTATCTGAATCCCTCAAGTCTGCAATCAACAAGATCAATCCCAAAATCCCCGTCAGTGCAAGAGAAGATGCCTACAAGCAGGTAGAACGAATCAATTCACCAGACCTTATTCCTAATAATGAGACTTTTCACCGGCTGCTTACTGAAGGTGTGAAGGTTAGTTATCAAAAAGACGGTAATGATAGAGGTGAAATTGTCTGGCTGGTTGATTTTAAGAACCCGGAAAACAATGAATTTAAAGTAGTCAATCAGTTTACAGTTATAGAGAACAACGCCAACAAACGACCCGATGTAATTCTTTTTGTAAACGGTCTTCCCCTGGTAATCATAGAGTTAAAGAATCCAGCAATCGAAAATGCCACGGTCCTATCAGCCTTCAAGCAGCTACAGACCTACAAGGCAGTCATCCCATCTCTGTTGACCTATAACTGTATCCTCGTCATTTCTGATGGTCTTGAAGCCAAAGCAGGTTCTCTTTCTGCTGGTTTTAGTAGATTTATGGCATGGAAGTCGGCAGATGGGGAAACAGAAGCATCACATCTTGTCAGTCAACTGGAAACACTGATAAAAGGAATGCTCAATAAGCAGACCTTACTTGATCTCATTCGCCACTTCATAGTCTTCGAGAAATCCAAGACTGAAGATATCAAGACCGGGATCACTACCATCCAGACCGTTAAAAAGATTGCTGCATACCATCAATATTATGCCGTTAATAAGGCTGTAGAAAGCACGATCAGAGCAGCATCTACTTCAGGTGATCGGAAAGGTGGTGTTGTATGGCATACTCAAGGATCGGGAAAATCTTTGTCCATGGTCTTCTATACCGGCAAGATCGTCCTCTCTCTGAATAATCCTACCGTTGTTGTTATTACCGATAGAAACGATCTTGATGATCAGCTATTTGATACTTTTGCTGCTTCTAAACAACTACTCCGGCAAGAACCCGTACAGGCAGAAAACCGACAACAGCTAAAAGACCTACTTAAAGTAGCATCCGGGGGTGTTGTCTTTACTACCATCCAGAAGTTCCAGCCAGAAGAAGGGAACGTCTATGATGAACTCTCCATACGAGAAAATATCATAGTGATTGCAGACGAAGCCCACCGTACCCAATATGGTTTTCAGGCAAAATTCATTGATGAAAAAGATGATGCCGGAAATATCATTGGTAAGAAGCTCGTTTATGGTTTTGCAAAATATCTTCGAGATGCCCTGCCAAATGCTACCTATCTTGGATTCACCGGAACACCCATTGAAGGAACAGATGTAAATACTCCGGCTGTCTTCGGTCAGTATGTAGACGTTTATGATATTGCTCAGGCTGTAGAAGATGGTGCCACGGTTAGGATATATTATGAAAGCAGATTAGCAAAAGTAGCTCTTAGTGATGAAGGAAAGAAACTAATTAATGCTCTTGATGTCGAACTTGCCGAACAGGACCTTTCAGACACTCAAAAAGCAAAGACTAAATGGACCCAACTCGAAGCCCTGATAGGTAGTGCGCCACGAATCAAAAATATTGCTCAAGATATTGTTTATCATTTTGAGAGCCGTCAGGAGGTCTTTGAGGGTAAAGGAATGATTGTCGCCATGTCTCGAAGGATTGCTGTTGCTCTTTATGAACAGATAAAAATTCTGAGACCCAAATGGCATAATGATGATCTCAACAAAGGTGTGATCAAAGTTGTTATGACTGCTGCTTCTTCTGATGGTCCCGAAATGGCAAAGCATCATACGAACAAGCAACAACGAAGAGCTTTGTCAGATAGAATGAAGAATCCTGATGATGAACTCAAATTGGTCATTGTTCGGGATATGTGGCTTACCGGATTTGATGCCCCTTCCTTGCATACTCTGTACATCGATAAGCCCATGAAAGGGCATAACCTGATGCAAGCCATAGCAAGGGTTAATCGGGTCTATAAGGATAAGCCGGGTGGTCTCATTGTTGATTATTTGGGTATTGCCTCAGACCTCAAGAAAGCCCTCTCCTTCTATTCTGATAGTGGCGGTAAAGGTGATCCTGCAATTGCTCAAGAACAGGCTGTAGCCCTCATGTTGGAGAAATTAGAGGTGGTCTCTCAGATGTTCCAAGGGTTCGACTATGAGGAATTCTTTGGTGCTGATACTTCAAGAAAACTTTCACTCATCTTGGAAGCTGAAAATCATATCCTTGGTATAGAAAACGGCAAGAAAAGATACATTGATGAGACGACTGCTCTTTCAATGTCCTTTGCTATAGCCATTCCTCATGAACAGGCGATGGATGTACGTGATGAAGTTGCATTCTTTCAGGCGATAAAGGCGAGACTATTAAAATTTTCCAGTAATGGTGGCGGTAAATCAGATGAAGAGATAGAAACCACCATCAGGCAAGTCATAGATCAAGCACTGGTTTCTGATAAGGTTGTAGATGTCTTTGATGCAGCCGGTATAAAGAAGCCTGATATTTCTATCCTCTCTGAACACTTCCTCCTAGAGATTCAGGGCATGGAACACAAGAATATCGCCCTTGAGGTCCTCAAGAAACTCCTCAATGACGAAATTAAATCACGAGCCAAGAAGAATCTTGTTCAGAGTGATAGCCTGATGAAGATGTTGGAGGAATCGATCAAGAGATATCACAACAAGATTATTACTGCTGCTGAAGTCATCGAAGAACTCATCAAAATTGCCAAAAATATTAAAGAAATGGATAAGGAAGCTGGCAAGATGGGTCTGACCGACTTCGAATATGCTTTCTATACGGCTGTTGCAAATAATAAAAGTGCTGTTGAATTGATGCAGAAAGACAAGTTGAGAGAACTGGCTGTGGTGCTGACTGAGAAGGTCCGGCAAAATGCATCGATAGATTGGACCATCAAAGAGAGTGTAAAGGCAAAGCTGAAGGTGATTGTGAAAAGGACCCTTCGAATGTTTGGTTATCCTCCTGATATGCAAATGCTGGCTACTGAAACGGTACTAAAACAGGCTGAAATGATAGCTGATGAACTGGCTGCGATGTGTTGATCCACTAAAATCAATACTAATATTATAAAAACATTCACACTTGGTAGCCATTATTTAGTGTTAACGATGCTAAAAAACTGTCTGACTACAGATTAAAAAATTATGAATATTTATTTCTCTGATTTTTTTAATATTAATCCAGCCGTACTCGAAGAGAATGGGACATTTAACATATCGTTAATAAATGACCTCCCTTTGTTTATCGACCCATTCCTACTTTTCAACAGCAAAAATGAAAATTTCAAGAAGCTACATGATGAAATCATAGAATATGTTCGATTTCTACGAGAGATGGCTTTTGCAGGTGAGATAAAAAAAGGACTATTAATAAATTGGTTTTTCTTTCCTGAAGTTAAACAAAATTGGCTTGGATACAGCAAAACCGGAAACAGAGGAAGTGGTTTAGGTCAAATTTTTGCAGATGCTTTACATGGAAATTTAAGTAGCATTTTTCGAAATTTTGGAAATGAAGAGATTACCCAAAGTAGTCATCTTGAGAAGCTATGCCTTATAAAAGATGGTGTCGGTAGAGATAATATTAGTGATTTTACAACAAATCTAATTAAGGGATTTCTTTGCAACTATACTGAAATATTTTCAGAAAAATATCTGTCTGAATCACAAGTCGAGAAAGTAATGGTACGGCATGTAAAATTTAATTATAGAACTCGAAGTTGGGAGAACAAAGAATTTTCCCTTCCAACTATTGATGGGGATTTTATATTGCTAACACCTAAAGAAATCCTAACAAAAGATGACACATGGATTAATCGTAATGATCTTGTAGGAGATTTCAAAAATGTTGCTGATTCAATCAAAAATGTTGAGTTGAGAGGTTTGATTAACGATTACTTTTTAAGAATGCTTCCACTATCTCCAAAAAAGAAAGAAATAAATCATGCTGTTACATACACGATCCATAAATTTCCCGAATTGATTGATCATTACATCAAATACAAAGAGGACCATGGAGATGAAGCAGAAAAATTAAGCTCACTGAAGGTACTTGAAACAGAGAATATATTTATACATAGAATCAAAGAATTAGTCCAATCACTTTCAATAAACACCAATTACCATCACACCAACTCGAATACTTTAGAAGAAGCATATCAACGTGTATTATATCTCAAACAAGTTATTGAAAATAATGATGGTTACAAAATATTCTATATTGATGGACAACCTATAAAACGAGAAGCCGACCTGCAATTAATGTTCAGACTTACGTGGTATGGAACTAAGTCTGATGTAAATAGTGAGGTTAATAATGGTAGAGGACCAGTTGATTATAAAATTTCGAGAGGTAACTCAGATTCAACACTTGTTGAATTCAAACTTGCAAGCAACAGTAAATTAAAGCAAAATCTTGCGAATCAGGTTCAGGTATACCAGAAAGCAAATAACACCAAGAAGTCGATAAAAGTGATTCTTTGTTTCAACGTTAATGAATTTGATAAAGTCTTTAGAATTATGAAAGAGCTTGGGCTTAAAGAGGGAAATGAACTCGTTTTAATAGATGCTGACTCCACCAGTAAAACATCAGCATCAAATGTAAGAAGTTAATAGACAAATTATTATATCTTTGAATTAGACCTACATTTCTATATTATCATCCGATAAGCCCTATCGCCACCACACAAGACAAATCTAACTTATGTTACATAGTTAGATTTCATTTTATCTATCATTCAATATATATTTCAGGCTGTTAAGTCTTTTGAATAGACAAAGGAACTGTTTATGGATGACCGGGCTGATCTTGATGGTGATGGGAAATTTGACGTTCTTGATATTTCGATCATGGAGGACGACAGAGGGGCAAGGCGACCTATCAATAATAATGGTGGCTGTGGATGTTGTATTGTGCTGCTTTTTCTTGGATCAACTATTGGTGCTGGGTGGTATGGGGTTTGTCAATATCTGGCATGATCAACTTGCCGGGACTCGATGATTGAAAAGGATTCAGAATTTACCCCATGTGAACTATATATAATATATTCGGTAGGGGTATTTTTTCATTTATCGAGTACCGGCACCATTCCATCTTCTTCGTCTTGAATTCCCAAAAACCATAATGTTTACTAACTACGAAAAGTAAAAATTTGTAGTAAACATAAGCCTTCACGATTGACGATTTTTCTTCATCGTGTTATAATGTTTACTTATGATGTTACCTGCAACGATCTAAACATAAATCAACCACGAGGTGATATGAGAGAGGGGCAAGCAAAAGTTCTTTTTGAGGATGAAATAAAACGTGTCTATGCTGTTGCTGCTTCAAGGAGGCATGGAAACCGGGATGTTGCTATTCTCGATTTCTCGTTTAGGCTCGGTTTGCGGGTAAAAGAGATTTCTGCTCTCATTATAGATGATGTAGTTGAAGCAAATGGTGTTCTCCGGGATAGCTTTTTCCTTACTGGTGGTCAGTCCAAGGGAGACAGAGGGAGGACCATATACCTCAGTAACAAAAAATTACGAAAGAACCTTGAAAGTTACCTGGATGAACGTGAGGACGATCTGAACCGGCATTTATTCAAGAGCCAGAAAACAGCATTTTCACCTAACACTATGCAGATGCTCCTCAAACGGCTCTATGACGATGCTGGCATAAAGGGTGCTAAGAGTCACAGTGGCAGGAGGACATTTGCTACTAGATTGATTGAGGCTGGTTACGACATAAAATCTGTCTCGGTGCTCATGGGTCATTCTTCGATTCAGACCACTGCCCGGTATATATCAGAAAATCCTATTCGTCTTGGTGAAATGGTGGCAGCATTGTAGGCAACGAGAACAAATAGTTTTAACTCGCAAAGAGGGGTATCAGCTTTATGTTGCTGATATCCCTTTTTTTATTCCCTAATCATATTCGTTCTAACACGAACAAAAATAGCATATTTCAGTATTTTATAAATATATATGAACGTAGCTATTCGTGAAACTTTTAAGGAGGAAAAAAGAAGATGATGAAACATATCGGAGTAAAAGTGCCTCATAAAATGCTCAATGATCTTGGGCTGATATCACAAAACACAGGGATCAGCAAATCATTTCTTATCAGGCAAGGAATATTAACCGTTATTGCTGAATTTTATAGGAATGAAGCAATCAAACAAAAAAATCAGGAAAAGTACGAAAATAAACGAAATGCTGCTCGAAGAGGTGGCGAATGGGTTTCGTTACCGGATGAGTGGTAGTAACAAAAAAATCAAACAGGAGATTAAAAAAAATGGGTGAACCAACAGTAATTACAATAAATCTTGATAAAAAAACAATGGATAGCACGAAACATATTGCATCAGTATTTGAAAAAACCGTAGAAGAGATGGTGGAATATTTAGTGGAATCTTATGTTAGTCTAATAAATGGTAAAATGCAAAAAACGACCACGAAACTATTTAATTTTTACTTATAATATTATGCTATTTTGATTTTTTGAAATAAATTCAGGGGATGGTAGAAAGCCGGTTAAAACTACCACCATCCCCCTCACAACAAGAAACATGATGTACAACTGCGATGCTGCTAACCGTTGAAATTATAGCATCGTTCAAAACCTTCAATAGTATTTATACATAGAAAATGAGCCATAAAATTAAATTCTCCGAACTGGAAGACAAACAGGGAGAAATCTGTAAAATAATTTCAATCAACAAAGAAACAGGAAAAATTAAAAAAGATGGAAAGGCTTCTGTTTGGGATGGACATGTTGAAACCAAAGAGATGCTATTCCATGATTTCCCCTCTTACCTTTCATCATTACCACCCCAAAAGGCTATCATTCTTGGAACTACTCAATATACACCAGTTTCTATTGTAGTTGCAGGAAAGGAAAACCCACCGAATTCAATATCAAGAACAAAGAAAAATTTTAGTTTTGCTCCTGAAAATCAACTTCTCTTCTTCGATTATGATAGTCGTGGTGATGGGCAGGACATAACTGTAGATGATTTTATTGAGAGAATTTCATGTATTATCCCTCAATTTCAAACTGCTGCCAAGACAATCACCTATTCCACCTCATCATTCATTTACGATCAGAATGAGAATAAGTTCAATGATGGTGATGGGTTCCATATTTTTTTTATCATTAAGGTTGCTGCCGATATAGAACGATTTGTGGATGTTCTGTCTAAACGGTTATGGTTGCATGGGTACGGTTATATTTTTATTGATAAAACTGGTGGGATGCATGTCAGAACCATATTCGATAAGAGTGTATTTAAAACTTATGGAATAATTTTTGAAGCCGGGGCAATTTGTATCGATGGACTCTGCCAAAAAAGACCAGCACAGGAATACAGAGATGGTGATGTTCTTGATACAACGACCATCCAAGACCTTACTGATGAAGAGAATAGAAAATATGAACAACTTGTGGAAGAGGCAAAAAAGAAAATTAAACCGGACGCAGATAAGGTTTCAGCCAGTTATGAAAAACGAGAGACCCAAAAACTTATTGATCGAGGGGTATCAAAACATAAGGTAAGAAGTATAATTCAGAATCGGAACAATCTCTTATTGATGGATGAAGAGGTTCTTACTTTTGATGATGGTACTCAAATTACTGCCAAAGACCTGCTTGAGAGAGGTGAAGAATTTAATGGTAGATATTTATTTGATTCTCTTGAACCCGAAGCAGGACCATCTAAAGCTCAATTTTTTTGGAATAATAATGAGAACCCTATAATTTTATTATTTCTCCATGGTGGTAGGGTCTTAAATTTTAGCAGTCGTCAAGGAAAAAATAAAAACAGTAGGGCAGTGCCAAAAGGTCTCGAACCAACATATCCTGTAGATTATTACCATTCACCAGAAGAAGCCGAGGGAAAACTTCAAGATATTGTCCGATTCTTCCTGAAAGAGAAAAAACACACTGGAATATTATTCGAAGCAGGTGGAGGTAAAACACAGACCACGATCAAAGTCCTTGCTGAAGAATATTATAAAAGCAAAAGAAGGCTCAAGGTTGCATATGTTGGTAACAGTCATGAAATAGCCGAAGAAAGAGTAATTGATTTTGCAAAAGAAATTAAACTACTCAAAATTATAGAGAAAATTCTTGGTGGCGGAGTAGAAAGTATAAATGAAAAAGGCGAAAAAGTAATAATAGGTCAAGGTTTCAATATAATAGGAGGGTTTGAACTCAAGTGTAAATTACCGAATGCTCATGAGCTTACTTTCGATAAAAAAACATGTGATAGTTGTCTCCATAATATAATTGAGCATTCCTGCCCATATCTTAACCAGTACGGACTTAATACCGGTGATGAAAGAGGACTAAGGCATCTTGATAATTTTCGAATCTATCAACAGGCTCATCTCTTTCAACCTTCCGTGTATGATTATGGCTGGAAACCTGATGTTCTTGTTATCGATGAGGATATTATTAAGAGCATGGTCACTGTTTTTCATATCACCAAAGATAAAAACCCATTGATAAAAGAGATCATCGAACAAGTAGAGGGTTCATTAAACAGTAGTTTAGAAGAAGTGCTCAAAAAGAAAAAAGGACAGATAAAAAAACAGATTCACCTTCTTTTTGAGAATAAAGACACATCTGAACTAAACCAATGGCAGCAAGAATTTCGACAGGCTCTAAATGTTCTCCATGATCATGCTGTATTTCATTCGGAGAAACATAAAGAAGTACCATCGGGTGATGTATGGATCGAAGGTGATCATCTCTATATTGGCTGGATCAAAAAACTTCATAAAAATTGGAATAATATACCAATCCTATATCTTGATGCTTCCGGTAATGAAGAAATTATTTCGAGATGCATGGGTATTGATTTTGAGTTCCATAAAATTCGTTGCAAGTACCAAGATAATGTTGAGGTGATACAAGTAGAAAACTATACAATCTCAAAAAGGTGGATAAGAGAAGACCCTAACAATCTTGGAAAACTAGAGAAGATTGTTCAGAGCTTTAATGATGGTAATACTGGTTTTATTTCTTACAAGACCATGAATGATGTCTATGTTGTTGATGATGATAATGAAGAAGATGATAATCAAGGATCAAAAAAAGTTCCATTTGTTGTGAGTCTTGTAGGTGATGAAGCAAAATGTGGTTGGTTTGGTAACGTAAGAGGTCTCAATCGATTTGAAGATGATAAAAATTTATTAGTCATCGGTTCACATAACATCGGTGATAATGGTGTTTATCGAAATGCACGAGTAATCTATAGAAATGATAATGCTTTTCTTTCGAAGGATACCACATCAACTGAGAAAACAATCAGAATGAAGGATGGTAATCATCTATCTTTGCAGAATTGGGAATATGTTGATGATCGAATGCAGAAAGTATCGGAACACTATAATAAATCCGAAACATATCAAGCTGTTCATAGAAAACGTTTAGTATGGGGAAATCAGCCTAAAAGAGTCATTATCCTTACAAAATATGTTCAAGACATCACCATCTCAAGAACAATCATCTTTGAATCATTACTAAAAGGTAAACTCCAATTTGAGGATTTTATTAAAAGAGTAGGAATCTGGAAGCATAATGATAGTAAAGGGATGAGTGCAGAAACAGGTATTCCATATTCTACTGTTA
>JAHJLI010000148.1 GCA_018821785.1 Pseudomonadota bacterium
ATACCGCCCACCGCCGATATAGCAGTTGCCGGCGATGATAGTCGCAGCACCAATCGTAATGCCGGAAACCGAGGCAAATACACAATTGAAGCCGACATCCACCCTTTCCATAAGCATGATAGGGCCGTTTTTGCCAAGCACAACGCAGTTTCGTGAAAGCAACACACCATCCCGCAACTGCACTCCTGATTCACCACTGCCGCTGCCATCGATAAAAACGCAGTCATCAACCGCAACATTGGCACCAAAGGAAATTCGCGCTGGATGCCGAACCACCAGCCCCCGCCCAAGAATGAGACCGGGACCAACCGACCGGAAGAGATACTTCGCCATCGCCTGACGCATGACATACCCAAGTGCTCCGCCAAGGTTGGCGAACAGCATGTTGAAACATTCATACAGGCAAAAACGGCAAAAACAGAGGTCGCCGGCCGCCTTTTTTCTATACTTGGCAAATGCCGACCCACCTCCGTTGTGCAGTTGGTCAGCCAGGGAGACTTTATCTATTTTCGTTAGGTTATCTGTCATTATATACAATTCTTTTTATTATCAGAAGCATGGACATATGACGGGGGAGAGGTCAAACGTCGAAGCAGCGGCGAAGTGAGGAATCTCAGAAATTCGTTTTTTTCTTTATAAACGAATTTCACCAAGGCACTTGCCGGTATATCGGGGTTACGTAACTGGTCCCCTAACTCCTAAAGCTTCACGCCCTCATCTACAAAAAGACAACCCGGGGAATTCGCATCAACGCCTCAAAAATAAACCCATACATCGCCAGAAGAAACATAGGAGTCAAACCGAGAATCAGTAACCGTTGATTCATCGTCGTTGAATTCCATCCACAAAGAATGCCTATTATCGGAATAATGGGGAAAAGATAACGCCCTTGCGGTTGAAAATCAATCACCCATGAGTGATACAGGGCTATCCCTATCAACCCCACGGAAATACCGAGGCCGGCAAACGCCAACCCGCTGCCGATGAGACCTCCGCCACGAACAAAGGTGGCTAAGAAAAGCACCAGCAGCATAACCCCAGACCAACGAACCAGGTCATAATAGACCTGGGTCCCGGAGATAGTAAAATAGCCGAATACTCCAAAACTACTACGGAATGTCTTCTCAAACCAGCGATCAATCTTGACGATCTCCTCCAGGGTCGCGCCTCGCGCTTCGCGATACAAGGAGATATGTTTTTTGTGCAACTCTGTCCCCGGCTTATACCAGGAATGAGCCATCTCTTCCTGGAGACGGACAATTTTCTCTTCGCGGTCAAAGCCGTTGACAAAATAATCAGCACCGACCCGCAACCCAAAAATACTTAGCCCGACAAAAGTAATCAAACACAACCGCAAGATCGCAGCTTTTTTCTCCCAGAAAAATTCCTCTGTAAAAAACAGTTTGACCGCCAGGACGAGATAAAAGAAGACGACAAAAGGCAGGTAGTTTTTCTTCAACAAAAAGATAATACCGAGAAGAATGCTCAGCACAACGAAACCAAGCAGTTTAAAACCCCAACCATCACCTTTGAGATAGCGATGTAGCAGACTTTTAGGGTCTATCAGTTCGCAGGCAGCGAGAAAGGCAAAAAACAGGGCAAAGGCATCCGATGCACAGTAGCTGAAGATATACCAGATCTGCGACGAGACAAGAAAGGGCAGAGCCACCATCCGAGCATATCGGTTGCGGATGGTGTACAGAACAATGAGGCCGAAGAGACAGACGTTAAACAACCTTAAGGAAAAATGTTCGGGAATATTGAAGGTCTGCAAAAACATATTGAATTTGCCGGCAAAAAGATAATAGACTTCGCCGTTATTCAGCCGAGATACCCCGTAGGCACTGAAGGTGTTGCGGATGGCCGGATCGTCGATGACCGGAGGCAACCAATGGTCCTGATAGTAGTTGATTGCCGACATGTGCACATATTCATCAGGATGACTGTTATCTTTGCTGATGCCGGCCATAGTGATGATCAGCATCCAGACCCCGAACAGCAGAACCGGCACAAACCGCAAATTAACCGCCAGGGGCGAGGCGCAGTACAGGACGCACACAACTATGGCGGATATCGCAGCCAGCCTGAGCAGCAGCCAGCCAAGATCCAAGCCCAATCTGTCCGGGACAAGCTGTAGCTCAAAGTTGCCATCCTCACCGGAGGACAATACCCAAAGTCCGTCGTTATCAACTCTGGATTCGGCAATTTGGTGCAAGGGCACCAACTTACCAAATTGTTCAGTGGTCGCCAGGATGATCGGCGCCCAACCTTCCTGACGTATCACCAGTTTCTTCAAGCTCGCCTCACCGGTATAGCTGTGGGTATCAATACGCAGCCTGGCGAGCTTGCCGATATCAGTAAGAAAGAGGCTGTAGTGTTTCCGTTCCGGAGTGGCAACAGCCGCCGCCATATTCTTTTCGGAATAAAGCTGATCGGCCGCAGCCCAATAGATTTTGAAATCAGTCTTCTGGTCTACTGTCAGTTCAACCTCGACCGAGGCGGTGTTGACGAAAAAATGGAAGTACAGAACACAAGCCAAAAGGCAGGTGAAAACAGTGAACAACCACTTCATCAATCGATTCTTGAATGTGCCCGCCTCTGGTATTTGTTTGTTTTCGACACTCACGAATGGCTCCCGATGGTGATTATGGATTCAAGAAAAAAAATAAGCTATGAAGAAGAAATGCAGAACCGTTGCAAAAGAAAGGAAAACCAGTAACCTTTACGTTTCCGGCTTGCTAAGCCGAATTATTCCGAACATTCCTATCGTAATGCAGAGGTTGTGCTATTCCCCTCTTCTTTTTTCAAAACCAGCCCCCATTGTTTGTTGGTTGTGGTCAGAGTAATTGCAGTAAAGATTCCGCCTTTGAAAGTCCCAACATACACGGAACCTGTATCGTTTTCCACCTGCAAGGTATCCGTCTCTTGAGCCAGGTTCCAAACTCCGTGCCCCTGTTTGTGGACACCGTCGCTGAGGAGAATATCATAGGTGTGTTTGCCGATGGCATAAAAATCATAGATCCCGGTATAGGTGCGTGTGTCTTTATAACTCGTCCCTTCGGATTTCCATTTGCCGACCAGCTCGATGGCGGTCGGGTGCTTGGGGCTGCGATTCTCGCAGCCACCGAACGATAAGAGCGCAATCGCGACAAACCCTGCTCCCCCAACACCAATCCACGTTTTAAAAAGATTTGGACGTCCGTCTTCTGTTGCCCGCACCGCAATAACCTTGGGAGTATTCATATGGCTCGTGGAAACAATTACCTTTGCCGATTTTTGAACTCTTCCTCTTTGCGTTGCCAAATGTTCTGTGTACCGCAAGAAATATAACACAAACCCCGAAAAACGGGACAAGTACCTTAGAAATTCGTTTATAAAAACAAGAAACGAATTTTTAAAGTACTAAAAAACCCCGCAGCTGCATACTGACACAAGCTTCGTTTACTACACCGTCCCTTGTGCCATTGCAACTACTATTTCCGAACCTCCCGGGACGGCTAAGGCCGACCTTTCTTAACCCATAAAAACCATTGGCAGACGCACTGTATAGCCTTATATTGCGTAAAGATATTTGGCCAACTTCCTGACCAACAGTAATCGGAAATAAACCTTTACAAAACTGGGGATAGCCACATGAAAGATACAATTTCAGATGTTCGAGGCATGGAGATACTGGACTCCCGGGGTAACCCGACAGTTCGGGTCTTTGTTGAACTAGAGGATGGCACGACCAGTTCCGCATCCGTTCCTTCCGGCGCCAGTACCGGCGAAAACGAGGCCATCGAACTTCGCGATGGTGACCAGGAGCGATACCTGGGCAAGGGCGTTCTCAAGGCCGTAGGCAACGTCAACACCATTATAGGTCCGGCGCTCTTGGGCATGTCCGCCACAAAACAAATAGCCGTCGACACAAGAATGTTGGAACTCGACGGGACCGACAACAAATCAAACCTCGGTGCCAATGCCATCCTTGGCGTTTCGATGGCCGTCGCCAGGGCCGCGGCGATCTCTTGCAGGCTGCCTCTCTACCGCTATCTTGGCGGTGCCGGAGCGAGAAGGATTCCGGTACCGGCAATGAATATCATCAACGGCGGCGCCCACGCCGACAACAGTGTCGACATCCAGGAATTCATGGCGGTGCCGGTGGGTGCCCCGAATTTTAGCGAAGGCCTCAGGTACATCGCCGAGACCTTTCATATCCTGAAAAAATTATTGAAAGGCCAAGGTATGGCCACAAGTGTCGGGGACGAAGGCGGCTTTGCCCCCAACCTGGCGAGCAACGAAGCGGTTATGGAAACCATTATGGAGGCAATCGACAAGGCCGGCTATGTGCCAGGCCAGGATATCGCTATCTCTCTTGATAGCGCCGCCAGCTCTTTTTCCACCGATCTTACCAGCCAGTACGACCTGAAATGGTCCGGCGGCGGCAAGATGACTTCCGAGGATCTCATAGAAATGGCTAGGAAATGGGTGGAAAAATATCCCATCGTCTCCTGGGAAGACCCTCTCGCCGAAAACGACTGGGAGGGCTTCAGGAAGCTGACCGCACTGGTCGGCGACAAGATCGATATCGTTGGAGATGACATCTTTGTCACCAATACCCAATATATTGCCCGCGGCATCGAGGAAAAAACCGCCAATTCAGTACTCATCAAGCTCAACCAGATCGGTACGGTTTCCGAGAGCATTGATGCGGTGCGGATGTGCCGCGACGCCGGCTGGCGCTATTTCATCTCGCACCGCTCAGGCGAAACCGAGGATACCTTCCTGGCTGATTTTGCTGTGGCCATGGACGGCGGCCAGCTGAAAACTGGATCCGCTTCACGCAGCGAACGAATCGCCAAATATAACCGGCTGCTGGAAATCGAACTGGAACTGGGCGGACTGGCAAGCTATTACTGGTGATGGAGAAGCTAAACCCTTGTCATAGGATACTTTCATCGACGAAACACCAGGAACGGTAGAAGGAGCTGTAATGAAATTGTCGAAAATCGGCTCGATTTTTCGTAACGACTCCTAAAGTGATAGCTTACCATTGACAGAAGGACCAATCAAAGCAACATTATAACATTATTGCAAGGCCATTAACCTTGGCCTTTTTTTACCAAGCAAGTAATGGCAAACTGTACAGGAGTTTCACCGATGGCAAAATTACCGAACGAAAAACCAAACCCAGAGAGAGTAGCTGTTTTACGATCGCTGCCTCTTGCGGTAAAACAGCAGATAACCGGCGAAGAGGCTGAGGCGTTCATGTACGACAGGGAACTCCCTGATTCGCTTCTGGAAAAACTGAAAGAATACCTCACCGAAGAAAAACCTTAAAAAACCGTTGGAGGTGTTTTCCAACACACACTCAAGCGCAAGGAGAAAATACATGACTGAAAAAAAATGCACCCCCTGCCCGACCTGCCAAGGCAAGAAGATCATCGAAGGCGTTTGTGAGGTAAGTTCCGAATGGCGTGGTACCAAGGACGAGCAGTCCGACGACACCCAATGCACCCCCGACCAGACCTGTCCGACCTGTAAAGGCAAGGGTTACGAAGAATAATTCCTTCCTCCGGTAAACAGAACAGGTGCCGTTTCACACCGACTGGAAATCGATGGCCGAACAAATAAAACCAGTTTTGTCCACTTTGGGTCCCGAGGGATCTGTGGACGAAACTGGTTTTCCTCTTTTTTATGCAATCCGATTTCCTCGGGCGTCAATGTTCTAGAACAGATGTGGCATGAAATGAAAATATGGGTCGACGCCGATGCCTGCCCGGTAGCGATCAAAGAAATTTTATTCAGGGCGTCCGAACGTACCGGTTTGCTGCTGACTCTGGTTGCCAATCAACCCATACGTGTGCCTCCATCACCGTTAATTAAATTTCTAAGGGTGGCATCCGGTTTTGATGTTGCCGACAACGAGATCGTCAAGCGCCTCAGCGCCGGTGACCTCGTCATTACCGGGGATATTCCCCTGGCGGCGATGGTTCTTGCAAAAGGCTGTCATGCCCTCAACCCACGCGGTGAAATGTATTCGCCGGACACCATCAAGGCTCGTCTGCAGATGCGCGACTTCATGGATACGCTGCGGGCAAGCGGCATTGATACCGGCGGCCCGGCGGCAGAGAGTCGGAGCGATCACAAGAATTTTGCCAACCAGCTGGATTCGTTTTTAAGGCGACACGCCAAAAAATCTTGATGAAATTACATGAGGAGACATCCCATGGCTTTTGAAATCTGGCTGGCCTTTGTCGCTGCCTCGGCAGTTGTCCTGGTTATTCCAGGACCAACCATTCTTACCGTCATCAGCTATTCTGTCACCCACGGCCACCGGGCCAACATTCCGCTTGTCACCGCCGTCGCCCTTGGAGATTCGACCGCATTGGTTTTTTCTCTTCTCGGCCTCGGTGCCCTGCTCGCCGCTTCCGCCGTTTGGTTCACAGTCATCAAGCTCATAGGCGGTATCTATTTGCTTTATCTCGGTATCCGCCTGCTGAAAACCGGCGGATCCCTAACAAACATTACCATGTCCGTACCTACTGCCTCGCCATGGAAACTCTTTGCCAACACCTATCTGGTTACCGCTTTGAACCCGAAGGGCATTATCTTCTTTGTTGCCTTCCTGCCGCAATTCATCAACCACACCGACAGGGTAACAGCACAGCTCTGGCTTCTGGCAACCACCTTTGTGGTCTTGGCGACCATCAATGCCAGCCTCTATGCCACATTTGCAGGCTCCGCCCGTCAACTTCTTATCTCGCCCCGAGCGCAAAGACGTTTCAATATAGCCGGCGGATCACTGCTTTCTGCCGCCGGCATCTGGTCGCTGCTCGCTAAACGTTTATCGTAAAGAGGAGGAAAAACAATGACAAAATCAATGGAACTTGAAATTTTTTCCGATTATATCTGACCCTGGTGTTATTTCATTACCGGGCGTATTGAAAAATTACGACAGGAATTTGACATTGCTGTCCGCTGGCGGGCTTTCCCTCTCCACCCCGAAACCCCTGAAGAAGGACAATCCCTCAAAGAGTTGTTCAGGACAACACCTGAAAAAGTGGCAGGAATGATCGCCCACCTGAAGACCACCGCAGATAAACTCGGTCTCCCTTTCGGTCCAAGAACCATGACGTATAACAGCAGATTGGCCCAAGAACTCGGCATGTGGGCTATGGCCTCAGGCAAAGGGGATGAGTTTCATCTGGCCGCCTTCAAGGCCTATTTTGCCGACGGCGTCAATCTTGGCAAAATTCCCGTACTGCTGGAAATCGCCGGCAGCCTCGGCCTACCAGAAAAAGAAGCGGCACAGGTTCTGGCCGATCGCACCTTCAAAGATGAGGTGGACAGGGATTGGCAGGAGTCGCGATTTAAGGGCATCACCGCGGTACCAACCTTCATGATGGGACAACACAAACTGGTGGGAGCTCAGGACTATGAAACCCTCGAACAACTGGCACGCCAGAATGGAGCCGTAAAACGTGACCGTGCGACTTAATTAAACAAACTTAGTGAGAAACAAGAAATGAACATTGAAAAGGGAGATCTTATCGTTCTTACCCTTGAAGGGCGATTTGATGTCATTGTCCATGGATGCAATTGTTTCTGCAGCATGGGAGGTGGAATAGCGAGAGCTATTCAGGAAAAATTCCCCGAGGCCTACTCTGCCGATCTGGCCACCATCAAGGGTGACCAGAAAAAACTGGGCAGCTTCAGTTTTGCCACCATCAACCGAAATGGGAGGGAGGTAACCATAGTCAACGGCTACACCCAGTTTCAATATCACGGCGCCAATGTCCTGGTTGATTATGATGCCGTGCGGAAACTCTTTGCCAACATTAAAAGAGAGTTTTCCGGCAAGCGCATCGGCTACCCGAAAATCGGTGCCGGACTCGCCGGCGGTGATTGGCAAATCATTGCCAGCATCATCGACGAAGAACTAACTGGAGAGGACCATAGCGTCGTATTGTACTCACCATAAGCAGCTTTATTTATCAATCTCCAAGGTATATCATGAAAATCTCTAACCCATGTTTAACACCCTGAGTGTCCACTCCGGCTTATTCTGCTCCATCGCCCTGAAAATATCCAATCATTCCAGGCCAAGTTATGTTAGGTTGTTTTGTAGTGCCATAATATATTTATTGTTGTTGACTTTCGTAACGGAATATGTAAATGATCAGTCATGTATA
>JAHJLI010000149.1 GCA_018821785.1 Pseudomonadota bacterium
CCGCCATTCTCTCCCTCCGGGCCTCCATTTTGACCGAAATCACCTCATGCAGTCATTCGGTATCTTCCAGGGTGCACCGCGTTATAAGGCGAAAATTCTTTTTTCCTCCACCGCCGCCGACCTTGTTTCTCACCAGCACTGGCACAAAGACCAAGTCATTAAAAAGGTTGAAGACGGGGTTGTGGTCGAACTGCCGGTCAGTGACGACCGCGAACTGGTGATGAAAATTCTCCAATATGGGGCCATGGCCAAAGTTCTCTCACCACCCGAACTCATACAGCGTGTGCGAACGACAATTCGGGCCATGGCAGAAATCTATCATTAAAATAGTTGTACCTTATCCAATTGAAATAACATATATTTTTTGAATATCTTCAAGGACAACGGGAAAATCACTAAAAACGACAGCAAATTTATGATAGTATTCCATCTGATTTCATAGGAAGCTGACCCATGAATTCTTGATTTGAAAAATTATTACCTCTAATGGGAGATTGAAACGATGAAATACGCTTTTATAGCCTTAATTGCATGTTACCTTCTGGTTTATGGTTGCGGTCCGGACAATTCCAAAAAAACAGAAGACAAAAAAGGGCAGACAGTCCACAGCACCGTAGAAAAACCGCTCCAGCCGGCACAATCGACACACACAGTTCAACCGCAAGAAGCCGTCAAGCAACCAGTGGCTGCAGCGGTTGAAACCCCGCAACCTCCGCAACCTGACCAACAGAGCGTCACCGAGGTACCTGCACAACAGGCAGTCACCGCCCCACCTGCAGAGCAGGCAACCGAGGCCAATCCTCAACAGCCCCCGGTGGCTGTTGAGGAACAAAAGACCGGTGAGCAAGCCCAAGAGCTGCAACCACCATGCACTGTGATGGGACAGGAACAGAACGCTATTGAGCTAACCCAGCCGGATAGTGAAAATATCGTGATCATGCCCTGCGGTTGCATGTTCTTAAAACATCAGGTTCCGGCTGATGCGCCCTGTTTGAGACAGCTCGTTCCGCCATGCCCGATGATGGGTGAGAACCAGCCTGCACTTGATGAAGAACTTGTAATGATGCCTTGTGGCCGTGTCTTTGCAAGGCAGGTCTCGCCGGTTGATGATCCGGAGCTGGAAATGCAACAGCAAAACGAAACACTTTCCCAGGTTGACGGGCAACCCCAGATGATGGAAGACGCTGAAGAGGATCTCGCTGCGGCAATTGAGAACATGGTGATGGCAACCAACGATATGGTACAGGTAACCCAACAACTGGTCCTTGCCACACAGGAAATGCTCAAAGCCACCAAAGGAACAGCGAGTGAGGCAACTAATCCAAATAATACCGACCTGCAGACTGAACAAACTGCCCAACCAACAGATCAACAAGCTGCAGGAGATACCAATAATCAGACCACTGTAGATGAACAAAAAGTGGTAAGCGCCATGAAACATGCCGTTATTGCTACTCAAAAAGCCACTGAAGCAATAAACCAAGCCGCTCCCCAAACTTTGGAGCCGAAGCAGTAATACGCCCTTTCCTCATTGAACCCATTGCCGAAAAACTGATTCGGCAATGGGCCTGGCCTATACAAAAAACAGCCCTCGCTTAAGCAAATAGCAATGATCTTTAGGATCGTTGCACGGAAAAGTTCTGATTGCCAAACTGCCTATTGGCAATTACAATCTTATCCGAGCACTTACCCCTATAAGTACCGACACGAAATGATTTCTCGCACAAAGAGCACATAAAAAAAATCTAAGGTACTCATCGGAATGATGTAACACCCCCGGGGCATTTTTTAAAAATCCAGCCCTTCCATTGGGAGATACGTATGCCTGTTAGACGATTTCCGTCACTCACGCCCATTGTCTGGCTTTTATGTCTCTGCTGCGGTTTGTCCTCCTGCGCAAGCCTCATCACAAGCACGGTAATCAAGCCAGCCGTCGGCAACCTCCAGCAGCAGCAGGACATTGAGCTGGTTTGCGAAGGTGCCCCGGCTTATCTGCTAATGCTCGACAGCATGCTCGTCTCTTCTCCGGAAAACCAGGACCTGCTGCTGACCGCAACACAATCCTACAGTGCTTATGCCACCGCCCTTGAAGAATGCGGTGGCACCGACCAACGAATCGATGCCATTGCCACCAAGGCCCGCTTTTACGGCACAAATCTGCTTCGGACCTTGTTGCCTCTTGACAGCAAAAGGGCCGATATCAATTTTGACAAAAATCTTGCCGAACTCACCGCCGGTGATGTTCCCAAAGCATTTTGGGGAGCCTCCGGCTGGTTGACATGGATTCTAAGACAAAAAGGCTCCCCGAAAGCGATCGCCGATATCGTTCTGATCGAAAAAATCATGGCCAGACTCCTGGTGCTCGACGAGTCTTTCCAAGGCGGCAGCGTTCATCTCTTTTTCGGCGCCTACCATGCCGCAAAACCGGAGATGCTCGGTGGCAGACCAGATCTCAGCGCAAGCCATTTTAACAAGGCTCTCGCCATCTCCAAGCGACGTTTTCTCCTAACCCATACCACCTTTGCCGCAACTCTTGCCAGGATGACCATGGACCGTGACCTGCACGATCGCCTGCTTCAGGAGGTTCTGGCCTTCCCCCTGGAGAGCGCGCCGGAATTCGGCCTCAGCAACCAGATAGCCGTTAATCGCGCCAAGAGGTTACTGAAAGAGAACTATTTCGAAGACTAAACCAATCACCATTTCAATGAGTTCGCCTTTCCCGGAGACCCCATGCAAAGAGTAGCGATCCTTAGCCTCTGCACCATCTTTTGCCTCATCGTCAACTGCCAATGGCTTCAGGCTGCCCCCAAACATCTCTTTAAAATTGCCAGTCTTGCCCCGGCCGGTTCGGTCTGGGTAGAGCAATTCGAGAATTTTGCTAAAGAAGTTAACGAGAAAACCGGTGGGGAAGTAGGTTTCAGGGTTTATCCGGGAGGCGTTATGGGTGACGATCAGGCAATGTTCCGCAAGATGCGGGTCGGTCAACTCCATGGCGGCGGCTTCACCATGACCGGAATTGCCACAGTTGTCCCGGACTTCAGGGTTATGGCCATCCCCTCTCTCTTTGAAACCTACGAAGAAGTTGATTTTGTCAAAGAAGGCCTGCTCCCCACCTTCAAGGAGCGTTTCCGGGAAAAAGATCTGGAGTTTATCGCTCTTACTGAGGTGGGCTTTATTTACGCCATGTCGACTCAGCCCATCAATACCATCGAGCAGTTGCAGCAGTCTAAGAACTGGAGCCCTGCCGGTGACCCGATTTCCGAGAATTACCTGATGGCCTTGGAGATCACTCCCGTCCAACTGTCAATCCCTGACGTTCTGTCATCTCTGCAAAGCGGCCTGATTGAGACGGTTTATAATTCCCTTTACGGCTCAATTGTCCTGCAATGGTTTACTAAGGCAAAGTACGTCATCGATGTGCCGTACGGATATGCCTATGGGGTCTTTGCCCTCGACGGCAAAAAATTCGATACCCTTCCCGAGGCCCATCAACAGACAATACACGCGGCGGCAGCAATCCACTTTCCGATCCTCCTCAACAAAACCCGAGAAAGCAATAGTGAATCGCGCCAGGTGATGGTTGACCGCGGCACCGAGTTTCAAAAAATTGACAAAAAAACAACGCAGGTGTTGCATGAGAAAAGTGAACAAACGGTCAACCAGTTAATTCCTGATTCCCTTTCAAAGGCCATACACGATCAAACAATGGAGCTGCTCAGTCAATACCGCAACAAGCCTACCGGGGGAAAACCAATTGACTGACCCTGCCAATTTATACCCGACCAACAAAGTACTGGCCACCCTTGATGCTGTTGAAGAGAAACTGCTCTGCCTGCTGCTGGCGGTAATGATCATCCTCGCCTGCCTGCAGATCTTCCTTCGTACCGTCTTTTCCGGCGGCTTACTGTGGATCGATCCGTTCCTCCGCTATCTGGTCATATGGTGCGGGCTCCTTGGTGCAGTGACCGCCACCTCCCAGGGCAGGCACATAGCCCTGGACATCTTCGCCGGCAGGATTCCCCCGGCAATCGATCCATGGCTGTCGCTTCTCACCCAACTGTTCAGCACCTTTGCCGCGGCTGGATTGACCTGGGCCGGCTGGCTCTTTCTTGCCGGGGAAATTGAGGCCGGTGGCGATGGCCCACTTTCCCTGCCGCTGTGGTTCTGGAACGGAATATTCCCTCTGTCCTTCGGTCTTATCACCTGTAAATCTTTCCTGCTGTTTATTATGCAGATAAAAGCATTGGTGTATAAAAACCAACCTTTGAGCGACAAGCAAAGATGAGCGCCCTGAAGATATTCATCCTGGCCCTCGCCCTGCTGCGGTCTCCGCTCTTCCTGGTTATTGGTGCGCTGGCCCTGCTGTCTTTTTATTCTGCGGAAATAGACATTTCTGTGGTGATTATCGAAATGGCGCGCCTTGCCGACACCCCGCTGATGGTATCCTTGCCACTCTTTATCTTTGTCGGCATTCTCCTGTCGGAAAGTAAGGCCCCCGGCCGTATGCTCCATTTCTCACGGATCTTTCTCGGCTGGCTGCCTGGCGGACTGGCGGTTGTCACCCTCCTCGTCTGCGCCGTCTTCACCGCCTTTACCGGAGCTTCCGGAGTAACTATCTTTGCCCTTGGCGGCCTGCTGCTGCCGACGCTCCTCAAAGATGGATACCAAGAGCGCTTCTCCATGGGCCTCATCACCTCATCCGGCAGCCTAGGCCTGCTCTTTCCCCCCAGCCTGCCGCTTATCCTCTTCGGAGTCATTGCCGAAGCCCGGATTGACCACCTTTTTCTCGCCGGAATCCTCCCGGGACTCCTCATGCTCCTGCTGCTCATCGGCTATGCGGTTGTAAAAAGCCCGGTCCGCCGGGCAAGACCTGCCTACAGTACTCGAGAGATCCTCCAGGGCTTACGAGTCATCGCCTGGGAACTGCCCTTGCCGGTCATCCTGCTCGGTGGTATTTATGGAGGTCTTTTTGTTCCCAGCGAGGCAGCGGCTGTCACTGCCCTCTATGTCCTGGTGGTGGAAGTGGTAATTCACAGAGACATACCGCTCAGACGGTTGCCGGCAGTGATGAGCAAATCCATGGTCCTGTTCGGCGGGATACTGGTCATCATCGCCACATCCATGGCCTCTACCAACTATCTCATCGACCAACAGGTGCCGACCAGACTCTTTGAATTTATCCGAAGCTTCATCGACAACAAATACACCTTCCTTCTCCTGCTCAACGTCTTCCTGCTCATCGTCGGGGCGATGCTCGATATTTTCTCCGCCCTGGTCCTTATCGTCCCCATCATTCTCCCGATCGCCGAAGCCTATGGTGTTGATCCCATTCACCTGGGGATCATCTTTCTCACCAACCTGCAGATCGGTTACTGCACCCCGCCGGTGGGCTTAAATCTCTTTCTCGCCTCCTACCGCTTTGAAAAACCAATAGGGGAACTTTGCTACGCAACCCTGCCCTTTCTCGGACTGTTGTTCATCACCCTGGCGATCATCACCTATCTCCCATGGCTAAGCACGGTGCTGATCCAACTGTTTGGTTAATTTGCCGGTCAATCCGGTTTCAGGACTCCCACATAAGGGAGATTCCGATAGCCTTGGGCATAATCAAGACCGTAACCAACAGCAAATTCGTTGGCAATATCAACCCCGCAGAAATCAATCTGGATATCAACCAGTCGTGCTCCCGGCTTGTTTAAAAAAGTGCAGGTTTTTAAGGAGCGGGGGTTTCGGTTGCGCATCATCCTAATCACCTTGCTGAAGGTTCGACCGGTATCAACGATATCCTCAACAAGCAGGACATCCCGGCCCTCGATGGAAGAGTCAAGATCCATGACAACCTTGACATCTCCACTACTTATAGTACCATCGCCGTAGCTTGAAACGGTCATGAAGTCGACCACCAGGGGTATTTTGATTTGCCGAACCAGATCAGCCATAAAAATAAAGGAACCCCGCAAAAGGCCGATGACCATCAGTTCCTTTTGAATCCCCTGGTAGTGGGCGGTAATGTCGGCTCCAAGGCGCGCCACCATCTCGCGCACCTCTTCCTCGGAAACGAGTATCTTGGTGATTTTCTGATCTTCCACAATATCTCCGCGTAGAACGTGACAAGCGCTTCTTTGAAGCCCGGATCCACCTGCCCGGGCTATTTTCCCATCATCGTCCGTACCTACCACGATTAGCCGTTTTTTCAATAAAAAGTGGCGAAAGTTGCACAACACGGCCATACTTTATATGTTTTCAATTCAGGGATTCATCTCATAGCTATCTTTCATGAGAGCAACATATGTTTCATAGACATAAGCAAATCTCTTTTTATCGACTACCGGCCGTTTGACCATTCGCCTGCAGATCTTTGCCTGAATAAAGGTTGTCGATCCTTTGGTATACAGCTGCATCGCGTATTTGGAAAAATCACGGATCATAATATCGAAGATCTGGTCAATTACAGCATCATCAATACCCAGGAGTTTCGCATTCTCGAGGATCAGTTGGCCGTAAACTACCAGGGTGAAAAGTTCGCCCAGGTTAAGAAGGAAATCGAAATCCTTGATCTGTTCTTTGCTCGGCCTGCCAATCACCAGCAACAGTTTCAAAAGGCGGATCTGCTTCTTAAAGACCTTGACATTGGGCAGGCTTACCTCCCGGTAGATTCGCCGATAATCGTGAAAACGTGTCTTCCCGAGCCCCTTGGTAGCCCCCTGTTTAAAGAGGAAATCGTCGTTTACCGGCACTGTCATCCGTGGCGTATCGTCATACCTGCCCGGTTTAAAGAAATAGTTGGCCATGAACTTGATGATCAGGGCCATGTTGACATGGACCGTCCCTTCGAGCTTCGGCAGGGCCCGAATGTCCCTGGCCGCCATTTCGAAATACATATCTTTTTCAAAACCCTTGGCGGCGATGACATCCCACAAGGCGTTGATTACCTCTTCACCCTGAGTCGTCACCTTCATTTTCACCATCGGCGTAAAGAGAAGATAGCGGCGGTCCTCCGTTCCGGCAGCCCGCATGTAATCGACCGCCCGCATGGCAAAAAGCTTCATCGCCGCGAGACGGGCGTAAGCATCGGTGAACAGCTGCTGGACATGAACAAAATCAGTTACATAATGGTCAAAAAGGCGGCGATGCGAGGCATGATTTATCGCCTCATAATAGGCATGGGTGCAAATACCGATGGAGGCCCATCCCAGGTTGAACTTACCGACATTGACGGTATTGAGCGCCATGTCCCAGGCATCGCGACCGCGGGCCAGAATGTCTTCATCCCGGATCGGATAATCTTTCAACCGGTATTCAGCTACATAGTTTTGCGAATTGATGACATTTTTCACCAGCTCGTACTTCTCATGCTGTGAATTTGCCACGAAAAAAACATAGTCGCCGGAATCGGCAAATTTTCCGAAGGTGGCTACCAGGGCAGCCTTGTTGGCATTGCCGATATAGTATTTGCCGCCGTTGGCCAGATAGCTGCCATCTGCCTGGCGCACCAGATCCATATCGCTGGCGTAGATGTCCGCCCCGTGTTCCTTCTCTGATAGACCAAAGGCGAATATTTCTCCGTCCCGAAGCAACTCACCGGTCCTTTGTTTCACAGTTTCATTGCCGCTCATCCAGATAGGGCCAAGACCAAGAATCGACACCTGCCAGGTATACCAGTAACTCAGACCATAAAATCCAAGAACCTCATTGATCGCACAGTTCCGGGAGGTATCCCAGCGACATCCGTCGGCGCCATACCCTTTTGTAGTGAGGAAGGTTGCAAAGAGCTTCTCTTTTTTTGAGAATTCGAGAAAATCCGCATACCACACCCGCTCATGGTCATCTTCCTTAAGTTTCGTTTTCCCCTTTTGTTCAAAAAATTCGATGGTTTTTCTGACCAGTGCTCGAGAATTTTCATCGAGATCGGGATAGGTTGCAGTCTTCGGATTGAGGAGCAGTTGCCTGGTTGCCTTTACCATCTTGTTCTCTGCCCCTTGTTGATTTTCAGTATTAGTTGCACCGACAAATAAACTCATATTTTCCTCCTCATTAGGCGTTACCATGTTTTGCGACCAATCTGCCGCCAGGTTAACGTCTGTTAACTGTTGGGCCACAACACCCCACCCTGCGGATCCTTGGAGCAGCCTCTCATTATTTAAGCGGTGACCTCAGTTTGTAATCCGTTCATCAGTCGCCGGTACATCCGGTCATATTTTGCCCTCATCACGAGCTGTGAATCCGTCGCCTTCTTCGAGACATACATCCCGAAAAAGCCGTTACAAGTTGCGAGCAGCAGGGTGGCCACCTCTTCCGGGTCATCCACCTTCAGACTTCCATCCTGCATGCAGTCGCGCACCCGTTCCACCATAAACCTTTGACTAACCGTGGCATCCTTTACCAGTGCCCCTTTCACCTTATGTTCGATCGTATGATCCATGGTCAGAAAGAGGATCTCGTAATATTTGTTCTGCTCCGTGGCAAAAGAAAAAAACCGTTCGGCAGCTAGATTCAGCCGGTCGAGTGCTGTTTGTCCAGCCAGAGCCGGTTGCAGATAAGAATCGAAGGTCCGAAAACCCTCGCGCAGTACCTGATGATGCAGAGCCTCCTTGTTTTCATAGTGCCGATAAATGGCCGTCGGCGAGATCCCCGCCCTCTCGGCGACCTTGCGCATGCTCATGCCCTTGTAGCCTTCGAAAAGGTAAATATCGCATGCAGCAGAGAGGATGTTTTCTTTTGTATCATTCATGTTAACACTTGTTAACATGAGTTGCGGATTTTGCCAATTTATTTTTTTATCCTGGGGCGTCTTGCTTGTATTCCTTCTTATTTCCAGATCGGTAGCACAGAATTATCTGTTTGATATTATTGATTGCGTATCCCCTCTCAAAGAAGTGAAACCATTAATTAAATAACATCTTCAATCCGTTATCTGTTTTTTAGTTATGGTGTTTTGAAATTATCTTGACTATGGGCCGAGAGCGATTTGTTACGTATAATCAGTAACTAAGGTTAACCTTTGAGGTGTACCTTGAAAAAGAGGCTTGCCATAGCAAATCGATCCCTGCTGTAACACGGATTTAGTCAAAATCCACAGAAGAGATCCCTAGGCAATTCATGTCGCATCCCTTATTCTCAGTACATCTACCACCCTGCA
Organism: Pseudomonadota bacterium; assembly: GCA_018821785.1. Lineage (GTDB taxonomy): Bacteria > Desulfobacterota > Desulfobulbia > Desulfobulbales > Desulfocapsaceae > Desulforhopalus_A. Next base: position 9,140 of record JAHJLI010000149.1, read on the forward strand.
TGCCGAAAAAGATTCGCCTCCTGCCATGATCCCCATTATATAAAAGTCGTATAAATGTGGAGATGAATTTTGATTTTTTCTGAAAAAATGTCTTGTCGGCCGTGGTCCAATACCAGTTATTGGTATTAACGTAAAAATAATTGTGAAAGCTTTTGGAAAAAGGTAGTTTTGATGCATTGGATCGGATGGCTCTTCGCGGGAAGGGACTTATTTAATATTCCCGAAAAAAGCGACTAATTATCACCTCACCCAATCCAGCTTTATTAAAAACGTACTCTCCTCCGCAGATCTTACTATTTCCACGAATTAATATGAGCAAACGCGCCTTGGCGGTCTTTATTGCCTGTTTTTTCACGGTTTTGACCCACTATTCCATCCGTTACAGCTATGGAACCTTGTTACCTGGGATGTTGCCGGCACTTGATATTACCAAAGCTCAAGCCGGTGTTATTTATTCCTCTTATTTCATTGCTTACATGATTTTTTCACCGATAATGGGATCGCTGTCTGATAAATATGACATGCGGTTGATTATCTCTATCTTTGTCACCCTCATGGGCGCGGGCGCTTTTCTGATGCAGTTTCCTACGGGCCTCTGGCAAGCCTGTCTCTTTTTTGCCATCACCGGAATTGGCTGTGCGGCCTGTTGGGCACCGATAATGGCGTTGAGCCAGAGATGGACAAGCGACAAGAAACGGGGATTGAGTCTTTCACTGGTTGATGTGGGCAGTACTATCGGCGTAATGACCGCCGGAGCTGTCATACCGATGCTGATAGCTGAATCTGGTTGGCGTTTCGGCTGGCAGGTTCTAGGGATTTTCGGGATGTGCCTGGGCGCGGTGAATTATATCTTGATTCGTGATCGTCCAACTTCTTCAGCAACAGCCACAATTCAAAAAGAAGGTTGGGGAAAACACACTGGCGTTACCTATCGCCAACTGCTTTCTAACCGCAGTTTCTGGATGATCGGACTAGCCTATCTGTTAGTTGGTGTTTCTATTCAGATCCCTTTCACTTTCCTCAGTACGTATGCGGTTCAGGAATTGGGATTCTCCTATGAAACCGCCACTCGCTTGATAACCCTTATCGGAGCTGCTGGATTGATTGGCAAACTAACGTTGGGGCCGTTTTCGGACAAAATCGGACGAATCAGAATCATGGCTCTCTGTTCCATCCTGATCATGATCGGTTGCCTGGGAATTGCTTTCAGCCACGGCTGGATTCTATTCGTGCTTACTTTCATCTTCGGTATTGGTTACGGCGCCTGCTGGTCAATGTACGCTGCCTGTGCTGCGGATTTCTTTTCCAAAGAATCCTCTGGCACCATTATCGGCCTCTGGACGGTCTATCTTGGCATCGGCCTGACCATCTCCCCTGTCGTTGCTGGCTGGACAGCCGACATCACCGGAACCCTGCACTGGGCCTTTATCATCTCCGGTATCGGCGGTTTGGGGTCAGTGGTTTTGCTGTTACCATTGTTGAAAAATAAAAAAACGGGATAATTACCAAACCAGATGAAAAGGGTCAACCTGCAATGGCTTTTGCAGATAATTCCTATTGAAACCATGCATACCTATAGGTCTGCATGTGCTAGTTATTACCGCAAAGTGAAAGCAATTCAGACAGATATCAATAAACTCACAAAAAACTATAAGCCAACCGTTCCAGAACCTGTCAGAAAAAACCCTGGTCATCGGCACCCAACAAAGGCGAACCGGTCTACCCGAAGAATGTTGCGGAGGTCATTGACGGCTTCAAGGAAGAAACCAGAATGTCCCGACTTAATGGCCAGGATGCCGTCAATCTGTCGGTGAAGAAGCGCTCCTGCAACAATATCATCGCCATCAGCAACAAGGTCGACAAAATTATCAAGAAAGCACAAGTCAAGTGGCCGCAGGGTATCAAGATCACTAAGGTGCGTGATAAATTCGGGGATATTGAATTGAGGGGGGCCAGATTTTAGTAAATAATATTGAATTCTCAAAAGTCCAAGAATGGCCTTTTTAGAGCTATTTTATTGACAATGATCAAGCTAAAACAGCTCAGGAGTTATACGTAACAAAAACATTGCCATTTAACATTCTTGCTCTATCAGATGTTCTCATTTTAAATTGATAAACACTATTGAATTTACATGCGCCATAACTGTCAATGTAAGAAAAATGTAAGATATCGCTGCAAAAATTACACCTTAAAGATTAGTTGGGTTTTTGGACAATCTTATGTAGAAGTTCGGGGAGAATTATAAAGTGATGCCCTATCATTTTTCTTCTCCCTCCCGCACAAAATTGCTTATTCCCAGTCATCTTTAAAATATATTGATTACTATGCATTCTCCAATTCCGTTACAATTCACAATTGATCCTGCCAACCATCGGGCAAGGCAGCCTCTCATGTAAGCATGGCTGGCCTTCAATTCAAAACCGGCAAAGGAAAAAATCATGTTACCTGGTTCCACCCAAAAAAGACCAAGCTCTGACCTCGCTGGGAAAAGTCTTCGTTGCTTGCTCCCCGTGCTCTTTCTTTTTGTCGCCAGCACCTGCTTTGGAAATATTTATATCTGCGTCAACGAAGATGGTAATAAAACCTTTCAGGACTATCCATGCATGCACAAAATACAAACCACGGAAGTAGAGAAAAATAAACGTCAGTATCCCGAGGCAACAGGTAATCTGGTCAGCCGGCAGGCCGGAACTGTGACAGCCGTCAGGCCGGAGATTGGCGAAAAAAAACCAGGTATCATCAAAAATTTCCAGGCATTCTATTACGATAGAAGTAGAGGTAATGAGGTAGTTTATTCAGAATGTGTGGACATACCAGCCCTCAGCTATGTATCTAAGGATTTCCACGATATTCCGGCAGAAAAACTGTCCGCATACTGGGTGGGTAATCTCGATTTTCCGAAAGAAACCCGGAAGAGCATCAATATATTCGAATCAAGAGGCAAAACAACTCTCTTCATCAACGGAGTGAAGATTTGGACTGGTGGAAATCGCTATTCTCATTCACTCAACTATCTTTTCCCGGCCGGAAAATCCAAAATTGAGGTGCGTTTTGAAAGTGACTATTTTTCAGTAGGTTTTCTGCTGACATTTTCAGATGCAGGCAAGCCGTTCAACGATAAGTCACTTACCGACAAACTCGCGGGCATCGGAGACTACGACTCCATGTATTGCGGAGCCTACGAGGGCACTCTGCCAGATAAAACAATAGGAGTGAATATTAAACAGCATGCAAAACCGCTGGTGCTCTTCCTGAGTTCTTATGAGCCGATCATCTGGGACTTTGACACCCATAACACCGAAAATCTTAAGGCAGTAGTTCTCTCCTCCAAACATTTCGGCTCAATAGCCAAAAATCTTCCATCACAGATACCCGTGTATTATGGAGAGATACCCTACGTCACCGACTTTATTCCCCAGAGCGGCACCAGCAGGGGACAGACCTTCAAAAACATTGCTCTTCAAATTCAATCAATTACCAGCAGAAAACCGATTAGTTTCAGTGGCAAATATTCTTTACCGCGAATACACCTTCCAGACCTGATTCTCGACGAAAAGCACTACAATGAAATTGGTCTGTCTCTTGCTACACAGGGAGTCCCTCCGGTCGAACTTCGGGAAATGCAAATGCAGAAAGTGTTTGAGCCCACAGCTGCGGTAGAAGGACAGCAGACAACCCACGGCCCACAAACCTCAACTGATAAGAGCCATCCAGAAAGCTGGGCAAACTACCTCCACATCAATAATACCGACATCCCGACAAACGCATTTAGAGCTTATTACTGCGACAATCGCCGACCCGGCCAAATTAAATATTCTGAAACAGTTACCTATCCTGCGGTCAATACAGTCGATGAAAAATTCCACGATATCGCCGCTGCCGATGTCAATGGTTACTGGGTGGGTACCTTTACCGCCGATGAAGATACTGAAAAAATATTATCAATCGCTCAGTCGAGTGCCGAATCTGCTGTCTTTATTGATAATAAAAAAATTTGGCAGGGGCTGAACAGTTCGCATGTCCTGTCTGTTAACTTGACCAAGGGGCAGCACAAGATTGAGCTTCAGTTTACCAGCCGATCAAGATCTACAGGTTACCAGGCTCTTCTCACAGACAAGTACGAAACGCTGGACACCAATGCTCTCGGCCGGGAGTTAGCCAAAATCGGCGATTTTGATGTTATGTATTGTGGTGCACAGAAAAGCGGAAACATTGACAATGCCATCCCTATAGACCTAGCAGCCCTGAAAAAACCAACCGTCGTTTTCCTCAGTTCCGGAAGATCCGTTGTATGGGATTTTCAGAATACGGCCGATAAAAATCTTCGGGCAGTGGTACTCTCATCGGAATCTGGAGTGACAAATATCATTAATATTTCCGGGGGTACGGCAATCTATCACTTTGGCAGGCTGCCGGTTTCGACCGAATTCATACCATCCAGGCCTATTGATTTTAGGAACACCTTTAAAAATACTGCGCTGCAAATCCAGGCCATTGCCGGCCGCAAACCCATGGGCTTTGCAGGCGCCTATACTCTTTCACGGGCTCAACTCCCGGAACTCCAACTCAATGAAGATCGGTATCAGGAGATTGGTCTCACCATGCAAACAACGGATTTTGACATTAAAAATCTACAGTACGAGGCGTTGGACAGAGTGTTTGAACCAGGCCCACAGAGCAAAAACCAGCAGGGCAAATTAATTGATTCTACAAAGGAGAAAGGACAGCCCGCATCCTGGGGAAATAGACTGAATCCATCCGGAGAAGTGCCGGTCGATAAGTTCAAAGCTTTTTATTTTGATATTAATCGCCCTACATCATCAATCATCACCGAGACGGTAAGCGACGTCGGGATCCAGTTCGGTGACAAATATGAGGGCATACCTGCCCAAAGTTTTGCTGCGTACTGGGTTGGCAAACTCCATTATTCGCAGCCCAGAAAAGTCCGTTTAACACTCAGCCAGAGCAACGCAACAAGCAGAATCTATCTCGATAACGTAATGATTTATAACGGTGGAGGTGACCCCAATAAGATTATTGACATGGAGTCGGGAGATCATTTGATTGAACTTGAACACATTAATAATTGGCATACAACCGGAGTTTTCCTGTCGATAAAGGAACACCAGCAGATACTCACCTATGAAAACATCAGAGAGCAGCTTCATACTGTCCTGCCTGAAGATACCCAAACACTCTATGCGGGACTATACGAGAGCTCATCCCAGGACAGTACTGTCACAGTCAATGTCAATGATATGGGCAAGCCGCTGTTTCTGATTCTCAACTCATATGATCCGATTAAATGGATCATTCAGGGACCCGGCAAAGGCCAGGTTAAAGCAGTGTTGCTGGCGAGCTTTAAATCGTTGAGTGAGATTCGAGGCGAATTGCAAAACGGAATCCCGAAATTTTATTACAGGCTGCCAAGTATAAACCATGGCCTCACGCCACGATGCAGTTGCACTGAAGCCGGCTACCACTGCGAGGGAGAATATTTTCTCGATCTGGCTGAAAATATACAATTTTTGTTCCATCGCAAAGTATCGGGATATACCGGAAAATATTCAGCAGATACAATCTGGCTCCCTGAAACAACCATGACCAAAGAACAATATAGTTCCCTGCGTGAAGAACAGGCCCGCACCAAACAAGAAGAGCAAGAATGCCCTGTGGCCGAAACATATAGGCATACAGAGAAAAAGAAAAAAGAACTCCCGGACCAGGAAAAACGTGCCATGTTGGAATTGCCGCAGGTCCAGGTAGCATTGACGGCATTTAATTACATCCAGACCAACGAATTCGACAAATTCAAAACTCTTCTGACAGATGAACTCCTGCGATCGTCAGAGAATCAGATACAGGATAATTTTGTCAATTTCCACAACCGGTTGGCCGGAGTGACCACGATAGATCTGGCCTCAGAGCCTCAACTCACCTATCGTCACCATCGGAAGAATACTGTTGTTGCAGTAGAATTCATGAAAAATGGAAAACTCTTTTTCGAGGGAATGCTGTTTTTAGTAGAAGGCAAGAATGGTTGGAAGGTGAGCAGATTTTAGAATAAAGGTAACTCAGCAAGCTTTCGACGAGTTTACAGGCGACAGCTCGAAAACTAAAGGGGATTTATATTCCCGACGCAAAATAATTCCGGACCTCGCCCACTTGAGATTGCCAAACCATATCTCATTATATTCTCAATAACTTAGAATTGAATATAACTACTGCCTTTAAGGGCGAGGACAAATCTGCGTGTCGCAAAATGACCTTACTGACAATTTCAATTGGGGTGCCGGATCTCGAGGCATAAGTCGCTGCGTGTCGTCTCAGATCATATGGACGAAGTTCGATTTCAACCATGTTCCCCGCCTTTTTTACCATGGACCAGGCAGCAACATATGAGATGGGGAAAATTCGATCGTTCAAACCGATTTTATTGGTTCTGACGTAGTCGTTTAACCTTTAGATGATGGCTGGCCTGAATATGAGGAGACTTTTATCGATGTGCAGGCATGAAAATCGTCTGTTGCGAAATACTGTTGCCAAATTTGGGTGATTAATACAATATTTTTGCAGGAAAGGGCATTTTTCAGGAAGCCCGAAGAAAGCAATGGCTTATCACCGCACCTATCACCCGCGTTAGAGTGTTTCAGTCCCATCCAAGTACCCTTGTTTTTGCTGAAAAATCGAAATCTTCAGATGCAGTTATACGACCACCCCCCAAAAAAAAAGAAAAGGAGGACTAAGGTTGACAATTTTCTACAAGGTAACCTAAGATACAGTGAGCTTGTCCCTGCTGAGGGTGGAGGAAAAACATTTATGCTTATTGCATCGGTGAATCATGTGAAATTTATCTTCTCCCATCTGGGGATCATCCTCATTACCCTCATCCTCTCTGGAGAGAATTGCTGCGCTCAACAACAGCAGCCCCTCGAAATCAAAGAAAAATCGCAAAATGTCCTGAGCAACGAGTCTCCTCTGAACCTTTCCCTAGAGGAAACCCAATGGCTTGCGCAACATCCTCTTATTAAAATTGCTGGTCCAAAGGCCTTTCCTCCATTTAACTATTACAGCGCCGACGGTATGTTGAGCGGAATGGCAGCAGATTATATCCGTCTTGTTTTTAACAAGCTTCATCTGAAGATGGAAATACAAGACAATCTACTTTGGCCAGACGTGCTCAAAATGGCAAAGGGCAAATCGATCGATTTGATAACATGTGCCGCGAGGACAGAAGAACGCGATAAATATCTTTTATTTTCAGATCCATACCTGTCTTTTCCCTTAGTCATCATTACAAGAACAACAGCACCCTTCATTGGTGGGTTGGATGATTTGCATGGTCATAAGGTTGCAATTGTTGACAAGGTATCAGTCTATGAGTGGCTTAAAAGGGACGGCATAGATATTGATCCGCTCTTCGTCAAGACCCCCGAGGAGGCCCTCATGGCCGTCTCTCTTGGAGAAGCTGATGCGCATATAGAGAATATTGCTGCGGCAGGGCATCTCATCCAGCAAAAAGGATTGACCAACCTCAAAATTGCAGGTCCGACCACCTATGGTAATTATGATCTCTTTATCGCTGTTCGCAATGACTGGCCGGAACTGGTACCCCTCATTAATAAAGCCCTTGCATCCATCTCCCATCAACAGCGTTCTGAAATACGAAATAAATGGCTGACTGTTCGATATGAGTACGGAATTACGGCGAAAGAGGTCGTTTTGTGGATTTTGTGCCTTTCCGGTTTATTTGCCACGGGCCTACTGGTGTTCTATGCCTGGAATCGCAGTCTCAAGAAAGAGATTGTCGAGAGAAAAAGAGTTGAGAAAGCGTTGCAATCTCAAAAATCCACTTTAGATAGTATCTTTCGTGTTGCGCCAACCGGTATAGGTTTGGTTGTCAATAGAGTGATCGTTCAGGCTAATGATAAACTCTGTCATATTACAGGCTACGCTCACGAGGAATTAATTAATCAAAACGCCAGGATACTGTACCCTTCTACTGAAGAATTTGAATTTGTCGGGACTGAAAAATATCGCCAAATAGCAGAGAAAGACACAGGGACGGTTGAGACCCATTGGCAAAGGAAGGATAAAACAATAATTGACGTATTACTCAGTTCAACCCCCGTAAAAATAGGAGATTTGTCCCAGGGAGTGACGTTTACCGCGCTGGATATCACCGCCAATAAATGTGTGGAAAATGAACTGATCAGAAGTGCAGAAAGATACAAGGGAATAGTTGAGGACCAAACTGAGTTTATCTGCAGGTTCGGTATTGATGGACAGATTACTTTTGCCAACCGGGCTATATGTCGCTTTATGGGGAAGACGAATGAAGAAATAGTTGGCGGACTCTTCACGCAGTTACTGCCAAATACCGGATCACACAGTTTCCTTGAAATTCTTGACAAACTTACACCCGACACTCCTGTTTACACATATGAACACATTGGACTCAGGCAGGCTGGAAAAGAATATAGAGGAATTTGGACTTTCCGCGGCATATTTAATAATGGCGGCCAGCTGGTTGAGATACAGGCTGTTGGAAGGGACGTCACCCAGCGTAAAATTCTTGAAGAGAAGCTCCGACAATCCCACAAAATGGAGGCAATCGGTGCTCTTGCAGGCGGAGTTGCCCATGATCTCAACAACATCCTGACCGGCATCGTCAGCTATCCGGATTTACTGCTTTTGAGTATGCCGCCTGACAGTCCCTACAGGAAAGCAATTTTAACTATTCAGGCCTCGGGTAAAAAAGCCGCTGCCATTGTACAGGATCTCCTCACATTAGCAAGAAGGGGGGTGGCAGTTAAGGATGCTGCAAATCTTAATACCCTCATTTCCGAATATCTCTTGACACCGGAACATAAAAAACTGATGTCCTCCCGGTCGGCTATCAATGTCAACCTTGATTTAGCTGCAGATCTACAAAACATTGAGGGCTCACCTTTTCATCTCACCAAAGCAATTATGAATCTGGTGGCAAATGGTGCCGAAGCAATCGCTGAAAATGGTACGATCACAATACGCACCGAAAATAGAACTATCAGCGAAACCACTTCGGATAATAATAATCTCATGGCAGGAGATTACGCGGTATTAACCATCTCAGACACCGGTGTTGGGATACCCCCAAATAACCTCGATCGAATATTCGAACCATTTTTCACCAATAAAAAAATGGGAAGAAGTGGTACGGGGCTTGGTTTGGCTGTTGTTTGGGGAACCGTGCAGGATCACAACGGCTATATCAAAATTGAGTCCCTTGAGGGTAAGGGCACCACCTTCACTTTGTATTTCCCGGTCACAAAACAGGAGATGTCTGAAGTCAATCACCCTTCAACAGTAAGAGATTATATTGGAAATGGTCAGTCAATATTGATTGTTGATGACATGAGTAGTCAAAGAGAAATAGCGATGGAGTTGCTGACAAACCTTAATTACATAGTAAAATCTGCATCCAGTGGAGAAGAAGCAGTTGATTACCTGAAAGAGAACTCGGTTGACCTGTTAGTCCTGGACATGATAATGGCCCCTGGGATTGATGGTCTGGAGACGTATAAAAGGATTCTGGATTTCAAACCACATCAAAAGGCCATCATCACAAGTGGATATTCAGAAACCAACCGTGTGAAAGGGGCTTTAAAAGCTGGAGTCAAAGCATATCTCAGGAAACCTTATTCCCTTGAAGAATTAGGGGTCACTATTAAAAAAGCATTAGCACCATAGAAAATCATTTCTTGCTTTTCAAGAATGACTTTTCGAGAAGGTATTTATCCCGTTTATAGGGGTTAGGTTTATAGCTTGTGCGGGAGACAGTTGGATATCGTATCCTGAAAAACAAGTACCTTTACTGTGGAAATGCTGGCAAGATCACGTTTGCCAAACTGGACTACAAAACGAGAGAGGACAAACTCACAGGTTTTAACGGTATTTTTTTTTGGAGTTGGCCTTGTGATACTGCAGATGGAAGTCGACTGCCTGTGAAACTTTCATGGTGCACCTCCTGTAGATTTGAGAAAAACAGAAGTCGGTTACAGGTTATGATATCATAAAAATACAGGATTGATGCTTAGCTTGCAGGTTTGCTTAAATGGTTAAGATTGCCAAGTGCATTCGTTCGAAAGAGGCTTTTCGGAAATCGCACAAAAATAGGTATTTCTACCTATAGGAAAAAATTGTCAATTATGGTCAGGTGAAAACCGGCATGAAAAGGGAAACTATCAACCTCAACCTAAAACGATTCACAGACATGGGAAAAATTCTCTATCAAGTCATCTTGGGTGAGCTATCGCTCTACTCGCAGTGTCAGAAAAAGGAAATTTACGACGAATTCCGCAGAAAATATCCCGGCCGGTTCTGCACAACGAATCTCATTGTATTCCTTAAAGAAAAACTTGAGATCGAAGAATATTGGGGAAATGAGAATTGGCTTAAATTGTGGATGGGTCATTATTCGCTCAGCGATTCAAAATCCAGACTGGATTTTCCTGAAATATCAAGAAATCACTTAAGGTGATTTCCGTGACGGTAGATTGTTTAGTTATCAATCCTTGTGGGTTAGCAATATCAATACGGTTAGTCACCCTCACTTTTTTTACATCATTTTCATTTCTATAAACTCTTGTTTTAGATGTCTCACTCCGGCAAAAGTATAGAAAGTCAGAATCAGTACCTTGAGACGGAAAATTTTCTTTGATTTCAGACAGCAATTCTGTCTCAAGGTTCTTAAGGTCCTGGCAATTTTTGCTAACGTGTTTGGAGATTTTTTATGGATATCAGCAGGGAAAAACAGCATACAACAATCGCCCAAACCAACCAACTCCCGCACAACACGGAAAAAAAACGTATGCTGCTTCGCTTTCAGCGGGGTGTCATCGACCTGGAAAACAATCGCTTTGAGATCTTGAAGAATAGTGAGTTTGTCGAAAAGCTCATAGAATATCTCTTTACAAGCTATCAGACAGGCCCTGAAGAGAATGTCATCAAGGTCCTGGAAAAGGTCGGCTCATGCGCCTGTTGTGACGATAACGAACTGCGGGAACGGGCCGTCTTCATCCTCTCCATTTTTACTGAAAAGATATCGGAGGAACAGCATAGCCCCGAATTTCTCGTGTCGATTTCACGCCTTATGGTTAGCTGGTTGCAAATCGAGACCGATTACCTCTCTGGTTTTCAATTTATCTGTCTTCAACTGCAGAAGATGCTCCAGAAAATGCTGCGAATGGGCCTCTGGTACCAGACAGAAAAGCTGATAATCGTCCTCTCCCAGATCCAGAAAGGGGTTGTCCAGAAAAACAATCTCATTCGGCAAACGATAAGCATGGTTCACTCGAGCCTGGCTGAAGAGGCCTTCTTGAAAAGCCTGGTTGATGTCTATCTTGATAAAGCAGAAGACCGGAGGGATATAGCCCAATGCCTGCTCCTACATTTCGGCAGCAAGGCCGCTGCAGTTCTCGTCCAGTGTTTGATAGATTGCAAGGACAAGGAGAAACGCTTTTCCCTTATTGAGTTCATTCCGTTAACCGGAAGGGTCGCTTTGCCAGTTTTTGATTTATGCCTTAAGCAAAATCCGCCCTGGTACGTGGTCAGAAATCTCATCATCATTATCTCACGCATGGAAGATCCAAAGCTTTATGAGATGGTGCGACCATATCTTTCCCATAAAGATATCCGCGTGCAGCTTCAGGTCCTGAACTGCATCACCAAACTGGGCGGGACACAAATGCGCGCCCGGTTGTTAGAGGCGCTTCCCTGTATCAACGACGAATTGAAACAGCAGGTGGTTGTTCAGTTGGGAAACATGGGCGGCAAGGATGTCGACACCGCCCTCTGCGCCCTTCTTGAAAAACGTGGCAAATTTGCCAATCACATCCAGGATGAACTGGTGTTGACAATCATCATGAAAATAAAGAACAAGCACTCGGATCAGGCAGTTAAGGTCATAAAAAAGCTTAAAGCCGAACGTATCCAGCGCTTCGGTGAAGGAGACAGGATTTTCCAGGCAGCTCAGGACGCACTACAAAGCATGGCACTAAATAATTCAGGCAATAAAACACCCGGCAAACACCCTTCTGCCTATTCTGATATTTTCAAAGTGCCTGTGGCAACAGAGGAAGAGATTGGCAGCTTGCTCAATGGGAACCTCCCTGCCGCGCAAGACGAACTGGCACTGCCTCCACCACCGCCATCGATTTTGTCGAAAGATGACGAGATTCAGCCGGTTGCTGAAAGATCCAATTTGCCCAGCAAGAAAGACATCATCCAAGCGGCGGATCCCAGCTCCGCCATTCATTTCACCATCTGGGCCAAACTCTACGAAGAAATGAGCAACGAGGAATTCACCGCCCTCCATGCCGCCTTGAGCCTCAAGACATATCTGCCGGACGAGATGATTGTCTCGCGGGGTGATCTGCAGGCACCACTCTTTTTCTTTGACAATGGCACTGTCAATTTGGTCAGGAACCAGAAGGGCGAAGAGATTTACTTAAGTCCGGTCGGCGCAGGTGATCTCATCGGCAGCGATATATTTCTTACAGGAGAAACCTGGAATCTCTCTCTCTACGCCAGAGATCTTGTCCGTGCCCGCCTCTTTAACCTGGAGAATCTTATGAAACTGCAGGTTGATTTGCCCAATCTTGCCGAAAAGATTTTTACCTTCTGCTCGGGCCATGACGTCGTTCAATCCCTGCTTCGGGTACTTGATGATTCCGCCAGAGCAGGAACAGAAAACGTTCGCATTCAAAGGGGGGATGGACACAAGAAATCAACGGATGCTCAACTGCGAAAGGGCACAATTTTGAGAAAGCTGAAAGGCGGGCTGTGTTTCACATTGCCAGTACATGCCTCTGAGAAAATCAGTGTACTCTTGGAAAAGGAGCTTCGCCTCAGTGTCCGGTTGTCCACTGGCGATGTTGATTCCCTGCCCGCGAGGATTGTTGGGATTGTGCGATCTGTGGCCAAGCCAACTGAATCCATTGTCTTTGTCCGATTCCTGCAGCCTTTGCCCGAATTCCATTACTTGTGTGAGATAATCGAGTTCCCAAAAATGGATTGAGCTTCTTTAACCCACTCGGACAAAGTGGAACTGAGGAAAGCCATCCCTTGGCAAGATGGTCTGTCAAACGCCTTGAGAGAATTGTTGCCAAGTCAAGGGCCAATAGTTCTTGTGCCGCCTTGTTTGCCTGGGCTTCATCCTCCAGATCTGGCACATAAATCCCAGTAAGTTCACCAGCTCTTAGCAGCCGAGCCAGAGAAATAGCGTCACGACTATCATTTTTAATTCGGACACCACTTTTTTTTGGAATCAGGGATGGGGCCGCTACAGTATAGCTAAACCCCTTTCCCTTGAAATAGCGAAAGATGCCAAAACCACAAGGACCAGCCTCGTATACAAATTGCAGTTGGGCACCAGCAGAAACGAGTTTGCGAATTACTTTGTCGAGAGCTTCTGTGCTGTTTTTTATGGTCCCATAGAGTCTAGCCTCTCCAGGAGAACCGTTTTGGGCGATAGCTAATGAAATAGAATCCTTATGGACACCATACCAATGTATTTGACATTCTGATCATTTCTCATGGCGACCCTCCGTAAAAATAGGTTGTTGTGACTTTATGTCACTATCTATTTTAGCAGAAGAAAGGGTAGTGTTGGTACCTGTCAGACATTATGTCCGTATATACGAACCCAGGGAGTCAACATCTCCTCTAAACCTGAATCTACCGCCATCCGGAAATTCCTTGAGAAGAAATAGCCTGAAATGCTCTCAATCTCAAAACACAAAGGCAGAGCCATTTCTGACTCTGCCTCAATTGAGTAAAGTTAAAATCATAAATGAAAATGGAGAAGGCTTTTAAAAGACCTGATATTAGATGAATACTATCGATCTTGAAATCTTGAAGCAGGTGCAAGTATAGTCGCTTCACTGCCAATCTCACCCCTCGACCCGCCGTGTCATGGCTTGGATGGGGCTGCCCCATTTTCTCCCACCGCTTTATAAAACATCGGAACACCGGGGCTTTCGCTCTGCCGTCGGCTGTATTCGCTTGGGCTCTTCTCGTCAAAATCCAATTGCCTGAAGAGTGCCTGCAGTCGGGGATTGCCGGTGAGGGAAATAAAACGCCGGTAGCCCTGGGCCAGCATGGCTCGGATAAAAGCATTGACCGTGTACACCCCCACCCGCTGTTTGAGAAAACGGGTGGAAATAGCCAGTGCCCCAAGCTCCACAGTCTGTTCATCTATAACCTTCTGTTCCACGCATCCAACGATGATGCCGTCGATTGCGGTGACAAAAAAACTACCCCGGTTCCGACTCAGATACTCCTTGCTTCGCGGCTTGAGGAAACCGGCACGCTTGTAACTGGTCAGAATACGAGAAACTATGGCCACCTCCTCATCGGTTTGCACCTGACGGAATTCTTCGATAAAGTTGTTGGCAATCATCGTCCCCGAACCTTCGACGGTAAAGAGTTCGTGTTTGATGGTGTCTTTGCCAGCCGGCAGAATATGCACCCGATCGCAGGCCCCCGCTTCGATTTTGGCGCAGATCCTTTTCATCGCATCCTTGAAATTGACATTGCCTATAAGATCGCCAAAATCGGCGAGGGATTCGAGCACCCGCCCGGTGGTGAGAGCGTTGATTTTTTTGCCCTGCCGGTCCATGAGATAGCGGCGCTCAAGAAAGATGAGCTTGTCCATGCTGTCGGGGTGGCTGAGGACTGCCTCATAGAAATCGAGCTCGGGGGCTATACGGACGAGGTTGGTAGTCGGAAGTTTTTTCTCCAGTTCGGTCAATAACTTCTGATTGGCAAAGCGCTTGGGCAGATTGTGAAACAGGCTGGTGGCCACATTCATCCGCATGAGAAATTTGATGTCGACGACAATCTCACTGAAATGATCGCGGAGAATACCTTCCCGACAGGCGATACATACTCTGCGACCGGCCAGATTTTTTGCATATTCCTGTAAATAGAGTTGCGGCATGGTCACTTGGCGGAATGGCTACCGGTTGTCAACGGATACAATCTCATTATTTTCTTCCAGCATGTCGACCATCATGAAAATGACCGGCTCAAGGGAATAAAGATGACACATCTGTTTTCATGGAAGCACTAGAATTACCTATTCCTCAATTTTCTGAAAGGAAAAGATTGGATTTCACAAGATTTTCTCGCCTCATGGGCTCATGACCACAAAGTTTCACAAAAGCTGCCACTCATACACCCGAAGATTCCCCCAATCTTCCGTTCAGTTCCGGTAACACCTGGAAAATATAAAGAACTTGGCGGCTTTTCAAAACATTACAGCTTTGTAATGCCAGCGAAAGGCTATGGTAATATTTATGGATTATATTCTGCAATATGTTAGAAACGTGATCCCCTGCGAAAGTCTTGCATAACCATTTGAAATTACTGCAGAGGTGTTTGCCATAGCCCTGGCAGCTCGGAAACCGAGCGCCTTCCGGCTATGCTGCCCCATCCATTTTACAAGAGGTTTGGAGAAAATTCATGCTTGAGAAACCGCCCCACATCATCAACCTGCCCGCCGCCTCCGGCTCTGAAGTTACTGAACCTTCCACCGACGTATATACCTCCATACAAAAGATCAACGAGGCAGTCAGCAAAAGCTCCGGATGGATCGCCCCGCTCAGGTACGAACTGGGAAAGGTTATCGTTGGCCAGGAGCACCTCATTGAAAGGCTTTTAATCAGCCTTCTGTCCGGTGGCCACATTCTCCTTGAAGGGCTGCCTGGCCTTGCCAAGACTCTCGCGGTAAAGACGCTTGCGGCAGCTATACAGACAGACTTTCGGAGGATACAGTTCACCCCGGACATGCTGCCCGCCGACATCATCGGCACGGAGATCTATAATCCGCGGGAGACCAGTTTCGAAGTGAAACAGGGGCCGATTTTCTCCTCCCTCATTCTCGCCGATGAAATCAACCGGGCTCCGGCCAAGGTGCAGTCCGCCCTCCTTGAGGCCATGCAGGAAAAACAGGTGACCATCGGCGAC
The DNA here is from genome assembly GCA_018821785.1 of Pseudomonadota bacterium. Lineage (GTDB taxonomy): Bacteria > Desulfobacterota > Desulfobulbia > Desulfobulbales > Desulfocapsaceae > Desulforhopalus_A. The sequence goes on from JAHJLI010000149.1 coordinate 25,154, forward strand.
CAGACTTTTCCCCTGCCCGAACTGTTTCTCGTGCTCGCCACCCAGAACCCCATCGAACAGGAAGGCACCTACCCCTTGCCGGAAGCCCAGGTCGACCGCTTTATGCTCAAAGTGGTAGTCGGTTATCCGAGCAGAGCTGAAGAGAGACGCATCCTCGACAATTTCGAACGGACCGATGCGGAGATAATAGTAGCCCCAGTCGCCCACTCGGATGACATCCTGGCGGCGCGAAAGGTTGTTAACAGCATCTATATGGATGGCAAGATCAAGGACTACATCGTTTCTTTAGTCTACGCCACCCGTGAGCCGCAAAATTACCAACTGGAACTGCAGCAGTATATTGAAACCGGCGCTTCACCACGGGCGACCATCAATCTCAAGGTCGTCGCACGCTGCCTCGCCTTTCTTGCCGGTCGCGGCTATGTTACCCCGGACGATGTCAAGGCGGCGGCTCTCGACGTCATGCGTCATCGCCTGCGCATCAGTTATGAGGCCGAAGCCGAGGGTATCAGCAGCGAAGATATTATCAGAAAGATTCTCGACACGGTCCCGGTACCCTGAGAACCGGCGGAACGACTATGGATGTACAACTCACCAGAGAGATCCTGAAAAAGGTCCGGCAGATCGAGGTGCGGACCAAACGGCTGGTCAACGACAGCCTGGCCGGCAGCTACCAGTCGGTGTTCAAAGGTCGGGGCATGAACTTTGACGAGGTCCGTGAATACGTACCCGGTGACGATATCCGGTCCATCGACTGGAATGTCACGGCCCGCACCGGTATCCCGCACATCAAGAAATTCACGGAAGAACGTGAATTGACTATCATGCTGATGATCGACATCAGCGGCTCCGGCGATTTCGGCTCGGTTCAAAGCTCCAAGCGGGAACTGATGGCAGAGATTGGTTCGGTACTAGCCTTTTCGGCGGTTCGCAATAATGACAAGGTAGGACTGGTGCTGTTTACCGATGTTGTTGAACTGTATATTCCACCTAAAAAAGGGCGCGGCCACATTCTCCGACTCATCCGGGAGATCCTCTATTTCCAGGCACAGGGCCGGAAGACCGATCTTGGGACACCTCTTGATTTCACCAACCGGGTTATCAAAAGAAAATGTGTGGCCTTTCTTATTTCCGACTTCTGCCTGCCCGGGGATTTTGACGCTGCCCTGCAGGAACTGCGGCCAAAGCTGCAGATCAGCAACCGGCGCCATGACCTGATCAGTGTCATTGTCTCCGATCCGCGGGAATTCGAACTCCCCGACGTCGGCTGGTTGACCCTGGAAGACGCTGAGAGCGGCCAGCAGGTCGAATTGAACACCTCCGACGCCGAAGTCAGACGACAATACAAGACCATGGCCACAGAGCGGCAGAAGACATTACAGAGAGTCATTCGCTCCATCGGCATCGATCTGCTCGACCTTCTGACTAATGCCTCCTACCTCCCTCCGCTGCTCAATTTTTTTAAAGCTCGACAGGGGAGGGCGACATGAAAAGGCCATCCATGCTCCTCCTCCAACCTCTGCCACTGTTGGGGGCAAGCTACGTCCTTGCGGCTGCTACAGATGAAGACACCCTGACCCTGCAAAAGGCTGCTGGGCAACAAACACTCAAGCAAACCGAGGCCTTACACGATATACATGGGCCGCTGCCGATTTCCGAATACCCGCCCTACCTGGTGGAAACGGCAATAGTCCTGCTTGTCCTCCTGCTTCTGGCGCTCCTCTATTTCTTCCTGAAAAGGCGCAAAAAACCGCTTCCTCCGCCCGTTCCCCCGTGGGAAAGAGCGCTTATGGAACTGGCCGAGGCAAGAAAGCTGATGAGTGGTGGTCAAAGTCTGCTGTATATGGATCAGGCCAGTCAGATCCTCCGCCGCTACATCGAATTGCTTTTTACTATCCGCTCAACCCGGCAGACGACTCGGGAGTTTTTCGCCAGTCTGAATAACAGAGACAACTCACCCCTGCTCGAATACCAGACAGAACTGCGGGCATGTCTGGAGCAGGCCGATATGGCCAAATTCGCTCATCTGGTTGCCGATCAGACTCACATGCAACTGATGGAAGAGGCTGTGCGTACTTTTATTTCCAACACCCGCCCCAAGATGGAACCACAAGGGAGTCGGCCATGAGATTTCTTCACCCGCAACTTTTGTGGTTTCTCGCCCAGCTGCCCCTGCTGGCCATAGTGCACGGTCGACGCGGCGCAGCTCCGGCGCTCCTTTTTTCTTCAACGTCCCTTGCTGCGACTCTGGCTGGGGCAAGAAAAGCTCGGCCAGGTTCCCTCCTCCTCCTTCAGCGCCTGGCTGTCCTTGCCCTCCTGATTCTTGCCCTCGCCAGACCGCAGCAGGGGAATACTACTACCGAGATCAAAGCAAGCGGCATAGATATTCTTCTCGCCGTCGACGTTTCCGGCTCCATGGAGGCCATGGACTTCACCCTCGACGGCAAACCGGCCAACCGCCTTACAGTGGTAAAGAAGGTGGTTGACGAATTCATTGACCAGCGCCCGAGTGACCGCATTGGCCTGTTGGCCTTTGCCGGTCGTCCTTATCTGGTCAGCCCCTTGACCCTCGACCACGACTGGTTGCGCAAACGGCTGGAATCCTTAAGTCTGGACATGGTCGAGGACGGCACCGCCATCGGTTCGGCAATTGGCAGCGGCATTAATCATCTGCGCGATCTGAAATCCAAGTCGCGCTTGCTTATCCTCCTGACCGACGGCATGAATAACGCGGGCAGTGTCCCCCCCCTTCTAGCCGCCGAGGCCGCAGAAACCCTCGGCATCAAGGTCTATACCATTGGTGCCGGAACCCGGGGTGAGGCACCAATGCCGGTGACCGATCCCTTTGGGCGACGTAGGCTTGTCCGGGTCAAGGTTGATATCGATGAAGACACCCTCGCCAAGGTGGCCGAAAAGACCGGGGCAGTCTATTTCCGGGCGACCGACACGGCCTCGCTTGCCAAGATCTACGACGAGATCAACACCATGGAAACAACCATCAAGACCATTAAAAAATTCGAAGAATATCGGGAGCTCTTTCCTTTTCTCTTAGGTGCGGCTCTGCTTCTACTCGGCCTGGAGATTTTTTCAACCCGTAAAAGACTGCCTTAACCCCGAGGAACCCTATGGATTGGTCACAACCTACATGGCTCATCGCAGGCCTTGGTGTCTGTCTCGGACTGGTCTTTTTCTTTCGCGTCCTGGCACAAAAACGCCAGGCAGGCCTCGAAAAATTTGTTGCCCAGCAGCTCATCGGTCGCCTCACCGGCAACATCTCCTCCACCAAACGCCATCTTAAAAAGCTCCTCATTCTGGTCGCCGTGTTTCTCTGTTTTGTGGCTCTCGCAAGGCCGCAGGTAGGCTACCAATGGGTGGAGGTAAAGCGCAAGGGGATAGACATCCTCTTTGCCCTGGACACCTCGAAAAGTATGCTGGCCGAAGATATCAAACCCAATCGTCTGCAGAGGGCGTCGCTTGCAATTCTTGACTTCGTTGAGAAACTGGAGGGTGATCGGGTTGGACTTCTGCCGTTCGCCGGTAGCGCCTACCTCATGTGCCCGCTGACCATCGATTACGATGCCTTTCTCCACTCCCTGTCGACCGTCAACACCGATCTTATTCCCGTGGGCGGAACCAATCTTGCGACGGTCATCGAAAAGGCCGTGCAGACCCTCAGCAACGCGGCAAATCACAAGATTCTCATCATCCTGACCGACGGTGAAAACCTGCAGGGCGATGCGTTACAGGCGGCGGAGGCCTCAGCTAAAGAGGGATTAACGATCTATGCCATAGGTGTAGGCACCAGCCAGGGCGAACTCATCCCCGTAAAAAGCGGTGGCAGTCAGGGCTTTGTCAAAGACTCCGCCGGCAATTTCGTCACCTCCCGACTCGATGCGACAACACTAACGCAAATCGCCGAAAAAAGTGGCGGTCTCTATACCCCTTTGGGACCGGCCGGCGAAGGTCTTGAGACAATTTACCGGCAAAAGCTGGCACTCATCCCCAAGGAAGAACTGGCCGAGCGCCGTCACAAGGTTCCGATCGAGAGATTTGAGTGGCCTTTAGCCCTGGCAATCATCCTCTTGATGGTCGAGCTGCTTATCGGGGAAAGAAAAGTGGTTCTCACCCTGCCCCTCCTGCCTTTTGCCAAATCGCTGCTGCGCCGGTTCAAATGGCCGCGGGCTGGCAAGGTTCTCGGTATCGGCATCGCCCTCCTTCTTATGGCAAATATGGGCTCCAATGGTTACGCTTCAGAAGGGGAAGATGCCTACCAGCGCGGCGATTACCTGCAGGCCTCTGAGTATTATCAGAAAAAATTGGTCGGGAAACCGGAGGATCCTCAGCTATTGTATAATTTCGGTACTGCCGCCTATAAGAACAATATGTATGATGACGCCATCGCAGCCTTTAGCGGGGCCCTGAAAAGTGACAGGATAGACCTCCAGAAAAAGGCTTACTACAACCGGGGAAACAGCTATTACCAGAAAGGTTCCGAGGTACGTCAGGCCGATGCAAAAGCAGCGGCAGGACTTTGGCGGCAGGCCTTGAACTCCCTGAACTCGGCGCTGGAGCTTGACCCTGCCGACCCTGATGCCAAGCACAATCAAAGCATCGTCGCCAAACAACTGGAGGAGCTGGAAAAACAGCTTGAGAAGGAAAAGCAGGAAAAACAAGATAATCAAGGCGAACAAAACGATCAGCAAAAGGACAAAGACAGCGACAAAAAAGATCAGGGGCAACAAAAGGAAGATGAAAAAGGCTCCGAGCCGGTAAACCAGGATAAACAGCAGGCCGAACAAAAGTCTGACGAAAAGTCTCAACAGCAGACAGACGAAAAAACCGACGAAGGAAAAGCAAAACAAGAATCTCTACAACCCGGAGAAGATAAACCGGGAGAAGCTCAGGGGCCACCAGCCGGCGCCGAGCAACAGCAAGAAGAGCAGGACAAGGCTGCAGAGCAAGCGGCAAATGACGCAATGCGGCAAAAACTTGGCAAGATGACCAAGGAAGAGGCGGAGCAGTTGCTCAATGCCCTAAAAAACCAAGAAGGCAACCTGAATTTTGTGCCTTCAGGGCGCAGAGCAAAAGAAAAGGATATCGACAGGGACTGGTAATGCAACACACACGCAAATCGCTCATTCTTCTGGCCTGCCTGATGGTCTTCTGTTGCGGTGTCGAGGCCCAGGCGGATATCACCCTCGAGGCCTCTCTCAGCCATCTCTCCTTCCCGGTCGATCAAGGTGCCCTGCTGACCATTACGGTGAACGGTGCCAGCCGTATCTCGACCATCGAATTACCGGAAATCGCCGGAATAAATTTTCAAAATCGTGGACAATCAAGCAGGATCAACATCATCAACGGCAGTATGTCCTCTTCACTTTCCAACAACTACCTGGTCCAGGCACAAAAACCGGGAATTTACACCATTCCGCCGATCAAGGTCAATGCCGGAGGCGAAACCGTCTCAACCAAACCCATGAGCTTCGAGGTAACAGGAACTGCGAAAGAGGGTGCACCGAACGGCGATAGGACGGATCGTTCATCCGAAGAGGTGGCCTTTATCCGCATTCCCGAGCTTGCCGATCACTACCCGGGAGAAATAGTGCCGATCAGGATAAAGGCCTATTTCAACCAGAAATACCGTGCCGATATCAATTCCCTGCCAACCCTGCGGGGTGATGGAGTAGTCATGCCGCAACTGCGGGAAAAGCCCGCCCAGACCCAGGAAATGGTTAACGGCACTCCCTTCCATGTCTTGACCTGGGACACCACCCTCGCAGGCATCAAGGCCGGCCGACACCCCCTCACCTTCAGCATGGAGGCCTCGCTTCTCATCCCCCAGAAAAGGAGGCAGGTCTTACCCTTCGGCGGTGGCCTTTTCGACGATTCGGCCTTTAACGATCCCTTCTTCGACAGCGTTTTCGGCGGTGCCCAGCGCAAACCGATTGACCTCGTCAGCCCAGAGGCGGTGTTTAACGTCATCCCGCTGCCGACCGCCAACCAACCGAAGAATTTCAGCGGGGCTATTGGTAATTTCACCCTGAAGGTCAGCGCCAACCGGCAGGACCTTGAGGTCGGCGAACCGCTTAAGCTGAGTGTGGAAATTGCTGGCAGCGGCAATTTCGACCGGGTCGAGGCCCCTTCTTTTCCCGACAGTCCCGACTGGAAAACCTATACCCCTGCCGCTACCTTTACCGATCAGGGAAACAGCTACACCGGAGTAAAGGTCTTTGACCAGGCAATTGTCGCGAAAAACGACACGGTAAAAGAAATTCTTCCTCTCTCCTTCAGCTATTTCGACCCGGTGAAAAAGGACTATGTCACGATATCCAGTGCCCCCATCCGCATTAAACTGACAAAGAGCACCATAGCACCTGCCACGCCTTCTTTGCCGCCACAAAGTGCAGCTGTGCCGGCGCCAAGCGTGGCCTCTCCCGAAAAAACGAGTCGCGGCATCGAACAAATGGCGCCACTCAATGTACAGCTGGGTGATTTTCAGCGCGAGATCACTCCACTCTTTCTGCGGAGCTGGTTCCTGACACTGGCAACGCTTTGCATCCTCGTCCTTGTCGCTCTTTTTCTCCTGCAACTGCGTCGCCAAAATCTTCAAAAGCATCCGGAAAAAGAGCTGCAACGAAGGAAAAGCCACCTTTTGGCTCGCGACCTGAATCTTGTCGAGCAGGCGTATGCCTCAGGCAACAGCCTCGAATTTCTTGCTTCTTCAAGAACGGCGATGCAGAATCAAATGGGCCTCTCCTGGAACATGGCACCGACCGCCATCAGTCTTACCAGCCTCAAAGGTCGACTCGGCCAGGATTCACCGCTTGTGGAAATATTTGCCGCCGCCGATGCGGCTGCCTACGGCGGCGCCACGCTGTCACGGGAAAAGATGCAGAACTACCTGAAGATTATGAAAAAGGAATTGGAGGCATTGCCATGAATGGCCGGAACTTTTGCCGCATTCTCTTGATGATCATCAGCCTCCTGCTGTGGCAAAGCGCAACGAGCCAAGCCGGCGTAAACGAGGAACAGCTTTTTCAACAGGGTAACGAAGCGTACAGTCGCGGCGATCATGAGCAGGCAATCGCCCGGTACGAAAAACTGGTTACAGCATCCGGTTTGTCCCCCTCCGTTCTTTTTAACCTCGCCAACAGTTATGCCCAGGCAGGAAAGATCGGCCGGGCGATTCTCAACTATGAACGTGCCTTGCGACTTGCCCCTGGCGATTCTGACATTAGCGGCAATCTGGAACTGGTACGTAAGGAGAGTGGACTCTTTGCCGACACTCCGAGAGGAGCCGCCAAGGTGTTTCATCTTCTCAGCCTCAACCAGTGGGCAATGCTTGGTCTTCTGGCGCTCATTGCCTTCACCCTTTTCCAGGCAGCCTCAATAAAGTTCCGTTTGCGCACCAAGACCCGTATCATAGTGAGAATTGGTTGCCTCATGCTGCTGCTCATTGCCGCAGCAGGAACTGCTATCCGCTACCAGGGCTTCAAGCCGTCTGTGGTAATCGCCGCCGATGCTCGCCTGCTCATCTCCCCCTTCGAATCGGCAACCTCGGTTGGAGCCATCCAGGAGGGCCGCCTGGTATTCCAGCAAAAAGACCACGGTCCCTTTACCTACGTCAGGGACGAAACCAACCGCCAGGGCTGGATTCTATCTTCCAGCTTGGAGGCCGTTGTCCGGTAAGGTGGCCCCTGGTGTTAATGATCTAACTGTATTGTTGCACTACGGCTTCTTTCTGATCATGCCCACTTGTAATCATCCTCACACATACTTACGGTATAGAGCGATCAAAGTCCCTTCGCTCTGCTGCCGGAAATACCACTCAATTTGCACCACCAAGGTGATTATATGAAATATTCTCTTCAACATGTCGGTTTCATGCTGCTTGCCACCCTCGGAATGCTATTCATCTGCACGCCGGTTATGGCCGCAGAAGACGATGAAGAAATTCTTGTCGGCAGAATTGCCCATATCGAAGGCAAACTTTTGCGCTACATTGAGGAGTATAAAGATTGGGTGGTGACGGTCAAGGATTCGCCCTTCGGCCTGGACGACGTTCTCTATTCGGGGGATGATACCAAGGCCGAGTTTATCATGCCGAACAAAACCTGGCTCCGAGTGGGTGAAAACACCCAGATGCAACTTATTGACCTGTACGCCGAGGCTACAACAGTGGACGTGGCATCTGGTCTTGCCCGCCTCTTCAACAAGAGTGATGACGGGGTCATCAAGGTAACAACCCCCTTCGGTTATGTAGTCGCACCGGCCGGGACGATTTTCGACCTCTATGTCGGCGATGAGTCCCTCGAGGTCATCGCCGTTCGCGGCAACGTCAACTTTGTCCATGAAAAGACCAGAGCGAGGTATGAGGTTTGGGCTGGATCTTCGTTGATTGCCAACGACACGGAAACCGCCCAAGGAAACGGCATGGTCGATTCGGAATGGGATGACTGGAATGGCGAGCGTGAGGCCCTCTGGACAAAGCGTCTGCAAGACCAAAGCACGTATGTTGATTTACTCCCGGAACCTCTTCGTGATCAATCCTACATCCTTGAAGAAAACGGCCAGTGGGAACGCGTCTATTACGAGGGCGCCTATCGCGATATGTGGCGGCCGACCCGCATCGATCCGGGCTGGCGGCCCTTTACCGCCGGGCGCTGGACCGTCTATTACGGCGACAACTGCTGGATTCCCGATGAACCGTTCGGATATGTTACCCATCACTATGGGTCGTGGGTGTATGTCGAATCTTTTCGCAACTGGTTCTGGATGCCACCCGCCGCCCGTTTTTTCGCCGGCGCACCTGGAATTTCTATCAGCTTTGCCTGGTTTCCAGGCCGGGTCGGCTGGCTGCACAGCGGGCCCTCCATCGGCTGGGTGCCTCTTGCACCGGACGAGGTGTATTATGGTTACCGACACTGGGGACCAAGAACGGTCATCATTAAAAACACGACAGTCGTCAATATCAATATCGGTCACTACCGGTATATCGACGAGGCGATTATCATAGATCGCGATCACTTTTACCGCGGGAGCCGCTACACACCGAATGTACAACGTAATGTCAACACAGATGTCATTATCAACACTTACAGACCAACGACGGTCATCAACAATACGATCATCAATAATGTTAACATCGATAAACGCCGCTATACAAATAATGACATAGAAGTCAGCCGCAAACCTCATGCCACGGTCATCGAGCGGATCCACGACAACGAAAGAAGGAAAAAGGAGTTCGGCCACGGTGACCGGGAACGAATTGAAAAAGATTTAATACGTGTCAACGCGAAAGCGGAACCTTCGCCCAAGATAGAACTTCACAAGCCTCGGCTATCAACCAAGTTAGTGGATACCAACGACATCGCCAAACCCTTCAACTCCCTCTCGCAAGAGAAAAAAGTGATCAAACCGAAAGATCGAGAACGGCCGATTTCGACAGAGAGAGTCCAGCGACTCGACAACAAGGGCGAGGGAAAACCGGGCCAGAGAGGACGACCGATTGATGCAAAAGAGAAAGGGCGTACGCTTATCACCAAAGACCCCAAGCAGTTGATGGAACAGAATGCAATCAAAGCCCCTGTCCAAGGAAAAGAAAGTCGCCGCCTGCCTGAAGATCGAACACCACAGGACGAGCCGCCAAAAGCCGATAATAAGTCTTTGAAACAGCAGCTTAAATCACCAAGAGAAAAGCAAAGTCAAGGACCAGAAATTCACAAGCAACCGCAAGACCAGGGTCAGATGCAGGAACAAATACCTGTACCGAGAGGCGACAAAGAGAGTCGGCGACCCAATCGCGGGGAGACAGTCCAGACTCATGGCATAATCACTCCGGAGGACAAACCGCGTCTCAAATCGCCAAGGGAGTCCAGCAATAAAGAAGGAAAACGGCCTAATCGAAAAGATGACCAGCCTGGACAACAGGAAAACAGTCAGATCGTCAATGAACAAAAATTACTGCCGCAGCAACAACAAAAGAAGGATGAGCAGCGGCAGCAGCAGCAAGAGGTGCAGCAACGAAAACAGAAGGATGAGCAGCGGCAGCAGCAAGAAGAGCTACAGCAGCGAAAACAGAAGGATGAGCAGCGGCAGCAGCAAGAAGAGCTACAGCAGCGAAAACAGAAGGATGAGCAGCGGCAGCAGCAAGAGGTGCAGCAGCGAAAGCAGAAGGATGA
>JAHJLI010000150.1 GCA_018821785.1 Pseudomonadota bacterium
CTTCACAGGCAAGGAGTACGAAAAGGACCTGGGCATAATGTACTTCGGCGCCCGCTACTACAACCCCCACACAACAAGATGGCTGAGCCCCGACCCCCTGTACCTGGTAGTAACCGCCAAAAACGCCGAAAGCGACCAGAACATTTATCAATATGCTGGGAACAATCCATATGCAATAGTGGATAAAAATGGGCTAGAAGGGAAGAAAGTTGATAAATTAAAGTCCGAACCATTCAAAGGAATGACTTTTTATGTCTGGGGAAATAATGAAAATGCTAATATTGATCTTTTGAAATCAATGGGCGCAGTTCAAACAAAGGATATATCAAAGGCAAATATTATTGCAATGGAAAGCCACCATATTGGGGGAGCGTTTTTTATTCTTGGAAAGAAAGGTGACAAAACTGTAGTCACGAGCCATTGGCTCTTGAGAGGTTCTTTTAAAAATGAAAAAACAGGAGAGACTGATACGGCCCTAGGTTGGATGAATAAGTACTTAAAAAGTATCCACGCTCAAACTGTAGCAAAAGAGAGCGCTAATTACCTTACGAGTGTTGGCAAAACCCTCGATATTGCGAAATTATTATTGTTTACAGGGTGTACTGGTCTCGGTGAAGCAACAAGAAAGCAAATAGCGAAAACCGCGCCAAATTCAGTGGCATTTGGCTGGACACGTCTATCTTATACGAATCAAGCTGGTTTTCTACAGAATCTCTTAAGATTCTATGCAAATGTGACAAAATCAAAATTTGGGAATGTAAATGGAAGACAAGATTTTATACGTCATGCTCGCGCATTCATCAATGGTGTGACGTACATAACACGACTGTTTAATACTGACATCCGTGCACCACTTGGCCGTTCAAGAAAGTTCTGGCACACATTTTTTAAAATAAAAACTACAACTAATAAAGGCACGACAGAAACGTCTAAGCTTGCAAGAAGGCAGATTTGGAAAGCTCTCGTTAAGGATTCAAAGCCCATTATTCAGGATAACACTCAATGAAGGAAAGAGCGCGTATGGAACTTGGAAGTTTGATAATAAGAATGTTTGTATTAAGGACTAGAATAAAGCGTGCAAGCCTTCCATTTTTATTATTTGCCAATTTGATTGTTCTGATTTTCCTTGTGTCATGCGCACATGATAAAAAGGACAATCAAAAGGCTGTTGAACCGAAAATTCCTATTTTAGACTTCCCAAAGCACAAGGCAATAGATTTGTACAGGACAATTGAAGTATCGGTCAAGGGTTGCAAAGATGAAATCGATATTGAGAAAGTTAATAGAAATTGTTCGCAAACAAAAAGAAGGCTCAAATCTCCTTTGTTATACGGAGAAAATTATTTTGCACCTGTTGTTAACAGTAAATCAAAAGTGTCTTATCAGGAACAGAATGGCGTTGGATATCTTAATGGTAAACCAGTGCTTTTTTCAAATGTTTTGCAAATCGTTGAGAGGAATATTAGCACAAATTCTGTTATTACTGTGGCCATTAAGACTCCTGAAGAACTTGCAATTCTCGGAAAGATAATTGAAGATAAAAAGGTTTCAATTCTTTTGCATGTCAGCAGCAATAATGAAGAAGTGTTGTCTGCATTGAATGAATTCGACAACAGGAGGATTTATGGTTATTCCTTTGAAAACATAACTAAAAAGCATTTTCTTTCTCGAATCAAAGAAATAAAGAGGGCGAATATTCTTGTTTTCCGTAAATGCATTGTTGATGATGAGATAGAAAAATTGAGCCTTAATAAACTGCATACATTGGGCATATTTAACACTAGCATAAATTCAGTGGTTCTGACAAATTTCTTAAGGAATAATAAAAGCATAAAGAACCTGCACATATCAGGGGACAGCATTGGGTATAATCTCGATTTGAAAGAAACAATGACAAAAACATTGATACTTGAAAAGGGAGATTTCAGATATTGCATTTTCAAACTTGATCCTCCAGACACTCTGGAAGCAATGAACGTTGGAAAATGCAGATTGAAGCTAAAAAGAATCCCATCAAGTTTAAAATACTTTGAGGCTGAAGAAAATACCGAATTCCCTGAATTATGGAGAAATAGAAACCTGGAAATATTTAAAGCAGATTATTCAAAAAACCTGAGAATTGAGAATTTTAATAAAGAAAAAATAGTAGAAATCATTGAAAATGGCGAGGGGGACGAGGAAGTGATCTGGGGAAGGAGAATTGAGGGCTTTAAAAAATTGAAAGCATTATCCATTATTGTTAAAAGTGGAAAGGAAATCTGTAATTTACCAAAAGATATTGAATATCTGGACGTCAGAATAATCGGGAAGCTAGAGGGACTATCTTGCCTATATCGCTTGGAAAAACTAAGGTCGCTAATTTTAGTGATGACGGATGCCAAATTGGATAAACAAGTCGAGTACGAATCAAAGAAGAACCCGAAATTAGAAAGATTGGAGATATTCCCTTCAGAAAAAAAATGTAAAATACTTGTAGAAGAAGACATAGAAACGCTCATAATACATGGCAGGAATGTGGAGCTTTTTGTGAGAAATAATATTGCATTAGGAAAACTATATATCAGGCGTGCCAATATCGAAAATGGACTATATGAACAAATTGAAAGAATTAGAAAAATAAAAACATTGATCTTGCAAGATGTGAAAACTCGTGGAAAGTCGGTGGGAAATAAAATATGGGGAGCAATATCTAGAATACAGGGAATTGAAGAGATCGTATTAAAAGGATGTTCGGGAATAACAAAAATGGAAGAGATAATTGCAAAGAAAACATTATCTCTGCTAAAAGTTGAGGGTAGTTATAATAACATGTTCTTTGATGGCATACTAAAGTTTGAGGATTTAAAGTATTTAGAAATATCTACAAACTACTGGGATGGGAGAGATCTGGATAAAATTTGTGCATTGAAAAAGCTAAGGAGATTATATGTGCAAGAAAACAAAATAAGTAAAAATTATGAGAATAATATTTTAGCATGCAATAATAATAAGAGTTTAGAGGTTCTGATAATCAAGAATTCAGGATTATCAAATAGAATAAAAAAACAATTAAAAAAGGGCGCTAAGTACAAGATAATCGATGAGTAAATGTTGGACATGGTGTTGGAAAAGCGGTCATTATAACCCATCTGGATTTGCCTTGCGGGTTCGAGGTATTGTAAGCCCTTCTGCCCCTTCTGCCCCTTATGTCAGGGTAACCTTCCGATGAAGTACCCCCTTGTTAATTGATTTTCTCTACAACCCCGTTGGCTTATCTGTTTAAGTAGAGTCTTTCCTGAAGGTAATCCAGTTATGGGGAAGCAGATCATCCGGTGTTTGTCAAGGTAGTTGTCGCCTAATCATGCAACCTGTTTTTGATAATCAGGGGTTCGTAAAGGGTTCAATTCAACCTCCTCAACTGGCTCCCAGTTCCTGATGTTTTTGCTCCAACGATTTGGATTCGCTTCTTGGTAGTGTCAAGAATCTTTCGCACATTTGAAGACGTTCCACAAATTGGAATCAGTGTCTCCCGGTGTTTGTCATGGTCGTTGATGCCTCATCGTGCTAACTGTTTTTGATCCAGCATCGTCGGCAGATCGTGTTGACCGAGGTGAAAATTTTTGTAATGCGATATGAGAGATCGAAAAATGAATTACGAAATTTTGTAGGTGAAAATTCTCGTCATAAAAGTGGGCTGCAAAATTTCGTAGCCGAGAAATCGAGCTCACAAAGTGGGCTGCAAAATTTCGTAACTGAAAATTCTCGTCATAAAAGTGGGCTGCAAAATTTCGTAGCCGAGAAATCGAGCTCAAAAAGTGGGCTGTAAAATTTTGCAGCCGACTTTTCGAGCTCACAAAGTGCGCTGCAAATCGCCGCAATGGATTTTTTGAGCTC
>JAHJLI010000151.1 GCA_018821785.1 Pseudomonadota bacterium
CCTGGAAGCTGTGGAAAAAGATTGCAGAAAGAGATACTGCGTTTGGAAAGCCGGGTACCTTTTGTGATAATATAGATCTACAAAAATGGTATTCGTTTACAGTTACGATGAAAGACACGACGTTCCACGATTATATTGAAAATTTTTCTGGTAATGTTGACGGTACCGGCGGGCTAGTCACTCTCACCGATTCAAATTGGTTGATGTCTTTTGTAATTGCGCGTCAACCTCACTTTCCAAATCAACCCGATGACGTTAAAATTTTCTGGGGCTATGGTCTCTATCCGGATAGAAAAGGAAATTATGTCGACAAGACAATGGCTGAATGTACAGGTGCTGAATTGCTGGAAGAACTCTATTACCATTTAAAAATACAAGACTTAATGAAACCTGTTACCGATGCTGGGAAAGTCAATTGTATCCCTGTTGCAATGCCTTTCATTGATAGCTTGTTTATGCCTCGTGAACGTGGTGACAGACCAGATGTTATACCAGAGGGCTCTACTAACTTTGCATTCTTAGGTCAATTTGCGGAAGCACCCAAAGATTGTGTGTTTACTGTTGAATATTCTGTTAGAACCGCTCAAATGGCCGTGTATGGGTTGTTTGAAACGGACAAGGAAGTTCATCCAATGTACGATTCTGCACATAATCCAAAATATTTAATGACTGCACTGATAGCAATTAGTAGATGACGTTGCTTTGCAATCATGGCTGCTTTCATCTTTTCGCCAGCCTGACGGCAGTTTGATAAACAAGAGGGCATTTCGATGCTGTCAGTCCGCTTGTTTGTGTCTCGGAAATCAACGGCAGCGGTGCTGTATAATTTTAGTGTTCCTTTACTTAATTTACCCTTGGATATGCCCGGACAGGTTGACGGAATCACCCTGAAGCTGCATCATCAAAGTCTGGGTGGGGCAGGCAAATTCAATCTCGGCTTCACTAAACTGTTTGAAGATGTCGAGGTTGATAGCCTGTTGAATATCCATATATATTGTGTAATCAGGATTTTGAATCCAACACACCACTTCAAAGAGCAGGGCGTAGTCTCCGAATGCCTTGAAATGGGCCCGATCAAAGCGAACGTGGGCGTTTTTATCCACTGCCTGACGAATCATCTCTGGAATCTGTGCAATCTTATCGTAGGAGGTCTGATAAACCACGCCAAGGGAAAAGACGACCCTCCGTTCGAACATGCGTGTATACGGCTGGTTCCTGGGCACGCTGACGGGGCATGCCGAGTGAGGGAGATGGGTTGTTACAATATCCGATATCGAACAGTCAGTGGGTTGTAGTCATCGACTTTTTGTCCCAAGCCGATGATTCCCTCCTTTTCCAATTGCATTTCATCACGTCGAAGAATAACCGTCGCCGCTTCGCGGGGCTTGACAAAGGTGCCGTTGGTACTCTTATCGAAGAGCATGAATCGGCCGCGATATAATTCTATGGACGCGTGCATGCGGGAAACCACGGGATGATCGACGATCAGGTGGTTGGTCATTCCGCGTCCCAGGGTGAGGATGGGCTTTTTGTTATCGACCTGTACTCGGTAGTTTCGGAAGCGGATCTGCAGGACATTCTGTTTGGCGGTTAGGGAGGCGATTACTTGTTCGGGACGCATGGTGATCGTCATTTGTCCAGGATTACCCCAGATCAGTTCGTGGATCTCCATGATGTCATCCTTGCCACGCACTCTTGTCCGATCAACGATCCGCGTGCTGAAACGCAAGTCTTCTTGCATCAAGGCCAGTGTTTCCTTGTTCGTAATGATTTGATCGGACTTGGCCAGTTCCCCCATGCGGGCGGCAACGTTGACGGCATCTCCGAACACATCCGCTGGTGCCAAGATCACCCCGCCGTGGTGGAATCCAATTCGCAAACGGATATCGGCATTCATCATTTTCCAGTCAAAGGAGATCTCCTCATGCATCTGCCTTGCCGTTTCCGCCGCCTGATTGGGTGTCTTGAAGGTGCATAATACTGCGTCGCCAATGGTATTCACCACCTTGCCATCGTTTTCGATAATCAGCCTTTTGAGGAATGACAGACAGTAGGTGATCAGTTCCTGGGCCTTGACATCACCAAAGGTGTCGTATAGGCGTGTACTGCCTGCGATATCTGCAAAAAGAATAGTCACCTGTTGGGTAGAAGGATACATCGAGGTAAGTCACCTTGTGTCAGATCTTGAGCCAATTATCCGACTCATCGCTTGTATTCGCTGAAGCGGGTTCTCAAGGGGTGAGATGATAAAACACCGTAATTTAAGCAATGTTCTGAAAAATTAGCTTCCATGTTGAAGCCGAGCAGTTAAGATTGTCATCGTAGCCTTTTCTAGTCGGTCTCGCAATATTTTCTTCGATCTCTCCCTGTGCTCCGTCAGCTTACCTTGCCTTTCTGCCCCCCATGATACTGCGTGAGGGTATTCTGCATGCCAAGTTCGCGGTGATAGATAACAATTGGGTAACAGTTGGATCCTCAAATTTCGACCCTTTCAGCCTTTTGCTTGCTCTTGAGTCAAATATCGTTATTGATGATCAGAAGTTTGCTACAGCATTAAAGGACAGCCTGGAGCAGGCTATCAAGGCTGGGGCGAGGCCGAGTTTTTGGGAATAACTGGCAATTACAGCCAGGCATGCTGCGTCTGGTGTGCTGGCTCAGTTACGAGGGTGATTCCGCCCAAGGTAATCTGCCGGAATCATTCTGCAGCTGCATCATCAAAGTCTGGGTGGGGTAGGCAAATTCAATCTCGGCTTCATGAAACTGTTTGAAGATGTCGAGGTTGATAGCCTGCTGTATATCCATATATATATTGTAATCAGGATTTTGAATCCAATACACCACTTCAAAGAGCAGGGCGTAGTCTCCGAATGCCTTGAAATGGGCCCGATCAAAGCGAGCTTGGGCGTTTTTATCAACCGCCTGCTGAATCATCTCTGGAATCTGTGCGATCTTGTCGTAGGAGGTCTGATAGACCACGCCAAGGGAAAAGACGACCCGCCGTTCGAACATGCGTTTATAGTTACGAATCCTGCTTTTCAGAAGGTCGGCGTTGGAAAAAATTAACTGTTCCCCAGACAGGCTTCGGATACGGGTGCTCTTCAAACCGATATGTTCAACCGTACCCATACAATCGTCGATGATAATAAAATCGCCGATGACAAAGGGCTTGTCGAGGACGATGGAAAAAGAGGCAAACAAGTCTCCCAGAATGTTTTGCATCGCCAAAGCTACAGCGATGCCGCTGATGCCGAGGCCGGCGATGAGGGTAGTAATGTTGACACCCAGATTGTCGAGCGCTATTAAAATCAGCATAATCCAGATCATCATCCGTAAAACAAAACCCACGGATGTCAGGGTGGTAACCGCCCCGGCATTGCTTTCCAATTTTTTCTTGCGGAAAAGGTCAACCCAAAAGCTCACCGCATGGGTGCTCAGGTCAGCCACCTGGATGAGGGCGATGATGAAGACACTTTGATCGAGGATGAGCTTTACGTCTTTTGGCAGAAAGATTCTCGTCGACCCTAAAGTGACTGCCAGCGCCAGGAAAAATAATGGCTGCAAACGGCCGATCAGTTCGGCCACCAGATCATCCCAGGTGGTTATCGTTTTTGCGGTAAAGGCCGCGAACTTCCTGTGAATGATCCGCTTTGCAAGCAGAATAAAAAGAAAGAAGATTAAGGCGAGGCCTGTGCCGACCAACCAGTCCAGCACGGGATTGTGATAGATGACATAATTCCAAGTCATGGAGTTCCTCTATTGAGTATTTTTTACCTAGACCCTAGCACAACAGTTTAGGATATCAAATCCATGTCAGGAGTCTCATGCGCGCAGACAAGCAAGGCGTTATCGGATTGCGGAGTTTTGAGTCGCGCAAAATATCAGCGCGTTTCAGTGACCTTGCGCAGCGCAGGATGTTCATCAGGGTTGATGCCATAGTGCTCTGCAAGGACGACACAGGTGAGTTGCGCGATAAAAGCTAAAAGTGCGGTGCGTGGCCAACGAGCCTCAGGAAACGGCAATTGCAGTTGCGCCCCAGAGGTTTGCTCGCACCCCAAACAAATAAACGGCACACCGCGCGCCAATAAGGCTGTAATTACGGCCTGCTGGCTATCCATTAATTCATCGGCAGCCGCGAAAAACACGACCCGGTCTTTCGGGCTAGCCGCCGCAATTGGGCCGTGCAGATACTCGGCCGATGAATAACCGAAGGCTGGTATACCGACAGCCTCCTGCAGCTTGAGCGCGGCATCCAGTGCCCCTGCAACCGAAGGACCGCGTGCAAGCCAGGTGACGGTGCGAGCGCCTGTCAGAAAAGTAGCAAGTTTCGCTGGTATACCTGCCGCATCGATGCGCAACATGCACTCCGCCAGCTGCGCTGCCGCCTCCTCAATGTCGTAGCCAGCCAGTGCAGCAGCGATGAAGAATTGAGCAATAACGCTCTTGGTTGCAGGTACAGCTAGCTCTGGACCGCAGCCCAGGCGCAGAATGTGCTGCGCAGATTGCAGAACATATGCATCTGCCGTTTCAGCTTCAGAAATCGCTACCACCAGCGCACCCTGCGTGCTCAACCATTCGGCGCTTGCGGCAACATCAGTCGATCTTCCCGAATATGAAAACGCATAGACTACGGCTTCACTCCAGTCTGCATCGGGAAGAGGCTGGGTGGTGAGCCATGGTCGAAACTCAATCGGTTGATGTCCGGTTTGCAGAGCAAAAAGGTAGGAGGCAAAGGTGCAGACGTTGCCTGAACTTCCACGCCCGACAAGCACCACCCGTGGCCGCTTTGCGACCAAATGGCGAATCGTGGTGGCTTCACGTTGCCAGCGTGCGGCCTCCGAACGGAGCATTTGCGGTGCGGTACGCGCTTCTTGGGCCATGTAATGAGTTGTTGTCAGCATAGTCATCCTTCTAAAAGAGGTGGGTTTCAAGAGCCTTGGCCCGCCAGTAAAACTCGCTCGGCAATGTTTTGTGCTGATGGCTAAGAATACGGGCACGCATGCCCGCGTCATCGCCAAATAAAGCAGGTATCTGGGTGGCATAGTGGCGG
The DNA here is from genome assembly GCA_018821785.1 of Pseudomonadota bacterium. Taxonomy (GTDB): domain Bacteria; phylum Desulfobacterota; class Desulfobulbia; order Desulfobulbales; family Desulfocapsaceae; genus Desulforhopalus_A. The sequence continues at coordinate 5,048 of JAHJLI010000151.1, forward strand.
AGCAATGCCATCTTTGCTTCAACATCAACCGGCACAAAGAAGTGCTCAGCCGGAGACTGTTGCAGACGGGCGATTGCTTGAATTGGGCTGTCCTGATCGCCGCGGCCAATATGCATATCAGCCACGTAGGGGAAATCTTCGTAAAACAGTAGCATGGCGCCTGCCGCAGCCAACCGAACCGCC
>JAHJLI010000012.1 GCA_018821785.1 Pseudomonadota bacterium
CCAATATCGATGCGCATGATCTCGCGATTAAATGTCTGGGCAATGCTACTGTATTCCCCAGCATCAACGGAAAACTCGGTGCTGGTTTTTTCAACCCCGGTGATTCGCACATACTGCGATTGCTCGTTGCCAAGGCCCTTGTTATTGAAGAGACAGAGTACGGAGCCGATATCAGGATTAGGAGTGCCCTTGATGCAAAAAAGCAGAATAGACCGCGCCCCGGCAGGCTGATCGCCCCACAGCCAGCCCTGAAAACGCGGGCCGACGGTAACGTATGACTCAACGCGGTTGCGGGCGGAGTCCCTTTCGTCGTGTGGGTCGCCGGTGGAAAACATGCACACCGAGACATTGGCGTCCTCGGCTGGCAGCGACAAGATGACATGTGCGCCTGAGTAGGCGTCCTGGTTGTCGGTCTGCACCGAGACAAAGGCCTTGCGCAAACTGACCCGGCCATAAACCCGGTCGAGCCGCGAAATATCCGGAAACAAATTATTGACATTGCCGTCGACGATCTCGACCCCAGACATGCGCCCGCCGCCGTCGTCGTTGTCGGTCAGCCGCTGGCTGGCCATGAGCTTGATATTTTCCGTTAAAATTGCCATGAGTTTAAAAATCTCCTAAAGGTTTTCCGACAGCATCAAAAAGCGCAGGGCATTCAAATAATAAAAATCGGTGGCGGCGGGCGGGCTGATCCGCACCACCGGCACGGCGTCAACTGGTTTGCCTTCATGGCGGAACATGACTTGAAAGCTGCGGGTATCAATAATCAGGGTCATGACAAGGCCGGGGTCGGCAGCCAGGGCCATAAGGGCCAGAACCGTTGTCCGGCTGACCCAGGCGGTCGACCTGTCGCCGACCAGGGTGATTGGCCGCCCGGCCTGTTTGGTCGCCAGATCGACCAGCAGCGCCCCGGTGGTTGAATATTCGGTTTCTTGATCGACCGGGGTCCAGTCGGTTTCATCTTCCCACCATAGGTCTGTCGGCAGGGTAATGGTATCGAGGCTTATCATGCGGCATTCATCCCGGCTTGCGCCAAAAGATTAAGAAGGTTTTCGACATCGGTTTCGCTGCCGCGTAGAGATCCGCCCTGGAATTTTAATTCATGGACCTTGTCGGCCCGCTGGCCGCCTGCTTTGCCTGCGCTTTTATCAGCGGCACCGGCAGCAACCGCCGCCAGCTGGCCACGAATGCGAGACGACAGATCGCCCAGCAGATCAAGGCCGGACATAGACGACAGGGCCGTTTTCGCCGTCGCCGCCTGCAGGGCGCGGGCTATTTCAATGCCTAAACTGCCGGAGGACTTGACGCCGCTATAGGCCGCCCGATCGGCCACCCGTTCGCCGATATTACCAGCGCCGCCGCGCAGGCCCTCATACAGGCCGGAGGCCTTATCGGCCAGGGTCTTGGCCTTTTCCGAGTCGCCAGCCGCCATGGCCGCCTTTGCCGCCTTTTCGTATTCCTTGGCGTCCTTCAGCTTCTTTCGCCATTGCGATTCCTCGGAGCCTTTTTTGTTAAAGCTGCTCAGTTTTTCGGCAAGGGACTCTTCCCGGCCATTGATCTCGGCATAAATTGACTTGACCTTATCGGCGTAGAGCTGCCAGGCGCTCTTGGTTTTCTCGACCGCCTGGACCTCGGCCTGCGCCAGATCCGCCGCGCCCTTTTTGGCCTTGGCAATGCGCTCGTCGTTGGCCTTCTTGCGGTCGGCCATTTCCTTGGCATGGGCCTTTTGCCGGGCTTCAAATTCTTCGGCGTCGGCTTTTTTGCGGGCTGCAAGCGCGGCCGGATCGATGGCCGTTGGCCCTGCCGTCTTGGGATCGGCCAGCCATTTTTGCTGGGCGTCCCTGGTTTTCTGCAGGTCGCTGAGCATCCTGGCGAGAGTGCCCCTAAATTTTGAGGTGTCGCTTGTGCGGTACCTTTCGCCGCTTTTTTGATTAAAATAATCGTATTCTTTTGTTGGCGTGGTGGCGATTTTCGCCAGCATGGCCCGGTCCGCCTCAGACAGGCCCTGATATTCGTCATCTGATAAAGCACCGCCATGCACCGAGGCCCTGGGGTCTGTTTTTGCGCCCCGCCTGCGGCCTTTTGCTCCACGCCTGCGCCTGGAGGAGATATTGACCTCGGTGCTGGAATTGTCCTGGTTGTCCTGGATAGCCTGGATTTCTATATTCGCCCTGGTGTTTGCCGCATCGGCGGCCCTGGCTGCCGCCTTGGCCTCCCTGGCGTTTTCGCGGGCTGCCTGTTTTTTCGCGGCGATGGCCGCCTTGGCGGTTTTTTCGGCCTGGGCGGCCTTTTCGTCTTTTTCCTCGAGCTTTTTCTCGGCCTTTTCTTCCTTGGTCAAAGGCCGCTCTTTTTCCAGCTTGGCCCAATAATCACGGCGCTCGTTGTAATATTTGGGCGTGGCTTCTTCCTTTTTTTTAGCCAGCTCTTTCTGCTTTTTCTGGTAGGCCTTGCGCTCTTCCTGCTCGTCGATGTCCTTGTCCTGGTCCGGGGCCTTGAATTTTTCCAGGCGATCGGACTTGTCGGCTTTGCTCGCCTCTTTGGTTTTTTCATGTTCAGACCTGAGCTCTTTGGCTGCAGCTTTTTGGTCTTTGTTTGACTTCAGGGCGGCGTCGCGCTCTTTTAAGATGGCGTCAATAGATTCATCTTTGGCCCGGTCGATTATCTTTTTCTTTTGGTCGCGATCGGCGTCGACTTCGGCCCGCGTGGCGTCGGTAAACAGGGCCTTGATGCCATCTTTGAAGGCTATGGCGTCGGCCTTTATCTTGTCGAATTCAGCGGCAACCCAGACGGTGGCCAGGCCGATAAAGGCCCGGACGTTTTCGGGGAACTGACGAAAGGCGTCGGTAAGAAAGTCGACGGTACCGGAACCCCTGCTTTCGATCTGCCCCATTTCCCCGCCGAAGAGTTTGCCGACCTGGCTGATACTTGCGCTTATATCGTCGCCCCAGCCGGACCACTGACCGGCTGCCGCCTTGAGATATCCGACCAGCTCGCCGGAGGCCACCATGGCCGTCAGCTCTTCAAGTGCCGAGATCCCAAGCCGGACGCCCTCGGTAATAGCTTCGCCTATGCCTGATTGCGAGATGGTGAGAAAAAGGGTGTTCCAGGAATCGCCCAGGTTCGACAGAGCGCCGTCAAGGGTGTCCATGCGGTTGGCCATGGCGTCGCCGAAATTGGTCTCGCCCAGCTTGATGAGATAATCCTCGATCTCGGCGGCATTCTTGCCGATGGTCTCGGTTACGCCTCTGAAAGTAAAACTGACCTTGTCGCCCTCGACCTTTGACTTGATGCCGAATTCCTTTAGCCGTTCAAACTCGCCGGTGGCGGCATCGGCCACCGCCTCAATCATCTGATTGAGGTCTTTGCCTAAAGCCGAAGAGGTGTTGCCATAACTGGTCATGGCCCGCTCGGAGGGGTTGAGGCCGAAGTTGACCAGCTTGACAAAGGAGTCTGTTACCTGGGCCAGGTCGTAGGGTGTTTTTGCGGCAAAATCCTGGATGGCGGCAAAGGCCTGTTTCGAGCCTTCAATGCTGCCGGTTGCGGTGATGAGGCCCGCAGAGAGCTTGTCGAATTCGCGGGTGACCTCAACCAGTTTTCCCATCCCGGCCATAATACTAAAGACCCCAGCAAGTGGGGCAATGAGTCCGGTAAGAGCCCCGCCCAGGGCGCGCACAATACCGCTGTTTCTGCTCAGTTCGGCGTTGTAGCCTTTTAATGATGTCGTGGTTTCCTGCAGCCTGGCTTTGGTTTGGCTAAAGGCTGTCCCGGCACCGCCAGCCATGGTGCGCAAACCGGCCCCGGCATCGCTTAAACCCTTTTTAAAGGCCTCAGCGTTGAGGGCAAGAAACATTTCCAGGCGATTTGCGCTCATAACTGTTTACCGTTTAAGGTTTCGAGGGCGATGATAAAGCAGCCCCAGCCATAATGCCAGGCATCTTGGCCATGACCATTTTGTACGAGTCGGCAAATATTGGCGGCAAGAGCTTCGAGACCTCCGCGAGCATCGGTCTCATGAGCTCCGGCAGTTCTTTGCCTAAATCGATCAGGGTGTTTTTGATGGCCAGCTTGCCAGCTATTGCCAAAAAAGAGCTGTTAACCTCCAGAAAGGCATCAATCAGTTGTTCGATTTCCGATGGATAAAGGGCCTCAATCGGCCCTTTTCCGTCCGGCAGGGTGATACAATCAGCCACCAGTGCTTTGAGCTCGGCCACCTTGCTGTCAGCTGACATAGCTTTATAAACGGCGAAGGGGCTGACCTCCTTGACCAGCACCTCGCCGAGATCCTCGATGGTGACAATTCTTGATTTCCGCATGTTTTTTTCCTTTTTTAAACCGACTTTAAATGTTGTTTATCAGCTCAGCCAGAACAGTTTAAACGGTTCTGTGCGTCCGCTCGGGGTTTCCAGCGAGGCCTCGAATTTTGCCTCCATGAATTTATTATCACCAGCTTGAAAGCCAAACTCTCCGGAGGGCGCAAGGCGGGCGCTGTAAACATCGAGCTTGAAATTCCGGCCGTCTGCATAGTTCTCACCGTCAAGCACCATGCGCAGGCGAACGTTGGTTTTTGTCATGCCGGTCATCTGGCTGCCAGCGACGGCGGCATGCGCATAACTCACCTGGATCGTTGCAGCGTCAACAATTGACCCGGTGGACAAAACCTTGATCATGCCGAGCCGGGTGTTGATTTCATAGTCGGTGCCAAGGACATATGTCGGGGTGTCGGAAATGTGCGTTACCACGACGGTGCTGATCATATATTTGCCCAGCTCGACCCACTTGTCATGATTGGCAACGACTTCCTGATCGGTCACTGAGGCTGAGCTTTGCGTCAGGGCTGAGGTGGTACCGAAAAAGGCCATGGCGAACATGTCCGGGTCCATCTGGTCGAGAACAAACGCGGCCGACGCCGGTTTCGCAATGGTAACCGAGGCAATGACATGGCCAAAATTTGATCTATTTGAGCCGATCTGCTCGACCCTTTCCGAGTCGCCTTTAATTGTAAACTCCCGGCAGTTGCCTTTCAGCTGCAGGCCGGTTGCCACGCCTTGATCGGTAAGCACATCGATGTAGACGTCGCTTGTGCCCATAAATGAAAACGGTGCTGTCTCCATATTTTTCTCCTTGTGGCCTATCAGGCCTCTGGTTCTGGTTCAATTTCCGGTATTATTGCCGGTATTACTTCTTTTATCAGATCCGGCATGACCCGCATGGTCAGCCGAGCCGTATAAACCAGCACGGTTTGCTCTATGCCCTCCAGCTTGATCTCGGGCACCTCGGCGGGCAAAACCCCGCCCGAGGTCCATGGTCGCCAGCCGATAAAGGCACTGCGCACAGTATCAATGCAATCGCCCGCCGATTTGCCGCCCTTGCCGACACCGAGCGCCGGAATCATCAGCAGCAGATCCCAGCCCAGATCTCTTGTTGCCGTCGGCTTGTTTGCCACCTGCCGGTCATAGGCGAGGAAAAAGGCGACGCTGGGCGGTGACTGAAGAATCTTGGTGTTGACGGTTCGTTCCACCGCCTTAAATATTTTCAGGCCTTTCAGTGCGCCCTCGATCGCATTGGCGATGGCATCGATCATTACAGCCCCCCCATCTTGTCACGGCTGAAAATCCGTTCGTTGCCGGATACCAGCGCGCCATAGCTTTCGCCGTCGCTGGCGGTGGCGGGTGCTATGCCGACCGAGGCCTCGCCCTTCTGCACCAGCCTGAGAAAGGCCAGGGCCTGCTTTTGCCGCTCGGCGGTGACTTCAGGCATCGGCACATGCGTGCGCCTGCTGTAAAGGTTATAAGCGGCCAGGTCGACGGCATACAACCGGACGAGATCCGGTACCGGATTAAATGGCACCGCGTAGCGATCGCCGCAATGTGCATCGATCAGGGCCATGGCGTTGGCGATGGCCCTGTCGACAACCGTTTCCACGACCTCGCCACTTTCTTCGTCGTCGGTCAGGGCGATTAATACGTCCTCGGGCACCTGTTCAAGAATATCGGCAAGGCTGGCATACATGGCTTATTTTACCTTTTTGTCCGTGGTGTCTTTTGTCTGGTCTTTGACTTCTTTGACGTCCTCGGTGACCGTGACAACGAGCATCGGCTCTTCCTGCAGCAGCGCCAGCTCTTTTTTGCTGAAACGGCCATTCGGGTATTCGGTTGGCCGAGCCGGGTGAGCCACGCCGCAACGCCGGAACCCTTCTTTTTTGCTGTTTATTGTGATCATCATGTCCTCGTTTGTTGTGAGGGACAGCGGGCTGCCCCTCGTTTTTATCTCATTGCCTGGCAGTACAGTCGCCGGTGCTTATGATCCGGCCCCGGTCGAGCCCCAGATCAATGGCCAAAAGCCATAGCCGCCTGCGCATCTGGCCTCAGCGCCAAACTTGAATTTCTTGCGCATGAACACGTCGTCAGCTTGCGGGTCGATCTGCTGGACAAAGACCGGTTTTTCCCGTTCCTGGTAGATGAATGGCCGGACCGGCTTTGATGTGTCGAGCAGAAACCAGGCGGTATCGCTGGTCAGTCGCGCATCACAAACCACGGTAATAGTGCCCTTGTACGGGTTGGGCTTGCCGTCATCGAGCTTTTCGTTGTTCGCCAGGATGTTGGCGATATCTTCCAGGGCCGGAGGTACGAGCAGGACGTCAGGGGTAATATTCAGCGGTCGCCCCTCATCGTCTTTAAACTTCTTCATTGCCGTGCGGGCGGCACCGAGTGAGGCGATGGCCAGCGCCTGGGTCGCAGCGCTGAGCGCTACCACGCCCTTGTTGGAGACCGAGGCCCCGGCCACCACATGATCGGTGTCGCACATATACTGGCCGTCATGGCAGAGGTTGGCAAACACCCCGTTGGCCAGGTCGGCGATGATCTCGTCGGGCAGCTGCTTGGCGGAAAACCCGGCCATCTGCGCTTGCGGCGCGTAGATGCCGAGGTTGTCGTCGGTAAAATCGTTGCGGTCAACCTCGATTGTTGCCTCCCAATCATCATTAACGATGGTATAGCCAAAAGCGGCCAGGGACTTGATGGCCTTGTCGCCGATCCATCTGCGCATCTTGGGAAAATTTGACAGCCATTTATAATCGTTCTGGCTGCCGCCGGAGGGTACCAGCATGGCCACCTTTTCCCAGAAAGTCGGGGTGGCCTCAAAGGCCTTGTTGAAGGTTGTTTTCAGGTTGGTGAAAACAGCCGCCAGTGTTGCGGAATTTACTATCATGATCGATTCTCCTTGTGATCTGTTAAGCGGCCATAATCGTCGGCCTGTTTAAACAACGTTTCGGCGAGGCTTAGGCGTTGCGCATCAACCCGGCCGCTTTTAACTTGGCTATCAGGGCATTAAGATCGACAACGGCCCCGGCTGCATCGCTTGCGGTCGACGCCGCTTGAGTTGGTATCTGCGGCATGGCTGGGATTTCCACCCACACCCCATCCGATACCACCTCGATACAACGCCCGGCCACGATGCCATTGGTGCCGGGAACATCGGCCACGGTCTGATCGTCCTCGACAAAGACCAGCGTTCCGGCGTCGGCCACATCAACCGCGTTGCTGCCGGAGTTGGCAAGCTTAAACAGCTGCCGGGTATAGACCTGGCAGCGTTTCGCGCCATCGGCACCGGCAGAGTTGTTGACGGCCTGATCGGCCACGCCAATGACTTTTACGGCGGAGGCGTCGGAGGCCTCAACCAGATTGCCGCTGGCATTAAAGGCCACCATTTTTCCGGCCTCGATCGTAGTTGTTGCCGCCACCAGCAGGGACAACAAGACCGCCGCTTTCCTTTCTGTATTTCTGTCTGACATGGATTCCTCCTGTTTTTTCTTTGTGGTGCCTGGGGCTCGAAATCTCGGCCCGGTTGCTTACTTGCCGTATTTGGCGAGATCCTCGGCCGAATTGCCGAAAAGGTCGGCGACTTTCTGCTGTTCGGCGTTCAATGCCTTGGTTGTATCGTCGGGGCTCTTGCCGCTGAGATTGCTTGCGTCACCGAGGACCGGGGCCACGGCACAGAATGCGGCGAACCTTTCCAGGCCGCCATTTTGCCTGCATTGCGCCTTGTGATAGTCGGCGGTCGCCGGGGTGATCTTGCCGTCTTGCAGGGCTTTGTCGATGGCCGAGGTCACCGTGGTTTCAAGCTGCTCGCTTTTGATCGCCGCCAGCTGCTGCTCGGCGTTGGTCGCTTTGCCGAGGGCCGCGTCATAGTCGGCGCGAGGCACGAATTTTTCAAGGCTCGGACTCTCGGCCCGGTTGGTGGCGGTCGCCAGGTCGCTCTTGAGGCCGCCGATCTTTGAAACGGCCTCGGCTTCTGTGCTGTTTTCAGGCAGGCCCAATGCCGCCAGTATTGCTTTGAACATGTTGCTCTCCTCTGGGGTATTGGTCCCCTGTTCGTGGTTAAGTGCCGGGAGTCTAAAGTTAGGCTGATTGGTCGCGCCGACTGAAGTCACCCCGACGATTGTGCCGCTGGTCTGCTCATAGATGATGACCGGGCTGAGATACCGATAGGCCTGGCCCTCAACCAGCTGCTTGCCGGTGGCGTTCCAGGCTACTCGGCCCCAGATCGCCCCGGCCCTTTCCTCAATCTCCTGTACCCAGCCGATGGCCGGTGCCGGTTCGCCCCTGGGTCCCTTGATCTCGGTGCTGTGCTCGACATCGATCGGCAGATCGCGGGCCAGCTCCTTGAAATTTGCGATAATGCCGTCCGGCCGATCGTTGACCCAGTTCCTGCCGTCGCGACCTTTCACCAGCCCAGCCGGGACCAGTTTGACCCACTCGGGGAGTTTGCCGTTTTCCTGGTGAATCTCCATGGTGTTTATTGCCACCGCATTTCGTTTCATCGCCAACCCCCGAAACCCTGTTTAAAACCCGTTTAAAGTCTTCTGTATCGCTCGCCCTGGTTTTTTTGGAACATACGGGCGAACATGCCTGTAAATCGATTCTCGGCCCTTTTCTGGCCGTTATGCTTTTACGCCTGCATTTCTTCCCTGATCAGGTCCAGAATCCAGCTGCGATCTTCTTCGGCAAGGGTCAGCCCTGTGCCGCTGTTCATCGCCAGATACGGCCGGGCCGGGATGGTCACCTTTTGGCCGCGTCCGGCTTTGCCGCCGAATTGATGAATGGCGGCGTAAGGGATCGAGCCGGAACTGCCGATCATGACGCTGGTGGCGTCGGCCTGGAAATGGATCGAGCCAGACAGGTCGCCTTTGTCAAAAAGGATTTTTTTGCCCGACAGATAGCGTTTGCCCCTGGCCGATAAACCGCCAGCCTTCTTGACGCCTTTCTTCTTTGTCAACCCCAGCATCAGGGTGACCGGAGATAATGCTTTCCATGGGGTGCCATCCGGTGCCGATTGATGCTTGAAGTTTTCCAACACCCGCCGCTCGTACAGCGCCCCGATCCTGGTCATAAGCGGTTTCATGTTGCCGACCTTGGCGGCAAGCCTGGCGAGGGTGGCCTCGACCTCTTTGTCGTCCAGTACGGCTATGATATCCATTCGGCCAGCCCTCTCAGTGACAGCATATTCGACCACGCGGCGGCGATATCGCCCGGCAGCTTTGCCAGCTTTTGCTGCATGCTTGCGGCAAGCTGCTCTTTGCCCGAATCGCCGACATTATAATCCCAGCCGCTATCTGCCATCTTCTCCCAGCCCTCCGGCCTGCCCCCGGCTTTTTCTATCTCACCGGCAAGCGCGACAACCGCCCGGCAATGGCAGCCCCAGCCGTTGGGCGGGTAATTCTTTGACCAAAAAGGATCGGTCCTCGGCAGCACCGTGCCGTCCATCGCCACATGGTGCGGCCGGGGATTGCTGACGCTGTCGTTGTGTACGTATTTCAAATACTCGATGCCGCCGTCTTCAAACTGCTGCCAGCGTCCGGCCTGGTATGCCGACCTGATATTGGTGCGCCAGATCAGATCGCTGCGCCAGGCGCTGCCGCCGCCCTTCAGCTGCCAGCCATAGCGTGCGACCAGGGGCCGAAACTGCTGTCTGAATTCCTTCAGGTCCATGCCCCCGGCGATGGCGCGATCGGTTATCTGGCGCAGCTCATCGAGCAGATCCGCCTGATACGCCCCGGCAGAGACAAAGGCCTTGGCCTGCGCCGCCCCGACCAGGTCGTCATAGGCCAGGGTCGGAATATTCAGCTTGTCGAGAAAGAAGGCTTCCGCCTCGGCAAACGGCAGGCTGAACACTCTGGCGAAGTCGGCGGCGTTCATTCTTCTTTTGCCTCCAATCTTCCGGCAAGGTTTGCCAAGAGGTCGAGCCGGGCCATGACTTCAGCCAGGCGCTCGGGGTCAGTTGCGGCATAGGTATCGATTAATTGTTCGCGGAACTGTTCCAGGCTGGCGACTGAGCCGAGCAGGGCCTCGGCGGCGTCGAGCATCGCGGCTGCCGGATCGGAGGAGGCCGTCTTCATCCAGCTGTAAAGGCTCGTCTCGATGTCCGCTTCGCCCTGGGGCAGGGCTCGGTTGACGGCGCTGCCGAGCGGCTGGCTATTCATTGCAGACTCCAGCTGAGGCGGTGCGACTAAGGCATTCCCGCCGCTGATAGGTGGCAGCCCGAGCCTGGCGCGTACCTCGTTGAGAGTGATTGCGCCATACTTAAAGTGGTACTCGAAAAGTTTAGCCTCATCGCCGCCGAGCAAATCTTCGGCCTTGACATCGGGGCTCGGGTCGGGCCAGCCGAACTTGTCGCGAACAACCGACTGCTCAACCCGCAGGCCGAGAGGCACCAGTTCCTTAATGGCATTTGCCAGCACCGTCAGGTCCTCGTTTTTCACCGCTCTGAGGATCAGCTCAGGATAGTTTTCCTGCGGCCCGAAATTGAGGTCGATGTATGGCCGGACCAGGTCGCGATTAAGGGTCTCGGATATCTGGGCGGCGTCGTCGTCGCGGATATCGGAGCGCACCTCCGATTGCGCCTCATCACCGCCAAGCTTGCCGGGCGTTCCCTGGGTCGTTGCCGACTGACCGAGAATGCCACGGCTGACCTGGGTGTCGAGGAAGTCGGCGAGCCGCATGAAGAGGGTGTCGCCACCTGTGCCCTTGCCGCCTTCAATAAATTCGATTTTCATCGACTCGGGAATGACCGCCGCCGCGTCGCTGCCGAGGTTGGCAACCGCCATCTTGAGGACCTGAATATCTTCTTTCAATGCCCCGCTCTGGTACCTACCAAGCCGGAGCGGCATACCGAACACCTCAGCGAAGGCCATCCAGTCTTTCAGCGTGTAGTTTTTGCAAAGGTAGGACCAGGCCACGACCCTGGCCAGGCCGCCACGGATCGGCAGGCCGCTCTTTAGGTGCGGCAGGTGGACGATAAATTTGTAAGGGGCCAGCTCTATACCCTCGATCATATTGGCGGCATCAAGCAGGCGGATCTGCTGCCGCGACTCGCGGTCAAAGGTAAAGAACCGGGGATCGCGCCAGGCGTAAGATACAGGTTGCCACTTTGCGCCACGCTGCCACATGATTTCCGACACCGAATAGCCTTTGCCGAGCGCGTCAAGTAGATCTTTCAAAAGGCCACGGAACCCGGCCCGCTTAACCAGATCTCTGATCTCGTTGGCCAGGCTGACATCTTTGTCGTCATCGCTTGCCGCCTCAACGATCACAGGCAAAGAGGCCACAGCCAGCCGCCGCTTGCCGATCTCGCACCTGTAATGCAGGTCTCTTTCTTCCATTTCTTCGGCAAGGGCCAGATAGTCGCCCGCGTCACCTGCCGCCGCACCCTGCAACAGGGAGGCCAGGCGGTATGGGGTAAGGCCTCCGGTCACGGTAGCATCAAAGACCGCTCGCACCCCGGCCAGCGAAGGCGCTGCCAGCTCTTTGTCAAGAACCTGGCTTTTGACCGGATTGCCGCGATAGTCAAGAATTGTCATTACAATGCCCCGCTGATTGCGCCGAAACCGGCGGTTGTTTTTATGGTGCGATAGGAATCGCGATCGCCTTTTGCATCTCGCCGCGAAACGCTTTGATAGTCATATTCCATTTCACCCTCTTGCCAGGTGGCAAACCAGGCGAGCGCCCCGGCGATGCCTGAGTCGCCGTGACGTTTCTTGCTGTCCGTGCCGGTGTTCTTGGTTTCCGGCAACCGGGCCACGCCTTTAACGATCTTAAAGGCTCGATGATCTTCTATGACATCGGCGTCTTTTGCCAGCAGCCAGCTCTTGTCTTCAAAGGCGGCTTTATATCTGGGCATGTTCTCGCGGTACCAGGTTTCTGAAAGCATGACCTGGCTGATCCGGGCCTTGCCGTACCGCTGCATAGCCACCTCGGCCAGATACTGGCCGTTGCCTCTGGCGTCGAGGGCTCCGTGCTTGAACCTGGGCAGCCGGTCGATGATATAAAACAAGATCTGTTCTTGCTGGCGGAAAGGCATGTTGCGCAGTTCAAGGGAAAAGACCGCCCGCCAGGTCGCCCCCTGGGTCTCTTGGGCGGGCATCATGATAGTAAGGTCGCCGGATCTGGCAAAGTCCTCGCCGAGCACCGTCTGGCGTAGCGGATCAAGGCCGGTCAGCAATGACAGAAGGGTCTCTTCGCACCATGCCTCAACCACTGACTGGCGAAAGGCATCGTCCTTTTCAGCGAAGTCATCGGCCTGCTCGTAGCGGATCACCGGGATGTCGGCCGACATGCAGCCCTCGATCATCGCCCTGGTGAGATAGGTACCGGAACCCTGGGATGGCACGCAAAAAAGCTCTTCCTGGGCGGCGTCGCCGTATGATTTGACAAGGTCGTCGCGCCACTTGGCTTCCGCCTCGGGCGACCACTGGCGGCCCAGGGTCAGGCAAATTCGTTGATACAGGCCATCGGCCAGGGCGTCGTCAAGGGTGACCCGGTGCAACGAGTAGGGAATCCGCCCGGCCCGAATGTCGTTTATCAGCACGTTGAAAGGGTTGGCGTCGCCGTTATGGGTGGATATGATCCGCACCTGGCCGCCCCACATCAGAAGGGCGATTGCCGCCTTGATCAGCTCTTTCAGGTCGTCGTGAAACGCGGCTTCATCAATAACCACCCGCCCGGCCTTGCCGCGCAGATTCGAGGGCCGGGAACTGAGGGCGACTATCTTATGACCTGAAGCAAATTTTATGCGAAAAGTCAGGATGTCCTTGTCTTCATCGACGAGAATCTCTTCTTCAACGGCCCCGGCTACAAGCTGATATTTTTTTACCCAGTCGGCGCAATCGCTGATAAACTCCTCGGCCATCTCTTTGTTGTAGCCGATATACCAGACATCAGACCCGCCGGTCTCGGCGGCAAAGAGCGCATCATCCGCCGCCTCAGACCATGACAAACCAATGCGCCGGGATTTCTCCATGACCTTGACCTGTGAGGCGTCGGCGGCCCAGCGCTGTTGATAGGGCAAAAAAGCGAATGGTGAGGTTGCTGTCATGCACTTATCCCGAGAATCTGTTTCCTGATATCATTTGCGGTTTCGGCAGAAAGCCCGGCCTTTGTAACTTGCTTCACCACATTTTCAGCCACACCCTGCGCCCGCTCCATCTTGTCCCAGCGCTCAAGCAGTGCGCCGATCTTGGCCAGTGCGTCCATCTTTGGGGCGGTGCGCTCTTCGGCTGCGCTGCTTTCCAGGTGCGCCAGTTGGTCCTCAAAGAGATCGCGCAACCTCTGGACGTTGCCGCGTTTCTGACTCCTCGCCCGGTCCCATTCATCCATGGCCTGGTTTGGATCTTTGGTCTCAGCTTTCCAACGCGCCAGGCTGGTCACTGAGACACCCAGCTGTTCACCGATCGAGGTGAGGCTGCAGCCCTCGCCATAGAGCCGTTGCGCCTGCTGCCCGAGGACCGCCTTGTCGCCTTTAGTTGCCAAGGGCTTCCTCCAGGTCGTTGATATTTTCGGCGACGGCGATCAGCTCGGCCTGGATGACGACAAGCTCGTCCATGGCTGCTGCCGCTTCAGCAATGGCCATTCTTTCAATCTGGGTCAGCATCGGGTTGATGAGCGTTGGAATTGTGCGGCACAAGGTTCTTGCCTTTAGCCGAAGGCTGATTTGCTGTTCGACAAGGTCCAATTTTTTGATCTTCATCAGTGCCCTGTTTCCGTCCATCATCCTTGCCCCTTTGTGTTGATCGATGACCTGAGCTGGCTGAAATCTATCCTGTCGACAAGCCGAGTGATTGCCTGGGTGTTGAGGTGGACAATGGTCGCCAGCTCGCCGGACAATTTTTCATAATTTTCGATGAAATAAATATTGTTTTCGTACTTAGAGACAAAGGCCATAAAGTGCTTTTCACTGAGCTTCACCATGTCCTCGAAGCGCTTGTTGCTCTCCGTCTGCATGGTCCTGATTTCAATTTTCAGATCACCCACGGCGTTGGCTATCCGCAAGAGGGCGAAGATCCCGAGGAGCGGCGGCAACAAAAGGAAAAAAAGAATGATTGTCCAGCTGTGCCAGGAATTCATTGCCGTAAACAATGTCGCCATGGCGGTGATGTATGCAGGCTCCACTTATTTTTCCCCCGTGTTGGTTTCGTAAAAAGTTGCGCAGTCGATACACCTGGTACAACCCGGCAGGATTTTTCTCCGGGCCTCGGGGATCTGCTCGTCGCAGTCGATGCAGGTGCGCCTTGAGGCCCCTGAGATTGCCCAACGCCTGGCGTGGGCGGCCAGGGCTTGCTGGCGGAAGATGGCGTCGAGATCCTGGGCCAAGTCAAACTGATCAGCCATTATTTACTGGCCTTCTCAATCTTGCTGCCGAGACCGAGCATGCCGAAGGCCAGAACCAGCTGCTGCATGCCTGTCGTGGTGTCGCCGTTGATTATGCTCAAGACGCCAAGCCCTGCCGTGCAAACAACGGCAACCCATGTTTTCCAGCCGCTCATTTTCATTTTTTGGCCTCCTCGTTTAGTTGGGTGTAAAGACGTTCTATCCTTTCCACATAGTTGATGGTCTCTGTCGCATGTCTGCCGGTGATCTCTGGCAGGGCGCTGACAAGAGAGACCCAGCGATCGCACGCCAGCCCGGCCCGCTCGGCCAGGGCTTGCGCCTCCAGTATATTGCCGACTCCGGCGTTGTAGCTGCCGAGCATAAAGCGGACACGTTCAAGGCCCGACTCCTTTTTCCAGACACCCCAGCACTTCCGGTCGTAGGCAATGCCCATGCGAATGTTGACGTGCGGCACATGCGGGGCCTTGCTTATCTGGAGTTTTCGCGCCATATAGTCGGCGGTGCCGGGCATAAGCTGCATGACGCCGAGAGCCCCAGCCGGAGAAACCGCCGCAGGGTCGAGACCCGACTCGGCGATCGCCTGCGCTTTAAACCATTGCCATGGTAGTATTTGGAAAAAGAATTCCAGGGCGTATGCCTGGAAATAGTGATCGTAAAAATTGCCGGTGTTGGCCTTCATACTTCCCCCGTAACAAAGCCAGACAAACCGAAGTGGCCCGGATCAGGACCGCCCCGGCTCAATGCTGGAGATCAGAATGTCAGCCTTTGTTATAGGGGGATATTTCGGGGGTTGTAAGTCTGAAGCGTTGCAGGTGTGGGGGTGCGGGGGAGTTGAGAGAGTGGCACTTGACAGAAACTTTATGATACGGTTATAACGTATTTCTTTGTAAGGCGTGTGGCGAAAATAGTTCTTCTTCCAAAGAAAGGATCAGACCATGAACGAATGCCCCAAATGCGGATATGCGAGAACCACTACCGACACCACCCCCTCCGGTGAATGCCCCAGGTGTGGGGTTATCTATTCAAAAGTGAGGGCTATCAAACCTGAAAGCTATCAATCCTCTCCCCGTCCGGAAGAGATCAGTGAGGTAAAAGTTGAGCCTCAACCAACCTTGAACACACCGAATAACCTTGATGCGCAGCAGAAGAAATATCTGATCGCCGCTTTGATAATAGGCCTGGTGTTTGGCTATTTCGCCGGTAGAGAACATGTGAAATATCAGATACGTTCAACTATAACGGAGGCTGCCTTTGAAATTAAAAAAACCATAGGAACTGTGTTTGGCGGTGCACCGCCCACTAAAGAGCCTGGGAAGAAGTCCCCCACGAAATCGCCGGAAAAGATCGTTAAACCAGATGCGCCACCTCCCATCACGGCGGCGCTGGTTAAAAAGGGCTTTTACAATGGCGAATACGGCAGGGGCGAAATTACTTTCACTGTTCAATTCACAAGTTCGACGGAGAAAAATGTCAGAGCGTTTGACGGCGTCCTTAATTTCACCGACCTTCTTGATAACGAGATCATGTCGGCAAAGCTGGCAGTGAACGACCCGGTTGGAGCAGGTCATACCTTCGACTGGAATGGGAGTATCGACTACAATCAGTTTATGGACAAACATCAGCGATTGAAAAGCGCAGATCAGCAAAACATCAAGATTACGTTTGCTCTTAGAAAAATTCTTTTCGAAGATGGTGAGGTCAAAGAGTTTTGAGGAAGTGTGGTAAAGGGGTGGCAGACCACCACCCCTTCACTCTTTTATGTTGTGTTCATTTTGGCATAATTTCTTCTTTGAGCTTACAACTAACTCGTCACCTTCCCACGGCCCGAGCCAACGCCATCGACAACCCATAACCGATCAAAGCCAGGGCCAAGCCCAGGCTCACCTTGCCACTGGCGACGATCATAAAAATAAGTCCCAACAACACATTAAATCTCGGAAAGATCTGATACAGCGGTTCAGGAATCCATATTCTCATAAACCCCTCCATTTTAAAACAGTTTTAATTGCTTATCCTCAAGCGGAGCCATGCCGAGGATATTATAAGTATGCCGTTCGCCCACCCCGTGCTTGCGGGCCAGATCGGTGACCGATATGCCGCCACGGTCGTATTCTTCGCGCATCTGGGTATCCCTCCAGCGGAGGATACAGCGCTTGGTACCGTAGAACCTAGCTGTGGTGCCGTCAAATAACTCGGCTATCTCAAGCGCCAGCCGGACCCCAACCTTTTCGGCGAGTATCCGAACATCACCCACCAGCTCATCCAGAGATGGCAGGGCCTCATCCGGGAGTTTATCTATGGTGTAGGCGCTCAATGGTTATCCTAATCAAAATCAACTCCGGCACGCTTGCCCATGGCCTTTAACGCTTCGATCAGTTTGAATGCTTCCTGGCCACCGCACCACTTGAGGTTGTCGATGCCGGTTTGCCCTTTGACAAACGTCTGTAGGGCATGATCGGATTGGTTGCGGATGACGCCTTCTTTATGCAGGGTGATCCACATGGCAACGATCTTGCGGTGCTGGCGGTCATCGTATTTTGGCGAGAGATTACTCTTGCTGCCGGGCTTTGCCTGCCAACCCAATGCTCGAAAATGCTTGTAGAGATCCTGCAGCTGCCAGAGAGTGAGGTCCTTTGATGACTCGACCCTGTATCGATCGGAGATCAGTTGATGCTTGTCGAGGCCCAGCTCATTGCAGGCGATGTTGATCTTGGCGTAATCGGCGTTAGTTGGTGGCATAATCAGACCTCAATTCCTCGTCAACACATAACGGGCATAGCGCACCGGATCGCCGAAGCGGTTGATACTGTCGACCAGGTGCGTCTCAATATCATGGGAGAGTCGCAGATCGTTGATTCTTGCCGCCAGGCGCAGCACTCCATATTCCTGGATAGCCTGGATTGGATCGATCGAGCCGTACAGCCGCAGATGGTTGAGTACCTTGTCGCATTGCGATTCCATTCTTTCCTCCCTTGTTGCTGTTTACCCAGGCTATCCGGGCAGTATGCAGTTGCCTTGCGCAGCCGCAACACAGGCTTTCGGTGGCAGGCGCAGCGCCGCCGCACCCTGCGCACAGCAGTGCTATTTCAAGCGATTGTGCTTCCACTCGGCCATCTCCTCATCGGTCGGTTTATCATCGCGCAGCCCCTGGATATACTGATCAAGCGGGTTGCCTGTATGGACAACGACCAGTCTTGCCTGGCCGGTGCGGGTGATCGGTCGGGTATTGCGGGTCCGTTCCGCCTGTCCGTCCGCCTGATCGGCCAGGTCATAGGCGATGGTCTTTAGATAATTATGGTTCGGCATGGGGATGGTCAGCCGGTCGCGGCGCTCAACCATCTGCTCCATGGCCTGCGCCCAGATCCGTGGAGGGCAGGGGCGTGTCACTTTTTTATCAATCTGGATGTAGCCGGTGGTCACCAGGTCTTTGATTTCGCAAAGCAGCCGCGTGGCCCGTTTGGCCTGGATAGCCCGGCCGGTAACCGGGCGGAACAGGCTGAGATAATGGAAGACCATCTTCTCGACATCTTTTGGCAACAGCGGCAGGATGCCGCAGATCAGCCGGTGCTCGGTTTCGGACAGAAACCATTCGATCGGTGCAATCGTGCCGCAGGTCTGACAGGTACCGTTCATGATCGCTGCCCTTTGCCGGGAGCGTTCGCCCTGTATTTTTTAAGCTGATACTTGCTTCGTTTTCTGCCTGTGTTATGAGCACAACCGGCGCAGAGCTGTTGATACTGCGCCAGGTCGCACCAGGTGACGGCGATCTTGATATTGCGCTGAGCCTGGCAGGTTATTTCGATATCTATTGTCATTGTATCTCTCGTGGCTGCTCATCAGATCGGCGGAACCACCCGCCGATGACCCCGGCATGCCGGGGTTTCGCCAGTTATTTAATAAATTCGCAATATACCTGAGAGCCCTCTTTGGTCGTCACCGATCCGGCGTAGTGGCCGCAAATGGTTTTGCGATTAGTCTCATCATCAATACTGATGCAGGACGCATCAAACGGACACGTGGCTATGGTCTTACTACAGAGGATGATCGCCGGTCGCTTGATTACCTGCGGTTGCTGGACGGGATGTTTTACGGCCAAGTTTTGTCCTTTCATAATCACACCCCCGCAACATCCAGAGGGATCTGCTCCCACCGGTCGCTATCCTGCACCCGCTCATAGATCCGCACATACTCGCGGCTCCCGGCAACCGTCAAACTGTCGTTGATTGCAGCCATTGCTTTGGTCCATCGGGCATCATTAATATTGAACTTGCGCAGACTGAGAATACGTTTGGCGTTTACATTGCCCATGCGATCGACCTGGAAGGCGTCGTTGACCAGGGCCTTTAGCTCCGGCCCGGACAAAGCCGTCCATTCATTGAGACATTGATCAATCAATTCCTTTGCCACCTGCAGCCGCTCGTCGAACACAAAATATTCGGCCACGGCCCGGCTTACCCGGAAGCGGCCGTCAAAACTCATCAGCGTCACATTGCCCTTGTTGCCGCCCAGTTCGGTGTCGTAATCGGAGGCGGACAGGGCAATGAACTGCTCGATTTCCTCAAAGGCTGCGGTTTTGAACACCTGCAACAGGGCTTTGACCTCGCGGGCCTTGTCCACCATCTTCTTCACCAGGTCATCGCGGATGCGGTCGATGTCTTTGACCATCTCCACCGGCACCAGGCGACCCTGAGCGTCCGCCATATATCCTTCCGGTATCTGTTTAATTTGTTGCATAATCGCCTCCAAAGAGTTGCTTAAATGATTGTTTTGAGCTGAGGAAATCCCCGGTCCGATCGGCGAAATTTTCAGCCGAGCACATGGCCAGGCGCAATAGCGCCTCGAACCTTTCATCTTTTCTGAGCGTGGCCCGGTCGAGCTTGCCAAGATCCTCAAGCGTTGCGAGGAAGTAATCCATACTGCCCAGCACATCGACAAGCTGAGAGTCAAGAACCCTCTCAACGACAACCGGATCAGGCAGAACGCCAAATACCACCACCGCCAGATCCTTCTTTATTTCCCGAAGAAGACCCGATTCATACTCAAGGCCTGCAACACTGACCGCAGGCTGAATCTCTCCCAGTTTCAAGAGCACCCGCTTTGCTGCTTCTATAAGTTGTTGCATGGTTATCACCCTTTTAAATCAGTGTTAAAGACACACTTCATACAAGTTCGATAAAGCTGAACCCGTAGTGGATTAGCTGTTGAAAACGGCGTTCGTCTTTCGGTCACGCACCTGGTGAAAGCGATTTCGCCAAGCACCGGACAGGCGACGATCCGCTGCCCGAAAACTTCTTCAACCCGCTGCAGCACCTTGTCGAGCGCTCCCTGGTAGCCACCGCTCAGCACCTGGCTGATGGTCGCGGTGGAATAGCCGAGCATCTTCGCCACCCGTGATTGACTCTTCTGGGCGGCAACCGCGTCACGCAACAAATCCAGCAGGCTATTCTCCGTCATTGCTTCCTCCATCCTCGCTCCACATTACCTTCTTCAGGTTCTGGTCCCACACCCGCTTGACTCTTTGAATCATCGGTGGTTTCGGGCCGGTGAACATATGGCGAAGAAACGTATACCGTCTGCTATTGTCGCGGCGCAGGTAGCCAGCCCGACAAAGATGTCCGCAATAATCATCGGCACTGCTCAGTTTTATGGCGCACTGGGGTGTCGAGGCATTAATCGCCAGCTCTTTGGCGGTAAACACCTGCATGATTTGCATCGCCCGCCACATATTGATCCGCCCTTGGCCCTGAGTAACTAAACTTCCGTCTCGCTGCACCCTGGGCGCATCCACACCAACGTCTTTAATCAGGGTGTACAGTTTGGCTTTTTCTCCGGTTTCTTCCCGTAAGTATCCGGCGTTAGTGAGGCCGCGCACATAATCAAGAACCGAGGAGGCGTCGAGGGTAGTGTCCAGATAGATTTCCCTGACTGTAAACTCCGTCTTTTCTCGAATCAGTTTCCATATCGCTTCACGGCTATCGAAACCGTTCAGTTTATTCATCGGCTTTCTACTCGGTCGCTTATTCATCTTCATCGAACGATCCTCCTCTCTGGAGGTTCGCCGGTATAAAACTTACGATTACCCCATTCCGATCGGTCGATCGCATCAAGACCAAGATTCGCGGCATGCTCTTGTACCAGGCTGAGGTTGACGATAATCCGCCGCGCCGATCCGCGACTTGCAACATGGATGGCCTGCAGGAGATCGACGGCTATATCAAGGTCTTGAACATACAGACTGGCGAGGTGCTGGCAGTCGTCAAAATCGGCTGGTTGCGCCGGTACCCAATCCAGCACCCGGCCATGAAAGCGCTCCCAGCGCTTGAGTTTATCCGGCAATAATTCCTCGCCGATCAACAGGATCGCCGCCCGCGATCCTTCATAGATGTCACGGATCATCTCCACAGCTTCTCGTTTGACAATATGGTCAAATTCATCAACGATCAGCGGCCTGCCGGAGCTGGAAAGCTGGCGACAGATCTGCTCGACCATTTCGTACATGGTTTTTTCCGGTGGGATACCCATTATCTGGAGTATGGCCAGGAGCACGGCTTTCCTAGTCCATGTCTCCATGCATTGGATATAATAGGCGTTCTGGGTGTTGGCGACATAGGTCGCAGCGGTCGACTTGCCCCAGCCGGATGGCCCGTAAAAACAGACGAATCCCGGCAGGTGAAACGGCCTGTCGACCGCCCTGAGCAGCGCCTTGCTGCACATGCTCACATTGGTGAGCGGGGCGGTTGTCGCAAACACACCCGTTTTTTGATTGTTGTAATGCGAATTTTGTGTCATATTTTCTCTGCTCCCAACTGGTTAAAGGGAAAGCTCCGGAGCCTTCCGGAGCGGTTAGAAGCCGTGGTTACCGCCACGGCTTTTCTTCTTTACCTGGTAGTCGACTACGCCCTGGCCTGACTCCCCAGGGTATCGGCCACCGATTTAAAGGCCCTATAACTGGCACTTTTTCGGTACGCCTCATAAAATTGCAGCTCTTTTTCTTTTAACATCTCGCCGACGGTCAGCCTGGTATCCAGGGAATTCCAAAACAGATATTTTCCTTTGTCGTCATCCGGGATGATTATGGCCGTAGCCTTGGACTGCATTTCCAGTTGCAGGGCCGCCCGATCTTCTTTGATTCTGCTCGGTGCGCTGCCGATCTCTACAATCTTGCTCGTTGGTTGCAGGTCGATAAGTCCTCGCCGTTCCGCTTCAATATCCGCAAGGTTGTCCAACTTGATCTTCGCCCGCCGCTTGGCCCTCTCGTTCGCCGCCTTTTCAATGAGGGGTAGAGGAAAGAAATGATCTTTGTTCTGCTCGAAAAGTGCGTAACAGATCAACCGGCCTTCCCGGTCCCATACCTGGACTTTTGCACCGTCATGAATGTCGTAACCAATCTGCAGCTCCTGTCCTTCGTAGTGCTCAAGGATGCTGTTAAAATACGTGTTGGTGCCTAGTGATATTGACGATCTGACCACCCTCCTGGCGGTTCGTGGTCTGAAAAGAATTTCAACTTCCTGCTCACTGAGCATGTGGCCTTCTTGTCTCCAGCCGTTTGCCGTATGCCAGGCCCAGGCCTCAAATGGTGACATATGGCGACGCAGGGTGGTGTCGGGATCGTTGATTTTCGGCAAGCCCGAATGTGGGCGGCGGTTATACGCGTCCACTTCGCTTTGGCAAAAAGAGAGGAATTGCGGCCAGGACATCAACACATCACTCTTGTCGCCCTTACGGAAATCCTTTTCCATTAACAGGTAGACGTTGCGTTTGGTCTGGCTATCCATATCCTTACCGACAAATGTTGGTAGCTGCTTTGCTGCCCGAATCCACAGCGATGTGTTTAGACGTTCGATTATCCCTCGCCCCTGGGCGTTCCCTGGAATACCGACTTTATGCGTGGTACCGAGACGCGGAAAAAGTCCGGTGAACTCGTCGGTATTAATGGTTGCCTTGTTGCCGGAACCGCCGTCTGTATAGAGGATATTGAACACCCCGCCGTAACGTTTACCTGTGCTGACCGTCGCCGCATGACGAACCGCATCGGCAACAGTGGTGGCCGACTCGGCAAGGCCAACCGACCAGCCAACTACCACCCTGGTTGCCGCGTCGATGATGGCGCAGATCTCAGGCTTAAATGGTTTGCCGTGGATGGGATGAGCGACCTTGGCCTTAAAGCTGTGGCCGTCGCAGATACCTACATCCATCGGTCGTAATTCACTGGTGTCGCGTTGCCGATAGCCTTTAAGGGCTTTAAAAGATGAACCGGTTTTGCGACCGCGCTCGCGGTCAAGCCGGGAGCGTTTATCGTGGAAACGTCGCACCTGTTGATAGCTTGGCATGGCGATGCCAGGCGGCAGGATTTTTGCCATTTCTTCCATTGCCTGGGGCATGGATGGGTTACTCGGGATCTGATAGCACTTCATGAAGAACGGTGCCCAGGGCGGGATCTCTTTTTTTTCAATATCCTTCGGGGCAAAGGCGGCAAGGCCTTTTTTGTCCATATCTTTCCAGCGATAGATCATGCTTTTGCTGATCTTCCGGCCATTTTTCCCACCCCTGGCGTTGGCCTTTTCGACCATCCCCTGTAGGTGTGAGGGCAGGGTGTCGGTATTTGTCTGTTTTATGAATTCCCTCAACGCCCGATTGGTGCCGTATTTTCGTTCAAGCCGCTGGAATTCGCGGAAGAGAGCCACCCTGGCATCCATGGTTTCCCGCTGCCAGTTTTTGAGTTCGGTGAGTTTTGGCAGTTGATGGTCGAGTATAACCAAATCACTATTGCCGGTGGCTACGGCCATCGACCTGGTCAGTTCCTGCCGTCTTTCTTCCGGCAACAACTGGAGAAGATATTTTTTAACGACAAGGCCACGCTCAAGTTCTTGAATGCATGACCAGTTTTCCATCTGCGCCCAACGGTTGACAGTGCGCCTGGCGACCCCGAGCATATCGGCGATTTCCGCTTCAGAAAATCTCACTTGGAATATGGTTGCAGGTGCATTCATGGCTTATCCCCGCAGGCTATTGAGGTCGAGCATCAAGACGTCAAAAGCCTGGACAAGGGCGTCCTTCTCCTGGAATACCTCAACGACAACCCAACCACCATTCACAACCGCCTTTTCAATGATCAGGCGGATGGTATCGGCACGATAGAGAGTGAATCCGGCAGCGAGAAGTTTCTCGGTATTACTAGCCTCTATGGAATATCCAGGTTCGGGGATGCGATGGTTGCCGTTCTGGCTGATCACCCCGCGAATGGTGTCGAGATGGCGGACCACGGTCAGCCTGTCGGTGTTTTTATAGTTGGTAAAAATCTCTTTTTGAACAGCCGCTAAAAAGACATTGAATGCCTCTTTAAATTCCTCACCTTCGCGTGATTGGTTGGGTTCTTTGTGGCGCTTTACTTTCTCTATGGTCTCTTTGGTTTGCTCGCCCTTTATCTCGCGGACGGTCTTGCGGATATGGGCGGCTGTGATCTTGCCTTCTGGGGCGGTTTCGAGAGAGGAAATCCAGGCTTGGCGCTGTTCTTCGGGAGTGAGACCTACTAGGGCTCGGGCTTGGGATTCGTTTTTTGGTAGAGAAAAAAGTGCGCAATTGCGCACTTTTTCTGAGTCAACTTTGTGCTCAATTGCCTGTAGATTTCTTACAACTGCAATTGCGTCAATGTATTGTTCTGCCGTTCTTTTTGCTATATCAAGAACGTCACGACTATAATCTGCAAAGCAATGGTGTGTTGATTTGTAGAGCTTCAATCGGAAGATCTCTTCCAATGTCTCGCCTATTTCTATATAGGCTTGTCTGACTACGGTAAAAACTTTCTCTTCCAGCCTCTTGCGCAGACCTTCTTCTTTTTGTGTCAGTGGAACCAGTTGTGTCAGATACAGATCTTCCATTACCTATTTCTCCATTTCTTCTAAAAATCTCATCCGCTTACGTTTCTCAGCTCTTGCCCGACTCTCATCTTCCGACAACCTCTGAATCTCAGCTCGCAGCGCTTCAGGCCCCGGCATGGCAAACATATCTCCACGCTCAGCAAGCAACCGGATAGGCTCCCGATCGCCGGTAGCCCGGCAAAAAGCCGGTAGATATTCAGCCGGTATCCGGTGTCGATCTTTCGATTCGGCGGTCCATGTATCTATAGTGGATTTGGTAACTTCGACACCGAGCAGATGGCTCATCTCCCCGGCGATCTGATGCCGTGATAACGGGCAGCCTTTAATTGCCTCTATAAGCGCCAGTCTCAGGCCGGTGGCGATATCCATCTCGCCTTCCTTCGCCTGCTCCGGCAGCCTGGTGGAACACTCCTTGATCACGTCAAACAGAGACATTTGCCGTTCGTCTATTTTATTTTTGCGCTTAGACATTGCCGGACGCTCTACTTTTGGGTACATTGTTGCTAGGGAGCCACTGTCTCCGCAGGTCTTGTTTGCGTTGGTCCGCTTTTTTTTCGATCTCCGACCGGATCAATCGCGGCAAAACAGTGTGTGCCGCCGAGCCCCATGCTTCGTCACGACTCAACCCGAGCAGTCGGGCAACGGCCTCTTCGATCTTCCGGTTGGTTCGAAGAACCTTTGACCCATCGGCTAGCGGGTAGGTGGCACCCTTGATGACTTTCTGGGTGGAGTGGTAGCCGTAGCCTATACGGTTGGCTATGTCTGTGATGGTCAGGCCGCGAAGCCTGATGAGTTTTTGCAGGTTATTCATTTAATCAACCAATATGTAACGGGGTCGTTTATGACTGACGAAGAGTTGGAAGCAAGATTTGCCGCAATTGAGAAGGTCCAGTTCATGATGTTTCACCTCCTAACCAGAGCTTCGACCGATCCAGCCGGAGTCATTGACGTTGCGAGAAAGATAGCTGCAAAAGCCGAAGAAACGGGCAAAGGTTTGTCCCCAATTGCTGTAAAATACATTCGCTCTTTATTGGATTCGGTTGAGGCTGAGATGGAGAAGAACATTGAGTAGGCGTGGCGCAATCCTTAGACTCTGCCAAACTCGCTTTTTCGAGTAAATTGAGTAAGTAATCAACGTCTTTGTCAGTGGCTTTCAAGCTCGCTCCTGAAATTAAGTTGCGTAAGAAATCGATCTCTTTTTTAGTGAGTTTCATTTGCTTCTCCTTTGTGGCTAACCATTCGTCTAAATAAAGGGTTCATATAGACATGTATTATTCGAATATCGGAATATTTTCAATGATAAAATTCTAAAACGCGAATGTTTTCTTCGAGACTACAAGAACTGATTGACGAATTCGGCGGGAAAAAGCTGACTGGATTTGCGAAACTATGCGGGATTCCTCAAGGAACTCTCCATGGTTACAAATCTGGAAAATTGCCTACTTCTGAATATCTTATTCGAATTCAAGAAGAATGTGGGGTCTCTATAGACTGGTTACTGAAAGGGAGAGGGGAAAAATACATAGACAATCAAGGACAACCTAAAATTCAGCTCGACCCAGATCCCAGAATAGCCAGCCTTATGGAAGGTGCACGGCGTGTTTTAACCAGCGGCAACATATTGGCGTTCCATGCCCTGGAACAAAATATTATTTATTTCGATCACGCCATAGCAGCCGAAAAACGCGCAGATGCAACAGAAAGAAAAATTCAAGAAATAAGAGAAGATTTCAAGATTTTGAAATCGGAAATCAAAAGACTCACGCGCGAAAACTTGCGTCTCGATATGGAAGCAGAGGAACAATCATCAAACAAGAAGGTAGCCTGATTCACGCAGTCTTTTGAGTACACTATTTAACGCAAAAGTAAACCTTTATAAATACTTACAATTTTCCAGTACGATGTAGTAGTTTTCCGACCCAAAGGAGATATATGCTCGACCATAAAAGGCGCTGGATCTATTACTATAAACACTTCCTTAAACCTCACCCCGACGATGCTCCATATACCAAAATGAAGGATATTCTCGGTGAATTACATCCTCGCGTTCTTGCCGGAGAATGTGTTAAGCTGATAGAGAATGGAACGGCTGCAATCCGGATCAGAGACATGACGTTTGATGAAACAAACAACATCGCCGTAATATTGTTTCAATATTCAGATACAAAAGTTTCTGATCCTGCCTTCGTTAATCTCGAAAATGGTGTTTTACGCATTGAACCGAAGCTGGAAGGCGAGGGTGTAGCGATTTCTGCACATATGGTTGTTTCGTTAATACCTATCACTCCTCGTGGCGGAACATATTTAACACTCCTTGAAGATGTCCCTGGAATTGGCCGAACAAAAATTGAGCCATTTCTTACCTCTAATTTCCGGGAAATCTTCGACGAGCGTTTTCAAACATATGATGGGAGTACTAAAAAATATTGGCCAACTTCAGAAATGACTGGCTACCTTTCAGAATCCCTGCGGGATGGCTTAGAAAAGGGGTATCTGAAAGGATTTGAGTTAAAAAAATATATTGATGTTGATGACGGACTTGACGAGGAAGGATTTGTTAAGGTTGAATCGTATAGTGCAAAGCTAAAGGTAGCGAGAAAGTTCTCTGGCGATGAGGCTGTTAGTGTTATCAATAGAGTGAAAATAAGAGCTAGAAAAACCAATTTTACGGAAATGTTAATAAAGTACGAAAGGAAAGAAGGAAAAGCAAAATCGGTACCCATTTCGACAGCAAGAGAAGATGCTGGTGACGCAATGTTTTCAAAGTTCGAAGTAGTTGATGTTGGAGAATCTCTGCCTCAGTGTTTGTCTGAAATTAGAGCGGAACTCGCTAGCAAAATGACTATGCTACTGGTAGCCGCTCGCTGAGAATTTCAAGGAGCACCCATGAAATCTCTATCACGCTTACTCAGACCATTAGACTATGTTCGTATTAAGCATCCAGAAAAGCTTAGTTACGATCTACTTTTTCCTTTTTTGTCTACCCTCATCATTGTCACCATCCTCATCTTTTTACCAAAACCTGTAAAGTTGCTGGGTGATGGTGGATTACTCGATGCCATAGTTCAATTATTGCAGATGCTCACAGGTTTTTATATTGCTTCATTAGCTGCAATCGCAACATTTAAAAAAGCTGGCATGGACAACCCTATGCCTGGTGAACCACCGACACTAAAGACTACTTCTAGAGGAAAAATTCGAATTGATCAACTCACAAGAAGACGTTTTCTATGCCTGATGTTTGGCTACTTAGCGTTTACCAGTGTATTGTTGTATTTTGTTGGTAAAGGAGCCATCCTAGTCAGTGACAATATGTCTATTCTTCTTCCTGGAATTATTTTTGCACTTTTAAAGTGGGTATTTATTACTGTTTATCTTTTCATTGCTTCCCACTTGATCATAACCACTCTGCTGGGTTTATATTACATGGTAGACAGAATTCATCGGACAGATGGTTTAATTGATGATGCGCGAGATGAATAGCTAGCGCTTTAATCTAGATGTTTAATGCAGCTGAAACACGACAGGCTTTTGTCCAACCCTCATCTATACCGTGATTAATCCCCGAAACCCTGCATCCCTTTTAAAATAAGGATTCCAATATTCCATGGCATTCTTCCATAATGTCCACCACAATGTCCATACCTATTGGGCACGAATGGCATACCAACTTAACACCTGTGCCGTATAGCCATTGACTTTAGATTATGACAGGGAGCTTAAAAGTGGTTTCAAATCACACATGCAGTCGCAACTTAAAGCCATTTTTTCGTATCAACCGATTGAAACCACTTGAAACAATTTTAGCCAAACTTTCTGTAACCATTTCAAAACCTTTTAACTCATACTTCTAGACATACTGGACTTTCAGTGGAGATATGCCCTGATATATTCTGCACCGATCATCTATAATCCATAAACCATTTATCCAGCGGGAGCCGCCATGGCCGAACATGATTTGTCCGAAAAACGTAAAGAATATTTTCTCGATACTCCTCAAAAAAACGATACATTCTTCCTGAAAGGTTCCAGCGGTTACGATTGGGGGTTCCGCAACCGTCTTGCACGGATATTCAACCCCAAAAGCGGCAGAACCGTGATGCTTGCCATCGATCATGGCTATTTTCAGGGCCCAACCACAGGCCTTGAACGTATTGACGTCACCATCAAACCTCTTGTTCCCTTTGCTGATGCCCTCATGTGCACCCGGGGCATCCTCCGTTCGGTGATCAATCCAGAATCCAACAATCCTGTGGTGATGCGTGCCAGCGGCGGTCCGAGCATTCTCAAGGATCTCTCCAACGAGCAGATTGCCGTCAATATGGAAGACGCACTCCGCATGAACGTCAGTGCGGTCGCCGTACAGGTTTTTGTGGGAGGAGAGTACGAAACCCAGACCATTAACAACATGACCAGGCTGGTCGATGAGGGGATGCGTTATGGCATGCCGGTCCTTGGGGTTACTGCCGTTGGCAAAGACCTTGCCCGCGACTCACGTTACATCGGTCTTGCTTCGCGCATGCTGGCTGAACTCGGCGCCGCAATCATTAAGACCTACTACTGTGATGACTTCGAGAAGGTGGTTGCCTCCTGTCCAGTGCCGATCATCATAGCCGGAGGCAAAAAGCTCACGGAAATAGACGCCCTCACCATGGCCCGCAACGCTATTGATGCCGGTGCCTCCGGTGTGGACATGGGACGCAATATTTTCCAGTCGGACGCTCCGCAAGCGATGATCACTGCCGTTCGCAGGGTTGTTCATGAAAACATGAGCGCCGTTCAAGCGTTTGAACTCTATACAGAGCTGAAAAACCTATGAAAGTCGGCATGTATTACACTAATGCCGACGTCTGTCTTGAACAGCAGCCGATACCGATAGTCGGCGAAAGTGACGTCCTCATAAAGGTTGTTGCCAGCGGGATCTGTGGCAGCGACCTTATGGAGTGGTATCGTATCAAGCGTGCTCCTTTGGTGCTTGGCCATGAACTTACCGGTGAAATTGTCGAGACCGGCAAAAACGTTTCACAGTGGAAAAGGGGAGATCGTGTCTTTGCCACCCACCACGTCCCTTGTGACGAGTGCATCTACTGCCTCTCCGGTCACACCACCGCCTGTGTGGTTTTTCAGGAAAAGAACAATTTTGCACCGGGTGGTTTTGCCGAGTTTCTGAGGGTTACCGGTCGCAGCGTTGCCACCGGCATCTTGAAACTACCGGACTCCATGAGTTACGAAACAGGCACCTTCATCGAGCCGTTGGCCACCGTGGTGCGTGCCTATCGCACCATTGGTCTTACCCCCGGTGATAGCGTAGTGATCTATGGGAGCGGACTGGCAGGTATTCTCTTTGTCAAATTGGCAAAGGCACTGGGTGCTGGAACGGTTATTGTCTGCGACATCAACGACTACCGTCTTGAAATGGCAAGAAAGGCCGGCGCCGATTGTATTGTCTCTGCCAACGAGGATGTTCCGGCATTTGTAGCAAAGCACAACGGGCGACTTGCCGACAAGGCGGTCATCTGCACGGGGGCGATCCCCGCAGCAGAAGCGGCACTGCGAAGCGTTGACCGAGGAGGTACTGTGCTCTTTTTTGCCGTTGCCAAACCTGGCGAAAATATTGCCATCGACTTCAACCCCTATTGGCGCAACGACATCAGCTTCAAAACTTGTTACGGCGCGGCCCCCCTTGATAACCGTCAGGCTATGGAATTGCTGCGGACAGGTGCGGTCGTGGTTGACGACATGATCACCCATCGATATCCCCTTTCTGAGATCGGCTCGGCTTTCAAGACGGCGGCTGAACCAACGGGGACCCTCAAGGTTATCGTTGCTCCTTAGGTACGGGCAGGGGTCCTTCGAGTTGGGTTTTGGCTTTTATGAACGTTGCAAGGATTGGTAACCCCTAGGAAGTCGTCGTACAATCAAGCGGAGCTAGAATAAAACAC
>JAHJLI010000152.1 GCA_018821785.1 Pseudomonadota bacterium
AAATAATCTTTTTGTTCCCAATATGTTAATGATTGGAATATACCATAAAGTCCGCATCGCTTATACCCACGCGGCCTATCTCTCTCGCCAATTCCATACCATACTTCATAGCCTTCATTCTTGGGCAAATACCTGCGACGATCACTCTCCTATGAATAAGATTGAAACAGAAATTTACGGTGAGTTTCTAAGTGCACCATGGCGCATAGAGTTAATAAAAAGTAGTCAATTGAAGGCAAATATCCGTAAATGCAACCGTTGGAAATCCTCTCACCTCGGAATTCGTAAAATTGATTTACTAAGCGCAAACATGCCAAGATATTTATGGCGCGTCAGTATTGACAATCGTAATAATGGAGATACCTACACTGAATTTCTTCTTGATGCGACCCAAATACCGCAGGGGAAAATCATGGT
Organism: Pseudomonadota bacterium; assembly: GCA_018821785.1. GTDB lineage: Bacteria > Desulfobacterota > Desulfobulbia > Desulfobulbales > Desulfocapsaceae > Desulforhopalus_A. Next base: position 418 of record JAHJLI010000152.1, read on the forward strand.
GGGATATATCTCATACTGCGAAAAATCAGTTAAATTTTGGTCCGGTATCAATGAAGAAATTCAGCAATCTGCAATATGGGATCTGATATGTGACAACTTAGAGAGTGAAGGAAAGTCCATCATCACATCTTTCGAGCTAGCGTTTACTGAACCCTCTCGTGACAACAGCTTAAATATTTTATTCGGTCCCCCTGGCTACCCCAACCGGGATCTCAAATCTGGAGAAGCAGACGAGTTCGATAACATTAGTCGTCGTCCGATTACCCACGTAATTAATCGCGATAACAAAATGGACTCGCTAAAGTTTTTTGACCAAAGTACTAAGTACATTTGGGTAATTGATCGATACGGCAAACTAATCATTGGCGAAGATATTGAAGAAAAACCGAAGAGTGGAAGACTGAACTACAAAGGTCATCCTACTCTCGTAGATGGTGCCGCAGCACGTTTAGGAGGGGAATTGTTTTTTAATAATGGATGGGTTATCAACACTCGTTCAAAAGCATACTCTGCGCACATGAGTGCCCAACCAGACAACGGAAACCAATTTTTAAAGAATGTTATAGCCAAATTTTTCACAGATCTATCAATAACTCCCTACTTCTTTGATCCAGAGGGGGGAAATAACCCATGACAAGGATAAGTTCATACAGATTTTTAGAATCCCTCAAATATTCCCCACCGCCCAGTGCTGGCTCAGCCTCTCAGCCTGGGAATGCACCTGCCGTATCGTCCTCATGGTCGAGGGAAATAACTTCCTCCTCAAGATGTGCGATTTCATTGCCTCGGACCTTAAAGTAGTTGTGAACCTACTGGAAGAACTCGAGAAACTAATCAAGGAGTGGCTACATTCTCGTGGGATTATGGAGCCATGAATGGAGGAGTTTGATACAGCGCCGAATGTTCCAGAGGGATTTTGTACCCATACTTGCTATAAGTTTCTGTGATCGCAACTGCCACCCATTTTCTTACAAGTGGAGAGATGTAGATTTTTTCGAAAACAGCCTCTGCATCGGAGATTGGTAGTGAAACAACGGGGTCAGGTGGAGTCCCTATAAAACTTATAAAGAACCGCACCTCTTTTTCATGCTCAAATGATTTTCTTTTGTAGAAGAAGGGGGAGATCATTTCATTCCAAACATGTGTCGAGGTCTCATAGTCGATGTATTGCACAGCCCCTGCTAACAAAGACTGAGGATTCTGCGGCTTTCCCCCGAAGAGACTGAGCGCAGAATATAATTTGCCAAACGTAGTCTGCAAAGCCACAGCCCCTTTTTCGGATCCATAAAGTCGCCACATAGCGTCTGACTCATGTTCGTTCATATGCCAGCAACTAATGTACCTTGCCTCCACCATCCTTTTGACTTCAGACGCCAGCTTCCCTCTTGCCCCCTCTTTCTCATCCTCGGGGATCATGACATCGAACATTATTTTCCGAACGAGCTGTCCATGCTTTGTCGCCGCCCCTTCATATGGATCCTCGAATGTTGTTGGCTTTGCGAACGTTACGGACTTGCTGTTGAGAAATGATAGAAACCTCGGAAGATCCAGATACCGCCATATCTTCGTTTCTGGAGGAGGGTGTGGCAGATTCGGTGCAGGTGTTCCTTTTTCTTCAGTCATCGTAAACTCTCACATTCTTTCATGCTCACTAGAAAACAGCCATGTTGTTCGGAAGATACGCGGATAGGCTGAAAGTAAAGTTGCTTGGGTGCCCAACTCGCCTATTGGCGCCGACATTCTCCGGCAAAACAAACACCACACCCATGATCCTCTGGAGGTCCAAGATGAGCTGCATCATCTGATCTTGATCGGGATGTATTGTTCATTGATGATGTCACCTCCCCACCGCCGCCTGCCCGTACTTCTCCTGGGCCTCCTTCGCAGCAGTCAGTCGTTCCTCCAGGTCGTCGCAGAGGGCCATGAGCTCGTCGACCTTGGCCACGATGCGGTGTTGCTCGGCTAGGGGAGTTAGGGTAAAAAAGGCTGCAGATCATAATTGTAAT
>JAHJLI010000153.1 GCA_018821785.1 Pseudomonadota bacterium
ACTGATCCTAAAAACAAAATTTTCCACTGGGTCAATACGATGATTGGTAACGTCAAAAAAGCAATTCATGGGACGTATCATTCTGTCTGTTCCAAACATCTATCTCGTTACTTGGCTGAGTTCTGCTTTCGATTCAATAACCGTTTTTGCGTGGGGACTATGATCGGCTCTTTGATCAAACATGCTGCGAACACAAAACCCAAACCTCAGCGTATTTTGACCTTTGCTGAGGTTTAGGGGTAATCAGATTTTACTATTTCTTTATAACTTTTCATAAATACTTGTTCAAGAATAAGATTGTGCAATCTATTTGGCAGCATTCCAGTTATCTTATCCTCTTCATAGTTTAGTTGAACCAAGCTACGAATGCCCTTTATTCTATTTCCATAATAAAATAATTTATCAACTAATTTTTTAATAATTCCATAACTTGATTCATTCAAGTTAGAAAAATTACTTTGAATTACCCTAACTTCTTTATCAGCTTCAATCTTCCCAACAAGCATTTTTCTTTGACAATGAATTCTGTTACAAGCCAGTATCTTATCTACATATTTAAATTTATAACCCTTGTTGTACAATCTCAACCAGTATTCATAATCCATAGCGTAATTAAATTTCTCATCTAATAAATGATTAACAATAACTTCTTTTAAAAAAAACGTCGCTGGTTGCGATATTCGATTAGCAATCAGCATCTTTTTATAATCAAATTCTCCCATAGTTCTTTTAAACAAAAACTGTTTATTCCTATCAATAAGTATGTCATCACCAAATATTACACTAGCAGATTTGTGACTCATAAATTTTTGCACTACATAGGATATTGTAGAAGAACTAAAATACACATCATCTGAATTCAACCATCCGCATATCTGCCCATCAACTATATTAAAACCTTTATTTATGGCATCGGCCTGCCCATTATCTGGCTCTGATATCCATCGCATGTTGTAGGTATTTTCATATTCTTTAATTACCTCGAGTGAATTATCAGTTGAGCCACCATCAATAATAATATGTTCGATATGTGGATAATCTTGTCCTTTAATGCTTAAAAGAGTGTCTTCAATAAAGTGCCCTTGATTAAATGAAGGAGTAACTATCGTAACCTTCGGCAACTCATTAATTTGACAAGAACAATTATTGACCATACCTTTCCTTGCTTCCTTTTAATATACAGTAAATCCGGAAAATTTGGCCAGCGAAAGGATTGTAGTCCCACTGCTAGCTCCATGCTGCACACCTTAAATGTAGGGATGTTAACCTTATTAAAGGTTAATGATAAAAACGAATAAAGTGGGGCTCGACAAACGGATAATATCCACGACAATCCATCATTATTCTTAATAATTCAGTTTACATTTAATCAACAGGGACATTAACAACATATTTTGTAAGGACAGTTAAATACCAAGCTAACTAACGCATGCTTCACGAAATGAACAGAACCATTCCTTCCCAATTATTTGATTGTTATCCACACTTTACTAAAGCACCGCTGAGATGACATCTAGAAGTATTGGGCTGGATTCAATCTACGTTATCAGCTAATCACACTTCAACAGAAACTTCTCCTACATTCATAGGCAACCATTGGGTGCTCGAAATAATATTTATGACTTCCACGCGAAATGGTCTACTATTACCAGGAATCCTTATGATATTAAACGATAAATATCCAAACTCTGCTGAGCACATTTATCCCAAGAGAATGCAGTTAATCGTTCGACACCTAATTTCATCAACTGCTCAACACGGTCGTCGGAATAAACAACAGACTCGATAGCACGCTGCAGGTCATCAACATTAGCAGGGTCAAAATACTCACCCGCGCTTCCTATAACCTCGGGCATTGAGCTGGTGTTACTGCTAATTACAGGGCAATGATGAGCCATTGCCTCTAAGGGAGGAAGACCAAAACCTTCATAAAGAGATGGGTATACAAGAGCTCTCGCCGACGAATAGTAATACCTGAGCAAACCATCATCTCCTGTTTCGTGTTGAACCTGGTTCTCAACAAAGCCAAGTGATGAAATAAAAAACAATTCATCAGAAGAAAACTCTCCCCCACCGAAAGCTATAATATCAAAATCGGATAATAATCTTTTTGAGGTTGCCACAGCCTTAAGAAATCCTGCAAAGTTTTTGTACCCACCACGCTTTCCAACATATAACAGAAAGGGTCTTTGTGAAATATCCGGTTTTTTCAGGATGCTATGACTTGAAATATTATCAACTCCAAGATGAACAACAGATATTTTGCTTGTTTCTGTACCATATAAACGCATCAAATCTAGTTTTGTGTTTTCTGAAATGCAAATAACATGGTCTGCTCGGTCGATTGCGACTTTTTTTAACTCAGCAGTGTGATCATTTTTTGAGAACTCATCCGGAAATAATTCATAAATCATATCATATACCGTAATCACAGTTGGACATGATTTTGGAGCCACCTTTTTCTTTGAAAAATACGTTTCATGCACCAGATCAGGTTTCCATCGGGAAATTTGAAATCGTGACTTCAGAAAATTATATTCATAACATATCCGCCTGGTCTTTGAAGGATAACGACCCACATGCCAGCCATTAACAATATCTTTTGGCAATTTTGGAAGATAATTATTTTGATATAATGGAGCAAAAACTTTGACCTGTTGTTCCTTTTTTAATAAATTCTGGACAAGCTGAGTAAAATAACGTGAAATGCCACCATAGGGTTGCAGAAAAAATGTTTGATAATCGAATGCAATACGCACTACTAGCTTCGCTCCACAATATGAACATGATCCTGCCATGTTTTAGAAGTAAGCTTGCGCGACAATAGCCGAGGGACGATCTTATTAAACCTCATCATTAGATTCCAAAGATTATTATTAATATTTTTACTGGTAAACAAATGATGACTAGAACCATTACTCAACAAATTCAGCCCTCTCTCTTGTGCTAGATACTGCAATGTCCGAAATTTGAAAAAACCAATGTGCTGTCCATGCTCTTTTCCGTAATACCACCATTCATCTGTTTTGGGAGTAGGTTCAGGAATTATATTAGTTGAAAACAACACATTCGGAGATATTTCCAGCAATCTATCAAGCTCAATTGAGGGCTGTTTGAAATGTTCAAATGCTTCAAATGCCGTGACAAGATCTGCAGATCCAGATTCATGTTCAAAGCCACAAGCAACCAGGTTTTTACAATATGGATCTGACCATAGAGCGTTTATTCCATAGTCACGCAACATACGAACGAGAATACCGTATCCTCCAGCACAATCCACGGCAACCCCCTCTAATATATTAAGCATGAACATCGTGCCTAAAACAATTCTCGCGTTCCTCTGATTACGCATCATTAATCCAGTATCACTATCGTTAATCGCTTCCCTGTAAGCACGATCTAACCAATGAGGCGCTTCTGTTTGAACATAGCCACAACTTAAACACTCAAAGTAGTCAATTTGGATATCCAAAATCCTTCCTACTTGAATTTTCAAAGTATGTTTTCCACACAATCGACAAATATCACGCAACTTTTTGTCTCTCCCTCAGACACAAATCTCAGATAATTTTTTTCTGAAGATAATACCATATGATACAGATGTGATTATTAGATAAATTAGAGCTTGCCCTATTAACATAGCTTCAAGGCCATAAAAGTTGATCAAAAAAAGCTTTGTAGGAATTGATATCACTAAAAAAATCATTACAGTAGGGACCTGTTGTTTCACAATACTGCATCCATTCAGAAACATCGCCAACGCATTGCCGATTGCCATAAATGTTGCCCAGCTTGCATATGCAAACAATATATTAACGGGTATTCTTATTTCATTTCCCGTCCAAATCTCGACGAGGAAATCACCCACCATCAATAGAATGGCAGAAATCAATAAGCAAAATCCGCCTGTGCCGATCAAAGATTTTTTTAATGTCCTTTTAATAAATTCTTTATCACCTCTTGAATGTGCATCGGCATAAGCAGCCCATAGAGGAGCATTTAAAATATTCATGGGTTGTGTTGCTAGTTGAAAAAGCCGCTGAACAATGCTGAAGACTGCAACCTGTGCCGCACCTAAAGTACTCGATATAATAAGGCTATCTGCTCCCCAACCCACCATTGTGCCAATTTGCAATATGAAAAACAATCCACCAACGTGCAGCAGACTTCGAGATTCTAATCGGGTATTAAATATTAAACATCTAAATGAGAATAAATTACGCCTGATTAAAATCAATAAAAGATTAAGATTGGCTAATGATTGGATTCCGAGTGTTGCTGCTAGCAGATACGGAATTCCTGCCTCTTGTCGAGTAAAGATCCACAGTGCTAATAATGAAAATAATGACCCCAACACACTGATTAAATGTGCCTCAAATGAGCGTTGCAAACCTGCAAAGATCCTTTGTATTCCACTAGTGAATAAGTTTAAACCAAACAAAACAGCGAAAACTCCCATGGAAAACAAAAGTTCACCATGAAGAGTTACGTCTTTGAGCTTAATCAAGTGATGCCAGGGCAATACATTTACCAAGCCATAAAGGAGCAAACTTACAACACAACCCAGCAACAACAAAAACCCTAGGCCACCGCTTATAGTCGTCTTCAATGCTGCAGAGTCTTTTCCCGCTGCTACTTGAGCCACTTTATTCGTTAGGGCATTTCCAACACCGAGGTCAAGGAATGTCAGCATCCCAACAAAGCTGGCAATAGTCATCCAGACACCAAAGCGCTCCGAGCCTAGATAAGGAACCGTGAGACTTACAGTGAATACCATTACCAACATTGAAATCCCACGGCTAAAAAAATTTGCCGCCATCGCTAAAGCCGCAAGGCGATATCGTTCATCTGATCTACCCTTTGAGGTGGTGACATCAAAGGATTTAAATCTGAGATATTTCAGCAAGGTAATTAGTTTCAAAATATTTATGTTACTGAGGGCAGGCCTGATTAATGATCCTGAAGGACAATTCTATCAGCATAGACTGTACCTTGTCCCCATAAACGGATTGAGAAATATTGCGCTTTGCAGTCTTCATCAGGGGTAAATTCAAGCCAAACATATTTCCAGTCTGAATTGCCTTTCACCTTTGCACTGCTTACATCGGAGACACCACCACATCGCACCGCTGCAAACAGCAATGCATTGTTTTCAACATTTTCGGTCTTTATCCAAGAAGATAGCCTGTATTTCGTCCCCTTTTTTAAATCGACCTTTGGTTGATGTAGAACCAACACGCCGTTATCAGTCTTGTTATCACTTGTAATGGCAATTTTGGCTGATTTATTTCCTTGATGAACAATTCCATTTTCGAAACTACCTTCACCTTTTCCCTTCCATACCTGAATCTTCCAATCACTCAACACACCGCCAAAACTCGTCTCTTCCAATAAATCTTTGCCGAAAATCTGTGACGAACCTAATTGCTGCCACTCTTTCTCAGATGGTTTCCCGAAAAGTATTTCCGGATCACTTTTCAGCTTTTCTTGAAAGGTTTTCCATGTGGTTTCATTTTCATCAATCAACAAACCTGCAATTAATTGTTCAAGCTCCCCTCGATAGGAGTCAAGATCATCAGCTGATATACCAACAACACTGCTTTCCGGCATATCATATCCACGCAAATAATTGAGATTCACTTTTTTACGTAATTCGGCAAGGCGCAAATTTGCTTTACTCGCCTTCTGGACTAGCTCTTGATCTTTTGATTGCAAACCGTTCTGAATGAGTTTTGCGAGTGTGTATAAGGATCGATAGTCATCAATGCCCTCCCGAATCATCTCCAGACCAACAGTTGGCAAGTAACCATCTTTTGTTTCCAGAGCATAGTCCTGGCGCTCATCCCGAAATGCTGACGAGAATGGGGAATAGGACCATGCGTAAGTCCACTGGCCAACTCCTTTTGCACCGATCTTCCATGCAAACCAACCAAAGAAAAACCGTTCTTTTACCGGATCTACATTTAACGATGCGCCGTTATAAATCCAGAATTCAGAATGTAGTTTTTCAAGTCTATCAATCACCTCGCTGGTCACATAATTTGTGCAGGTAACATCGAGATATGGGCTGAGCATGCCTATTTCATCGTAACCCTGCTTCATACCACCGCCAATGGTGACAAATGTTTTCAGTTTTGGAAACTTTTCTTTGAAAAGTTTCAAATAGTGCATGGCTGGTTCGAGGTTTTTTGGGTTGGCCCCCCCTGGTTCATCGACAAGATAGTGCAGAAGCTTCGAGCGTTTTTCTGCTTGTTCACTTTGTGTAAATACTTCACGATAAGCGGTAACAAACTGATCGTCCAACTCTGGTGTTATTGGCCAATACCGAAACCATTTTAATGACTTATCCCAATAATAAATAATCTGGTTATTGTGTATTCCACCGATAGGTGTATCCCGAAATCCTGTTTTGTTATATGTATTCAGCCCTTTATCAATAGATTGGCTGATATTGTCAATATCCTCTTTTCCAATTTTTTCATCACGTGTTTTGACATCTCCCATCAGAATCATTGTGGTCAGGCCATGTGTTGCCATGTCCTGATAGATTTTAGTTTCATTCTCAGGATGAATACTAGTGGGAGGTCCCCACATAAATCTAACAATTGGCGGGTCGAGTAAAGTAAAAGGCAACACATTGATTTCAAGAGGAATCGATGACTTCATAGCGTTATCTGGTTCGAAATAAATTGTACCGCTATAGACACCGGGCTCTGTAGCTTGAGGCACGAACACT
>JAHJLI010000154.1 GCA_018821785.1 Pseudomonadota bacterium
CCGATCTGGTCTGACCTATATGTGTCATACCGGTATCGGCATGCTGCCGCTGATATACTATGGAACCGCCGCCCAGAAAGAACGTTATCTGGAGAAGCTGCTGCACGCTGAAATGATCGGCGCCTACTGCCTGACCGAGCCGGGCTCCGGCTCGGACGCCCTGGGTGCCAAATCGACTGCAACACTCTCGGCAGATGGTTCACATTACCTCCTGGGCGGCACCAAGCAGTTCATTACCAATGCAGGCTTTGCCGACCTGTATACGGTTTTTGCCAAGGTTGATAAAATCCACTTCACCGCCTTCCTGGTCGAACGCACCTATGAGGGCCTGACACTCGGTCCGGAAGAGAAAAAAATGGGCATGCACGGCTCCTCAACCCGGCAGGTGATCCTCGATAAGGTGAAAGTGCCGATAGAAAATGTCCTGGGTGAAGTCGGCAAGGGGCACAAAATTGCCTTCAATGTGTTGAATGTCGGCCGTTTCAAACTAGGGGCGCTCTGCGTCGGGCAGCAGAAATACGCCCTGTCTGAGGGAGCGCGTTATGCCAACGAACGAAAGCAGTTTGGTGTCCCAATCAGCAGTTTCGGCGGCATCCGGGAGAAACTTGCCGATGTGACGGCCTTGACCTATGCCTCGGAATCGGTGGTGTACCGTCTGGCCGGCCTGATCGACGATCGCCAGGCGACGATCGACAAAGGAAGTGATAACTATTCCGCCCTCTACCAGAAGGGGATCGAGGAGTATGCCGGCGAATGTGCCATGGCAAAAGTCTTCTGTACCGAGGCGGCGGCCAGAGCCATTGATGAAATGCTTCAGGTCCACGGCGGCTATGGCTATATCGCCGAATACCCCATCGAGCAGCTTTACCGAGACGAACGGGTCCAGAGGATTTACGAAGGAACCAATGAAATCAACCGGCTGCTGATCCCCGGTCTTTTCATGCGTAAGGGATTAACCGGAGAGGCCTTTGACCTGTCGTCTGAATCTCCAAACAACGACTGTTTTGCTGCAGAGAAAAGACTCTTGTACGGCATGAAACGGATCTATCTTTCGCTAGCAGGAAATACAGCTGAGATATTCGGGCCTGGAGCTGGACAAGAGCAAGAAATTCTCCTCACCCTGGCGGATGCAGCCATCCAGATATTTGCCATAGAAAGCACCCTGCTCCGCTCAGAAAAAGCATGTTGCAAATTAACTGGGCATAAGAGGGAGATATATCAGGCGGTGGCAGTAATCTGTACGTTCAACGCAAGACAACAATTTGTAAATGCCGCTGAAAAATCAGCCATGTTCCTGGGAGTCAATGCGCTGATCGAATCGATCGCCTCTGAGACTCGCTACAATAACAAGGGCCTCCTGACTGCCAAACGCCTTATTGCCGATGCGACCAGCGAGGCAGAAAAATACATTTTTTGAAAAATTCAATCGGCCCGTCTCGTTCTTTGTGCCGGGCTATCTTGAGCCCGGCAGGACATGCTGTCCTGCCGGATATTCAGAGCTTTGTTATTGCAGGTGACACAGGAAGGTGTCAGACCTCCGGGTAATGCGCCTAGGCCTTGCGCACCGAAACGAAATGTTCCTGGTAGGCGATGCCGCCACCGGCCCGGTCCCATTTATCCAGTCCGCCGCGCATGAAATTCTGGTCGGCGATGCCCTTGCCGAAAGCGCGGCTCTCAACCGGCAATCGATGACCAAAACCATGAATAATGAATACCGCCTCGGGGTGGATGAGATCTGTCACTTTGGCAACCGTTGTTTCCGAATAGTCGCGTTGGGAAACCACCACCGTATCCCCATCGCCAATCCCCAGTTTTGCCGCGGCGCGGCTGTTTATCCACAGGGGATTGATCGGCATCTGCTCGTGCAGAAGCGGGTTGTTCACCGTATGCCCCTGGGTGTGGATGGCGCAGCGGCCGAAAGTCAGGCGGAAGGTTCCTTCCGGTGGTGTTTCCGGAGCCTGAAAGGGCTTGAGTGACTGCAGGCCTGCCTTTTCCAGCTTAGCCGAGATTATCTCCAGCTTACCGCTCGGCGTCTTGAACTTCATTTTGTCCATATCGCGGTAGATCGGTTTGTCGGCGAGGTTGACCATGCCGGTGGCGTTGAAGTCCTCAGCTGAAACACCGGTGCCCTCCAGCTGAAAGCGCCAGACGTCCTCGACGGAGTCAAATACCAGTTCGGGAAGACCGAGCCGTTTGGCCAGGCCACCGACGATTTCCCAGTCGGCCTTTGAGTCGTAACGTGGTTCAATCGCTCTGTGGCGCACGAAGAACTGTGGTTTCAAGGCGTTTTTGGTGGCAATGACGCTTTCCCGCTCCAGATAGGGGGAAAGCGGCAGAACCACGTCAGAGAACCAGGATATATCGGACCAGCTGAAAGTCACTGAGACGAGGAGATCGAGGTTGTTGAATTTCTCCTTCAGGCGGTCCGGGTCGGGGAAACCCATCAGCGGATCATGACGGTAGGCGATATAAGCCTTGACCGGATATGGGTCCTGGCTCTCCATTGCCTCGTACATGAGATGGGCAAGGCCCGGTCCTTCTTCGAAGTGGGTATAGCGCCAGCCAAGGCCGTCGGCCCGTTTGTCGGCAGGTTTTGGATAGAGATCGACAAAGGCCTTGAGATCGGCCCGACCAACGTCGCCGGGTTTACTGACCAGGGGCATCCCGCCTTTAGCCCCGAAGGAGCCGAGAAGGGCGTTGATGATATAGGCGGTCCGGCAGACGTAAAAAGAATCCTGATAGCGGGCCGTCATCCAGCCGGGATGCCAGATAACCGCTCCCTTTGCTGATGCCAGTTCTCGTACGAATTGGCGCAGTTCCGCAGGGTCGATGCCGGTTTCTCCCTGCGCCCATTCAGGGCTGTAGGGTTCGATGAAGCTCTCCAGATCCCGCAGGCCCTCGATGTAGCGACCAGCGTATTTTTCGTCGTACAACCGTTTTTTCAACAGCTCATGGATTACTGCCAGGTTGAAAGCATAGTCCGAGCCGGGGCGCACCTGAAAATAGCGGGTCGCCTTGGAGGCGGTGATCGTGGCGCGGATGTCGATGACCGTCAGTTTGCAGCCCTTTTCCAGGGCGTCCATGAGATTGTTAACCTCCTGAACGTTGATCGCCTCGAAGATGTTGCGCAGCTGCAGGACCACATGCTTGGCGTTTTTGAAGTCGTAAGCGACGCTTTTTCGTCCCATACCGGTGACCGACAGACTGGCATGTTGGACATTGCGAGCGCAGGACGAGTCATGGTTGCAGTAGTTGGGACTGCCGAGACCGCGGAGCAGAGCGCGGTGCATATCGCGGAACGGGCCACCGCGGTCGGTAAGGGAAATTGCTTTGGCTCCGTATTTGTCCTTCACCTCTTTCAACTTGTCGGCGACGTAATCGAAGGCTTCGTCCCAGCCGACCTTGCGCCATTTACCCTCGCCCCGGGCGCCGGTACGAATCATCGGGGTCTGTGGCCGTTCATTGTCGGTGATCAGGGCATTTCCGGCTGCCCCTCTCGGGCAGACAGCCCCTTTCATCGCCGGAACATGGGGGTTTCCGGCGAGAAACGTCACCTGCCCGTCCTCGACCGTGACCTTGATCGGACACCGAACTGTACACATCCCGCATACACTGAATACTGATTTGGCAACCATGGCGTTCTCCTTGCTATGAGCAGTGCAGACAGTTTTTTACTGCCTCTATTTATGAGTTTGTAGTCTTGGTGGTTGTTTTTCCATCACCATCAATTTATTGGAAAAGAGCTTGGCGCAATGAGCGCAGTAGTTGTGATGCTCCTTGACCTGGGGGTGCGGAGCAGTGCGTTCTTCCATCAACTGTATCTGTTTTTCGGTAGCGTAGTATTTGCCGCAGCCCTGACACCGCTTGAGCGGATGCCTGCCGAAGGCGCTGCCGCGGATGGACACGGAACGCATCCCGCCATCTTCGGAAACGGTTATCGCCTGGGTCGGACAGATATTGGCGCAGGTGCCGCAACCGATGCAGCGGTCGGGATCGGCAATCACCATTTGCCGGCCGTCTTCTTTATCCATACGCAGAGCCTGCTTGCCGATGATCTCCTTGCAAACCCGAATACACAGACGGCAGCGGATGCAGCCGTCCGGCGCCGGTGGCAGATCGATCCCTTCTTTTTCTGCCAGGTGGCGGATTCGTTCCGACATCGGGGCCATGGCAATTAATCTCATTAAGGCCTTGATCCTCGCCTGGCGCACCTCTTCTCCTTCGGTCCACAGCCTTAAACCCTGCTTTACCGGAAGGATGCAGCTCAGCATGATCGTTCGATCCCCCGAGGCTTTTTCCACCGCCACAGCGCAGACCCTGCATGAGCCGGAGGGTTTTAGGGCTGGATGGTGGCAAAGGGTCGGGATATGAATGTTGTTGTCCCGCGCCGCCTTGAGTACCGTCGTCTCTGCTTCGGCGACCACCGTTTGATCGTTGATGTACATGGTAATCATCGTACTTCCTCAGTCGTTCGGCGCATCGTGCAGTGCGTCGATGTAGGTTTGCAGGTGTTGTATTTCGCCTTGCAAAAAGGCGTTTTCCGCCTGCAGCAGGCGACAAAGGCTAACAACTCCTATGGCACTGTCCGTGACCGCAGGCAGATAATCAATCTCTGCAGCAGTCATCTTTGCTATAATGGGGCCGAGTGTCTCCTCCGGGTTTACAGCATGTCGATCCACTGGTATCGCTGCTGTTACCGGAGTATTCCAGGCAAGAGCAGGTGAGGCCGCCATGGTCAGGTAACGGAGGATATCATCTGCCGTCAAAACCCCCTGGAGCCCGCCATGTTCCATGACCATCGCCACCATAGCATCGGCCCTGAGCATCTCCTGCGCCACCTCAGCAATACTGAGGTCGGTTGCAACGGTTGCCGCCTTCACTATGCAGCTGTTCATAACATCGGCCAGTCGCATCTACGAGGCCGGCTCCAGAACCTCCAGGCAATCCTGGGGCAACCGAAAGGTTCCCTTGTCTTCGAGGCTGACCTCAATGAGGGAGTCCGGGTCGTTGACCTGGGTGTCGGGATCGGTGATGATTCCTCGACTGCCGACCAGGACGTCCATATACTCTTCCCAGCTTTCGTCGGTGCTGCGGCGCAAGACGCGCACCATCTGACCTCTATGGAATACCATCGCTGTGCTCCTCTTTTTTTGCGGCCCCTATTCGATAGCCATGATCGTTGTGCCACGCTGATGCCCCTTTTTTCGGGCGCAAATCTCACACTGAGGTTCGTTTGCAGCGGCTTTTGCCGCGAGTCCTCCCAGACGGCCGCGAATGAACGCCAGGTAACGTTCGGTGCCGATGACCGTGCCGCAACTGGAACAAAAAACCAGGGGCTGTCGGTTAAGAATCGTGCCGCACAGGGAGAGAATCCGATCTGGGCCGCGGTCCTCGATGCGCATGGCGCCGGTTGGACAATTGGCGGCGCAGGCACCGCAACTGATGCAGCGCTGTTCGGTACGGCGGAAATCGCTTTCCTCAGGATGATCGAAGGAAAGGTAGCCCAAGGCCAGGGCATCAACGCCCATCTTCTCCTTGCAGACCGTCACACATTTGCCGCAGCGCCTGCAGATGTCACAACGCAGGCAGCGACGGGCCTCCTCTCGGGTCTGGTTCTCGGAGTAGCCAAGTTCCACTTGCTGGAAGGTGGTGCGGCGGCGATCAATGCCCAAAAGTGGCATTTCAGGTCGTTTCAGGGCCATCTTGGTATGGGCCGGGACATCGAAGCACGGAACCCGCTGATGACGGACCGGTACCGGCGGCAATTTCGGTTGTGGAATGCCGGTGAGGTAGCGACCCATAGCGGTGGCTGCTCTTTTGCCGCCGCCGATGGCCTCGATGACCGTTGCCGGCCCAGTGACCGCGTCGCCCGCCGCAAAAATTCCCGGCAGACTGGTTTCCATGGTGATGGTGTTGACGCGGATAGTGTCGCGATGAGTCCAGGTGAGATCAGGCATAGACTTAAACCAGTGCTGCTCGACCCGCTGGCCGATGGCACTGATGATCGCATCGGCGGGGATGTCGTAGTCACTGCCCTCGATGGGCTTGGGTGACTGGCGGCTGGAGCCGGACACGGTCACAAGTTTTGCCTTCAGGCATCGGAGGGCGCAGACGTTGCCGCCTTCGCCGGTCACTGCAACGGGGACAGTGAGCAGCTCGAAGTGTACCCCTTCCTCTTCCGCCTGCTCCACCTCTTCTAGGTCGGCAGGCATCTCCTTGCGGGTACGGCGGTAGGCAATGGTCACCTGCTCGCTGCCGAGACGCAGGCAGGTACGGGCCGCATCAATAGCGACGTTGCCACCGCCGATGACCACGACGTTTTTTCCGGGGCACCGGCGTTCGCCAAGCGCCACTCTCTGGAGGAGATCAACGGCCCCCTGCACTTGGGGAAAATCATTTTCACCCTCTACGCCGAGGTTGAAGGAGGCATGGGCCCCGACCGCAAAGAAAAAGGCTTCAAAACCCTCGGCGCGCAGTCCGTCCAGGTCGACGTCCCGACCGAACCGGGTATTGAATTGGAATTCCACCCCCAGGTCCTCTATTTTGGCAACCTCACGGTCGATGATGTCCGACGGCAGACGGTAGCGCGGGATACCCACCAGAATCATCCCACCGGCCCTCGGCAGGGCTTCAAGGACCCGAACCGTATGGCCTTGCAGCGCAAGGTAGTAAGCAGCGGCGAGCCCCCCGGGTCCGGCGCCGATTACACACACCTTGCGGCCGGTAGCTGCGGCCTTTTGCGGATTGTGGTGGCGACCCCAGGACATTGCCCGTTCGGCAGCAAAGGCCTTGAGAAACTTGATAGATATTGGGGTGTCAATCCGCCCCCGGACACACATGAGTTCGCAGGGCCGGGTACACACCAGGCCGCACACCCAGGGCAGTGGGTTGTCGCGGCGAATGACCTCAATGGCCTCGTCGTCCTGGCCAAGTGCAATGAGCGACAGGTAGGTGGGTACGTCAATGCCCGCCGGGCAGGCCATCTGGCAGGGAGCCGGGGTCAGATGGTCGCAGATAGAGGCAGTACAATTGCGGTCCAGGGCATGACTGCGAAAGACTTCAGCGTGCTCAGCCAGACGGGCGAAAAGCCATTGTCCGGTCTCGACCCCCACAGGGTCGGCCGTGAAACCACACAGTTCCTCAACCCTGGCATCGATGCACGGCAGATGCTCGGTCCCTGCCCTGCCGGCGACGATATCCTGAACCAAGGTGGCGATCTCCTCTATCAGGCGACGACCTCGAGGATGGACAACCCGACGGTCGATGGGGATCTTTTTCAATTCCAGCAAGGTCTCATGGACCGGGCATTGATTTGGGGTCATGGTAGGCTCTCCGGGCGAATAGGGCGCGAGGGATCAAAGCCACCGCTGAGGGAATGCCTGGTCCATCCAGAAGGGTCCCTAAAACGCACTGTTTTCAAAGGAAGTTACCGTTTCGGCGTGACGCTTTCGTTTTTTTTCCGTCATCGTCTGCCCTTCCCCGAACTCTAAACATTGGGTGGTGCAGGCGGTAACGCAGGCGGGTTTTAATCCCTGGTCAAGCCGATCCTTGCAATAATCGCACTTGACCACCTTGCCGATTTCCGGTTGCCACTGCGGCGCACCCCAAGGGCATGCGGCGATGCAGGTCTTGCAGCCGACACAAAGGTCGTGGTCGACAAAGACGATGCCATCACTGGATCGTTGCTGCATGGCTCCGGTGGGGCAAGCTGCTACGCACCAGGGATTCTCGCAATGAAAGCAGAGCATGAAGACGAAGGCGGTTCGCGGCAGACCACCGATCAGTTTCGGGCCGACCTCGACGATCTGGCACAAACGGGGACCCGGCGGCAAACTTTTATTAGATTTGCATTGGATCTCGCAGGCATGGCAGCCAATGCATTTGCGGGTATCCTGGGCAAGATGGTACCGGCTCATGAAAATTCTCCTTTAGGCAAAAGTTCAATACGAAACGGACTGAGTTCCCATGGGAACTGTGCACCGTGATCGCACGTTTCATAACAGGGCTGTTGAGTCACCCCGGTCATCCGCCCTTCGATGATCCGGGAATGGACACCACTGTCGGCCATCCGGCGCAACATCGGTGTTTTGCAAAGTAAGTAATTATCACCTTCAATTCAGGGAGAAAATTCATTTCTCAACCTTTATACAATACATTTGCTGCACTCCTCAGTCCCCCATCTCCGCCATATACGCGTCGAGGGTACCCTCCAGAGCCAGTTTATGCTTGGCCTCCTCCTGACAGAGCATCTTGAAAACTTGGCGGGCCGCCTCATCTTCGGCTTTCCCGAGCAGCAGGTTGTAGAGAGCCAGAGACTTTTCCTCTCGTTTAGCAGCGAGCATGAGGATATCACGGTAAGGCATATCTGGAGTGAAGACGAGGTCCGCTACATAGTTGCTGCGCTTGATGTCGGTTATCCAGGTGAACCGATAACCATCCAGGGCGGTGCCTTGGATGCCACTTTTGAGGTTTTCTAGAAGACGTCGATGCTTGTCCTCTTCGTCTGCGAACTGAAGAAAGATGTGTTTCTTGCCTTCCCGCGCTTCTTTTTCGCCGACCCTGCGATAAAAGTCGGCGGCCTCACTTTCCTGAGAGATAGCGAAATCGATGATGTCGGTCAGATTATTGAAATCCACAGCTGTCCTCAAAAGTCAAAGGGTTGGCGATCGAAAGTACAGTTACAGTGCTAATTCTGCCGATGGAAGCTTTTTACCCCCTCGGCAAGGGTCAAAGTCTACGCTATGCCCGCAATTCGATTCTTCAGACCGGTATACCAGGGGTTACGGGCCATGAAGAAAGAATAGCTCATTCGAACGGCTATATAGAGGAGCAGAAAAGAGGCAAAATAATGAACCGATTGCCCGATAAACGGCAATTTGATCGACATTTCCAAAGGCGCTTCTGCAAAACGCATATTCATCCAGGCCAAAGAGAACGGCATCGGCCAGATAGAAACACAAAAAATCGCCGCCCCCATTGAAAATTGATAGCCAAAGGCATCCAGCCCCTGCCGGTTGACCGCCTTGTAGCTTTCCTTGTCGCCCTGCATCAAGGCCTGCTCAGAAAGTCTATGGTTCCGGTCCATTTTTTCCTGAATTTTTCGCAGGTAACCACGATTCAGGTAGGCAACCAGAGTAGCCGAGAGGTCACCGATAATTATACATTGCAGGGCAATGATCGCGGCTCCCAGGAGGTACCCTGCGGTTTCGGACGGCAACCACCGAAAGGGCGCGATAAACCAGGGATCAAGCAGCAGGAGAAAGGGCACAATTGAATTCATGATTTCATTTCATGGCTCCGGGTTATTGGCCCGGAGCCATTTTCCGGGCCTACGCCCGATCAAAAGGATTAACCAAATATTTTGTAATCAAAAAATCCGCGCAGCACATAGTCGATACCAACATAAAAAGACAGGACGATGAACAGACGCTTCAGCCAGGTGTCGGAGAAATATTTGGAAGTCCGTGGACCAATAACCGAGCCTACGGCAATACCAACCAGCTCAAGACCAATCAACGCCCAGTCGAACTGCACACCCTTAGAGATCAGGGTGATGATACTGGTAATCATACTGATGAGTACAGCGAGAGCCGAGGTTCCGGCCGCCAGATACATCGGCAGTTCAGCAACGGATGTTAAAAACGGTACGAGAAGAAAACCACCGCCGACGCCGAGAAATGCGGCAACAGCCGAGATTGCCACCCCACCGAAAAGCGGGATCAGCGGATTGAATTTAAACTCTACACCATAGAAGGTGAAAAGAATCTGGGTGAGTGATATTTTTGTAACCTTGACTCCAAGGGCAGCGGTATCGATTTTCTCGCCACTTTTTTGTTTTTTTACGGTCTCCTCAAAGGCCTGAGCTGCTAACTTTGCTCTTTTCTTGCTAGCCTGAGCTGCAGAAGACGTATCATAGAACAGGTAGCAGCCAAGTGCCAGAACGAACACACCGAAATAGCCCTGATACTGAGAGAAAGAAAGCTTCCCTGCCGTCAAAGTGACGGAACCCCAGGCACCAAGAATCGAACCGATACCAAGAGTGACGGCCAAAGGTACTACCAGGCGGCCCATGCGATAATAGTTGAAGGAGGAAATCAAAGCGGACAAACCGACCAAATATTGATTTGAGCCACGAATTGAGTCGGTAATTGCCTTATTCAAAGCCGGCGCAGTTTCTTTGAAAGTTTTCGCATAGCCACCAAGCCCGAACACGGTCATATGCCCGACACCAGCCATAACACCGCCGAAGGCACCAACGGTTGAGAAAATCCAGCCAACCCATACCGCCCAGAAAAATGCGAGAATAAGGTTGACCTGAGGAGCACCGGGAATACCCAAGAACCCAACGGGTTTAGCAACATCGATCTGGCCTTTCCCTAAGCCCTGCGGGGCAGCGGCAATAGCATCCTGAAGCTTGCCGGCCATCGCCGGCTCCTGCCACAGGCCAACAGCCAGAAGTACTAATAGTACCATAAACAGATATTTATAATTTTTAGTCACAATACACCTCCAAAATGGAATAAGGATCAACAAACATTAACAACTTTCTTTCAACTACGATTTTTCATTCCTCCTCTCACACTCTGTTTTTTTAATGATGCCTGGCCAGCACCGATGTTTCAACTTCATCATCAAGTACAGGATTCCCGCTACATTTTTTCCAGAACAGACAGAGACTGGGCCAGCGGTCCGGACATATCAGGAAAGCTCCTCCGGACTGCTTACCGGCAGGGTTATGCGGAACAGCGTTCCCAAAGCCGTCCCCTTTTCCAGATCAAGCGTCGGACTTTCAACAATGATTTTTCCACCATGCTCATGGACGATGCCGTACGATACCGACAAACCCAGTCCGGTTCCCTGATCGACAGGCTTGGTAGTAAAGAAAGGATCAAAGATCCTGGCCTGGTTTTTTTCCGGAATGCCGCAACCTGTGTCTCTGACTTTAACTTCAATCCAGCGACCACCTTTCTGAAGAATGGTCTGTAAATACAATTTTCCACCTGTGTCCTGCATGGCGTGATAGGCATTATTAATGAGGTTGACAAAGACCTGGCGGAGTTTTCCCGCATCACCAAATAGAGCCGGCAAACTTTTGTCGAAATCAAGTTGCAGGCTGATGTGGCTCAGGCTGAGGATATGTTCCATTACTGCCACCACATCAACCAACACGTCATTCAGATTGATCAGTTCTTTTGTACTCTCCGACTGGCGCGAGAACCTCAGGAGGTCGGCAACTATCTTTCTGCTCGCTTTTGTCTGCCGTTCGATAACCTGCAAACTTTGATGCTGTTCACTCCCGACCGGAAAATCATCCATCAGCAGCTGGGAATACCCAAGAATAATACCAAGAGGAGTGTTGATCTCGTGGGCAACACCGGCGGCCATTTGACCAATCGAAGCCATTTTTTCGCTCACCGCAAGTTGCTCAAGCGTGGTTTTCACCTTGGTCAGATCCTTGGCGATTACCTCGGAACCGTGCATCACCCCGACCTCGTCAAAGATTGCCGTAGCCGAGATTAAAACTGGAATTGCTGCACCATTTTTTTTGACAAATTCCGAATTGAGATCCTTGATATAGCCGTCGCGTCCAAGCATTGCGTTATAGATGCAGGACTGCCCAGGGTCGGCGAACAGATCGGTCAGGAACAACTCTTTTGCTTCTTTCCGGTCATAGCCAAGCATCTCGAAACCGGAATCATTCATATCCACAAGCCGGCCCGTTTCGTTACAGAAAAAAACCAAATCCTTGGAAGCAGAAAAAAGATGCCGGAATTTCTTCTCGGACTGGGACACTTCCTCAGTCCGCTCCAGCACCTTCTCTTCAAGATTCTGATTGAGATCGCGCAATTGATCCGCAGCCACAGCGAGATTTTTGTTGGCGTCTTTCAATTTGACCGCTTCGTGTTCAAGCACCTGATAGGCTTGTACACCTTTGTGATAAAAAATCATCACGGCAGCCACGGAAATCATGAACAAGGTGTTGAAACCACCGGAATAAGCCGAAATATCAGCCCACACATCGGCCCTCTCAAAGATCAGCAGGAACTGCTTGATCAAATGTCCTACCGCTCTCGATATCGAAAAGGCCGCTATGGCAAAAGTCACATAATGGAGATAGCCCCAGACAAAATTATTGGGTTGCCGTTTTGCCAGAAGATGGGCATACCGCCAAGCCAGAAATGAGAAGATAATATTTGCCGCCGAGCCGATCATATCGAGCGCAATTACAGGCAACAGGGAAAGACCGTTCATTTCGCATCCCCCCTGATCTCGACATCCAGAGAGTAATAAAACCTCCGCATTGCCAGATAGAGAAAAAATAGGGCGGGCGTACAGAGAAGATGGTCTAACGCAGTGATATAATAAATCAATTTACCGAATGTGATCGGTAGGTGCAGGAGAGTGGAAAGGTAGCCATTTTCCCTTACAAGTGCCTCGTCAGGCAATGCGACCTGTGCGAAATGACCAATAAAGGCAAGGCTGTTCCAGAGCATCATCAGCCAACAAAACCTCTGGAGATAGAGCCAGCCGATGCCGGCAAAGGTGCTGCGCCGGAGGTCCCAGAGGAGATATCCGAGTGCCCCGAGGTATTGGACGTGAGCAAGCTGGTGAACCACCACCCCTTCCAGACCGTCATGGGTCTGCAACGCCATAGCCTCACTGGAGAATAAGGCTATTAAGAGCATCGGGGCAAATACAACAATGCTTGTAGTTTTCGTTTTCATCGACACACTGTTGCTGGTGCAACAAATTTACAGCATTAAGAATTCCATGGTTTTTTTGCATATCGCCCATCTGAACTATCCGTTTTTGTTCTGATGCAGCGCAGACCTTGCATTCTTTCTTCCGGCATATCTGGAGGTAATCCATCGCCCTCCTTGCCAGGTTGTGCATTTTTGGTTCCAATCGCAGGAAAAAATAATGGTCTATGTAAAATAAATCTTAGGCC
Organism: Pseudomonadota bacterium; assembly: GCA_018821785.1. Classification (GTDB taxonomy): domain Bacteria; phylum Desulfobacterota; class Desulfobulbia; order Desulfobulbales; family Desulfocapsaceae; genus Desulforhopalus_A. The sequence goes on from JAHJLI010000154.1 coordinate 12,950, forward strand.
ATTGATATCTCAGGTTATAACTAGAAATGATTATTATCGTAAATACAGGCAGGGAGGGACGGAGGCTGCAACACAAATGTTGCATCTGCCTCATTTGCGTTGCAGATAGAGCTGTGCCTTTAAGCTTGGGCTCTTTGTCTATTGGAAGGGGGGGAAACTGGTTGTTATTCCTATAAAAAAAATCTCAATCATTCTTCTGTCGGAATTGGTCGACATTAATGTCATATTGACGTAACAGCCGCTGGAGTGCCTGACGTTCGATGCCGCAATTTTTTGCAGCATGAGAGATATTCCCTTTCGTCCGGTCTATCGCCGAGTGAAGGTAAAATTCAGTGAAATCCTTTAAGACGCTGGCCTTGGCTGTATTGTAGTCCAGATGTTTTACTGCCTCAAGGGCACTCACCACCTGTTCTTTTCTCTGGTCAGGTTGTGCCAATTCAAGCATGAGATCCTGTTTTTCTATTCTCTTGCCGCGACCCAGGAGAACCGCACGATTGATGGTGTTCTGCAACTCACGCACATTGCCCCGCCAGGAGCGATGCAGGAGCACCTGGACCGCCTCCTCGGAAAACTCCATTTCCGGCCGATCATATTCCTTGCGGTATTTTCTCAGAAAATGATGAATGAGCAAAGGGATATCGGCCTGCAACTCATCAAGGTTCGGCATCGTTACCGTCACTACGTTGAGACGATACAGCAGATCCTCCCTGAATTCGCCACGGGCTATCTTCGCCTCAATATCCTGGTTGGTCGATGCCACTACCCGGACATTTATCGGATACGTCCGGGTCTGCCCAAGGGGCTGAATTTCCTTCTCCTGCAGAACTCTCAGCAATTTGGTCTGGATCGATACCGGGATATCGGCAATCTCATCCAGCAAGAGCGTTGAATGATTAGCCTCGATAAAAAGGCCATCTTTGTCACGATCAGCACCGGTAAAGGCACCCTTGGCGTAGCCAAACAGTTCACTCTCCAGGATCTGTTCGGGTAACGCCGGACAGTTGACCGTCACCATCCGCCTGCCGGCTCGGCCGGACATGGCATGCAGGGCTCTAGCCGCTAGCTCCTTGCCGGTTCCGGATTCCCCTCGGATGAGTACGGTCATGCTGCTTGGTGCAAGACGCCGCAGGAGATCGTGGACCTGAAGCAGTCGCGGTGAGCGGCCGATAAAGCCATAGAACTCGCCTTCGCTTGAAAGTTGCTGACGGAGTTCTTCAAACTTCTGTTTCTCCCGCATCAGTTCCGTCCGCTCCATGGCCTTTGCCACAGCGTGAATGATCTGATCGTTATCGAAGGGCTTTTGAAAAAAATCGTAAGCCCCGCTCTTCAGAATATCAACAGCCATATCGACTGTCGCATAACCAGTCATGATTATGGTCGTCATGGTTGGATCAAGTTCCTTGATCCGCCGGAAAAACTCCACCCCGTCGATCCCGGGCATTTTGATGTCGGTGAGAACCACATCCGGTCGCCAGAATGCCAGAACTTCGAGCCCCTGGTCTCCTGAATCCGCCTGCCGTATCTCATAACCACACTTTTTAACGAGTATACTGGTCAAGAGCTTAAGCATGTCAGGCTCGTCATCGACAACCAGGACACGTCTTTTTTCTGGAGGTTGACTCATTGATTTTTCCTCTTTCGAAAGTGATACTAGCCAGTATTCACCTTTAATTTAGATAAGTTACTGCTGCCAACTGACAAGAACAATAATAATATTTACTCTATTCATACCCTAACCCCGGCAAACGGGATAAGTACCTTAGAAATTCGTTTATAAAAAACAAGAAACGAATTTCTAAGGTACTAAGCCGTCGTTCAAAATTAAATCATACAATTCAATATTCTCCACGGCATAAGGGGCCGTAAAGAAATTGATAAAAAGTATGAGTTATTTCTTAACGGCCCCTAAAGAGAAGGTGCTTCTAGATTCTTACAACTTTCCAGGAAAGAGCAACCAGAAAATTCTTGGTCGCAAATGCCTTATTATAACACCCCTTGGTGCCGGACAAAATTGATGACAGGAAAAATTGCAAAATCCAGTATGAAAGAGTAGCTTGGCAGCATAGGGACAGATGATACTCAAATGGTTGCACATCACCAACAAAACGGGCAGGAGAAATCATGACGCATTATCTTCAAGCATTTAAACCGCGTGAAAATGATCCACTTACGATGCTTGTGGCAAAAGAGGAAGACCTTCACGGAAATGGCAGTATCAGCACCAAAAAGTCAAAAGAGAAGGTGGTCTCCTTCGGTGATGTCTGCAAAATCATTTTTGGTGATGAATTTTTGTTTCAGGCCTTAACGCCGCATGAGATGAATATGCACTCGTTGGGTGAACGGATAACGCGTTTTGCAACACGTCCTTTCCCTGCCCCCTCATTGATTGAGTTTATGGCTGTTACCAAAGAGCTGCTTGCAGGGCGTGACCATACTCAATCGAATGAATATTCTCACCGATTCTATAAAAATGGTGGCCTGTCACCTGCCGCTTTCCGTGTTCTTCAGCGCTATGGTGATGACGTTATTCTCTCAAGCGAGCGCACGCATTTTGTCGGCGATGTTATGCTTCTTGCGACCTTTATTCAGATGGCAAAAACCTTTAATCGCTATGGCGAAAAAACAGCTTTCAATTTAGATTTTGTCGACGAGTTGTCTGAAGCACGACGCACTATTGAGGCAGAGGCGAGTGTAACTTCAGTTTTTAATGAGAATTATCGACCTGTTGTATTGACAATACCTTATTTTAATGGAAACCATTGGTATCCTCCGGTTCCAGTTTTATTGCAGCCTGGCGATGTTGTGTGGAACACAAACGCCGAAGCAATATATCTTTTGAATGGGTTTACAATCTTTGACCCTCAGTTAGGCGATAAAAGCGCTGTGCCAAACCGCACCTTTATTAAGACAACTGGAAACAACTGCAGCGCCACTACCCTGGTAGGCTATGGGCGAAACATGCACAGTATTTTGCGTTGCGGAAGGCGATCTGTGTTTTTAGAACCCTAATAATTTTTTTCACAATTCCGCGATAAAAGCACTTTCCAGAGATCTTGCAAATCCGCAATCCTAAGCCCGATAAACAGGATTTTTTAATGAAAACGACTTCAATGCCCGAAAAACATGATATAAAACCGGGCCAGTCCCTTGATCTGCTGAAAGAGTTACACATCCTCACCCGAGACGGGCGCATGAACCAGGATAGCAGGCGAAAACTCAAACAGGTAAATCACCTCTATCAGTTCATCGAACCGCTTCTGCAGGAAGTCCAGCAGGATCATTCCGATATTTGCCTTGTCGATCACGGAGCGGGCAAATCGTATTTTGGCTTCATTCTCTACGATCTGTTTTTCAAGCAACATGGGAGTGGCGGTTCACGGATAATAGGCATAGAAACGCGTGATGAGCTGGTGGAGAAATCTCGGGCCTTGGCAGAACGGCTGAAGTTTCCCGGCATGTCTTTTCTAAAACAGTCCGTAGCCGAAGCCATTGACTCTGAGTTTTTGCCGGAAACCGTTGATATTGTAACCGCACTTCATGCCTGCAATACCGCAACAGACGACGCCATTCGTTTTGCCCTGAAGAAACAGGCCAAATTTATCGTACTGGTGCCCTGCTGCCAGGCCGAGGTGGCTGAGGTGCTCAAGAAAAACAAAGGCAAGGCCCTGGCCAAAAACACTCTGACCGAAATCTGGCGGCATCCTCTGCACACCCGCGATTTCGGCAGCCTCATCACAAATGTCCTGCGCTGTCTGCAACTGGAATCCCAAGGGTATCAGGTCAACGTTACCGAACTTGTGGGCTGGGAACATTCGATGAAAAATGAATTGATCATAGCAACCTTCAAGGACCTCCCGCGTCGCCGCCCAACCGAACGCCTCAATGAAATAATCCAATTATTGGGGCTTGAAGAAATTGGGTGGCGGTTTTCTGCAGCTAATGATTCTAATAATTTTATTCCTCAATAATGCTCCCATTTACTTGAGATTCTTTATTCTTTTTCCGTGAATTATTTATTACCCCCAGAAGGGTATAAGGAGCCGTAAGGAAATGGTTATAAATGGCCTAGTTATTTCCTAACGGCTCCTAAAAATAACTGCTCCCATCCCAACAATGCGTGCACAGGCGTTCCTTGGGCAAGCCGATAGCAGCGACCAGATCTTCCAGGTGCTGGTATTTAAGCGACGTCAGATGTAGTTGGTTGCGGATTGCCTCGATCATCGCCAGGTTCTTGGTCGAGCCGGCTTGAGCATAGAGGTGCAAATCCTTGTCTTCGGCCCCTTCCAGTTCTTGAATGGTTTTGCGTCCAGCCAGATCCAATGTCGAACGTGAAGAGGAAAAATTGAGAAACTCACAGGGATAAATGAGGGTTGGACAAGCCAAGCGCATGTGAACCTGGCAAGCACCGCAATCGAAAAGAACCTGCACATTATCCTTCAGTTGAGTTCCACGCACGATCGAATCATCACAAAACATCAGCCGCTGCCCTTCGATAAGCCGGCGTACCGGAATCAATTTCATTTTGGCCACCAAATCGCGCATCGTTTGATTCTGAGGCATGAAACTGCGCGGCCAGGTCGGCGTGTATTTGACGAATGGCCGACCGTAAGGGATTTTCTTTTCATTGGCATAGCCAAGGGCATGGCCTATGCCTGAGTCGGGAATGCCAGCGACAAGATCAACTGCGACATCATCCCGACTGGCCATAACGGCCCCGCAGTTATAACGCACACGCTCGACATTGATACCCTCATACTCTGAAGCAGGATAGCCGTAATACACCCACAAAAAGGAGCATATCTGCATGCGGTCCCCTGGGGGGAGTCGCTGTTCCCATCCGTCGGCGTTCAAAAAGACGACCTCGCCGGGACCTGGGAAATATGCCACTTCGAACCCTAAGTTGGGGAAAGCACACGTTTCGGAACTCACCGCCGTGGCCCCTGAACGGCGTCCTACCACCAGGGGGGTTCGTCCCAGTTTATCGCGAGCTGCATAAATTCCTTTTTCCGTCAGCAGAAGCAGTGAACAGGAGCCTTGGATGGTCTCCTGGGCAGAGCGAATGCCTGCCTCGAAACTCTTCTCTTGGCAAATCAGCATAGCCACAACTTCGGTCGGGTTGGTGATGCCGTCGGAGGTACTAGAAAAATAGCCTTTCTTGGCAAAGGCCTTTTGGATAATATCGTCCATGTTATTGATCCGACCCACAGTGACTATGCCGAAAGTGCCCAGGTGCGAATCGATGATCAACGGCTGCGGGTCGGTGTCACTGATGACGCCGATGCCTTGCTGACCATGAAAACTGACGAGTTCTGACTCAAACTTGGAACGAAAGTAAGAGTTTTCAATATTATGAATGGCGCGATGAAAACCTTGCGTATTGCGCACGGCCATGCCTCCACGCTTGGTTCCAAGATGAGAGTGATAGTCGGTGCCGTAATAAAGATCCGACACGCAATCCGTTTGAGAGACAATTCCGAAAAGACCGCCCATGGTTACCTCAATTTTATATTTTGTCGATGCCGTTCATTCGGCTATACACTATTCGGCGTTCTCCTGCCCGGCTCGAGAAATCGACCACCAAACCATCAACCACAACCTCTTCCTCTTCACCGTATTTCCCCATGATAGCTTTGCAAGGAGCGGACCTTGGCTTCACCTTCTTTGATCCCTGCGATGCCTTTGGCAGCAGCAATGGCCGCCGCCGTTGTGGTGATATAGGGGATTTTATGCTTTATAGCCGCCCTGCGAATGTCCGAGCTTTCAGCCGACCCTTTCTTCCCGCTGGGGGTATTGACCAGCAGGTGTATCTGACCGCCCTTGATTGCGTCAACCAGGTTAGGTTTGCCCAGGCCCAGTTTAAAAACGACCTGGGTCTCGATGCCTTTTTCCATGAGGAAACGATGGGTGCCTTCGGTGGCCATGATCGTGAACCCCAGCTCGCGGAAGCGACGTACCGGCTCCAGGGCCGCCTGCTTATCGCGGTCGGCAATGGTGAACAGCACGGTACCATGCAGCGGCAAAATAGACTGGGTTGCCTCCTGGGCCTTAAAGAAAGCGCGTCCGAAGGAATGCGCCATGCCCAGCACCTCGCCTGTTGAACGCATTTCCGGGCCAAGCACGGGGTCCACCTCGGGAAACATATTAAAGGGGAAGACCGCCTCTTTCACGCCAAAATAAGGGATCTGGATTTCCTGCAGATTCAGGTCGGCCAGAGTTTTTCCGAGGATGATCTGCGTTGCCATTCGCGCCATGGAAAGTCCGCACACCTTGGAGACAATTGGCACGGTGCGCGAGGCTCGCGGGTTGGCCTCCAACACATACACCGTATCGTTTTGAATGGCGTACTGGATGTTCATCAATCCAACCACCTTCAGCTCAATGGCGATGCGGCGGGTGTATTCGCGAATGGTGTCGATATCCTTGGGGGCAATGCTGATCGGCGGGATGACACAGGCCGAATCGCCGGAGTGAATGCCCGCAAGCTCAATATGCTCCATAACC
>JAHJLI010000155.1 GCA_018821785.1 Pseudomonadota bacterium
CAGATGAACCACTGCTTCTTTTGCACCCTTTAACGACTCAAAGGTTTTTCGGATCAGAGATCCCCGCGCCTGGGTCAGAACCTGAATCAACACCCCTTCTGGTATGAGATTCTTTTCAATAAGCATCCGGGTGAAATCGTATTCCACCTGGGATGCTGAGGGGAATCCTACCTCAATCTCTTTGAATCCAATATGAGTCAGGAGTGCAAACATCTCCAACTTTTTCTCAAGGCTCATCGGCTGAATCAACGCCTGATTGCCATCTCGCAGATCAACGCTGCACCAGATAGGTGCTTTTATAATTTTCTTTTCAGGCCATGTTCGATTTGGCAAATTGACTGGCTGAAAAGGACTGTATTTTTTTACTAACTCAGGATTCATGTTTTCTCCTTGACAGATTGAGTCCAATAATTTCAAAAAAAAAGGCCACGGTTTTTCAACCGTGGCCTTTATGGGTAACAGAGTTTTTTACAACAAACTACAGCCCCTCCGTATCAGCCACGGAATCAACCGGCGGATAACCTAGTAGTAGAGCGAGCAGCGAGTTTGCGATGACCATGTTCTTCAGATATAAAGGTTCAAAAGATAAATAATTTGATTGAGATTACACGTCTCAAGTAAGTGTTGTCAAGCGCGTTTTCTCAATTGCCACAAAAAGCTGATCTTTGCCTCCACTTGTCACTCCCGATACTGACGACCTTCCTCCCCCAATCTGAAATGATTCCCTCGCGAAGATGAGAAACAAAATACCCTCAGCATACGGCAACTACTTTTTCAAAACTTTTTCATGCTGTGGCGACACTCCTTCATTCATTGCCCGTTGACATATGTGATGTTCACATATATATTTCTCTTTCGTTCAAATTTTTCAGGCTTTTCAGGAAGTTCCTCAATTTGTTCTAAAAAAGATTCATCTTTTACAAGGAAATGGATTCATGGGAAAAATTACTGGATCCCAGGCAGTCGTCAGGTGTCTACAGGAAGAGGGTGTAAAAACAATATTCGGTTATCCGGGGGGTGCGGTACTTGACCTTTTTGATGCTTTGATGGATTCCGATATAACCAACGTCCTTGTTCGGCATGAACAGGGGGCAGTTCATGCCGCAGATGGCTTCGCCAGAGTCACAGGTGAAGTTGGTGTGGCCTTGCTGACCTCAGGGCCAGGGGCAACAAATGGTGTTACCGGTATTGCCACTGCCCATATGGACTCAATTCCCCTGGTTATACTCACCGGTCAGGTACCCCGTCCATTGATCGGCAACGATGCCTTCCAAGAAGTTGATATCGTCGGAATTACCAGGCCATGCACTAAACACAATTACCTGGTGAGCAACGTCGAGGACCTGATTCCAACCCTACGAAAAGCATTTCACATTGCCCGCACCGGCAGGCCCGGTCCGGTTCTTGTTGACCTGCCGAAGGATCTTGTAGCCACCAAACTCATTTACCCTGAAAAAACGCCAATCCATTTATCGAGCTACCAGCCTACATTCTATCCCCATCCGGTACAGATTGAAAAGGCATGTCGACGGATTATGAAGGCTGCAAAACCGGTTCTTTACGTAGGTGGTGGAGTCATTTTGTCGAACTCCAGCAAAGAACTGACGGAACTTGCCGAAAAACTGAGCATCCCTGTTACCATGACACTTATGGGTTTAGGGTCCTACCCCGGCAGTCAAAAACTGTCCATGGGGATGCTGGGAATGCATGGCACCTACACTGCAAACATGGCCGTTGCCGAGAGTGATCTTCTGATTGCGGTTGGTGCTCGATTTGATGACAGAGTCACAGGTAAACTTGCCGATTTCGCAACCAAAGCAGACATAATTCATATCGATATCGACCCCACCTCCATCAGTAAAAATGTGCGAGTCGATATTCCTATCGTCGCCGATTGCAAAAATGCCCTGGCTGCCATGAACAAGTGGTTTGATACGGAATCAAGCTTCAAACCGGCAGAGCAGGGCGAACGGCTTAAACCCTGGCTCACCCTGATCAGTGAATGGACAGCCAAACATCCGTTGGCGTACAAGGACAATGGTACCATTATCAAACCGCAGTACGTCATTGAAACACTGCACCAGCTTACCGGAGGCCAAGCTATCATAACGACTGAGGTTGGCCAAAACCAAATGTGGGCGGCCCAGTTTTACACATTTGATTACCCGCGCCACTTTGTAACCTCTGGCGGTTTGGGTACAATGGGATTCGGTCTGCCTGCCGCCATTGGTGCCCAAATGGCTTTTCCAAATCGAACAGTCATTGATATTGCAGGAGACGGTTCTATTCAGATGAATATCCAGGAGCTTGCCACCGCCAAACAATATAGCTGCCCGGTTAAAGTTGCCATCCTCAATAACGGTTATCTTGGTATGGTGCGCCAATGGCAGGAGCTGTTTTATTGCAAACGATATGCCTCGACAACAATGGATGTCGTCCCTGATTTTGTCGAACTTGCCAAGGCCTATGGTGCTGTGGGCCTCAGAGCCACAACAAAGAGCGAGGTCGAACCGGTTATCCGGGAAGCACTGGCCACCAACAACCTTGTTATAATGGATTTTAAAATTGAGCGGGAAGAAGGAGTGTACCCTATGGTTCCGGCAGGCAAAGCAAACACTGAAATGCTGCTTGTATAATTCCATCGACACATGTTTGAGATTGCGCTCTCAATCCTAGGGACCTTTTGGGTCCCTGAAAAAAGTCAAAAATGTGCGAATCATAATCTGACAGCCCCCAATTTTAAAAACTTTGCTGTACTTACACACAACCAGGATCCTACCGATGAAACATACAATTTCAGTGCTTCTTCAGAATAAACCGGGAGTGCTTTCCCGCGTAACCGGGCTTTTCAGCGGTCGCGGCTTCAATATCGAGAGTCTCTGCGTTGCCGAAACTCTCGACCCAAATGTTTCTTGTCTCACCGTGGTTTCAAGAGGTGAAGACACAATCATTGAACAAATCACCAAACAGCTAAACAAACTCATTGATGTTATTAAGGTTACTGAAATTAATGACAAGGATTTCGTCGAAAGGGAAATGGTGTTGCTTCGTGTAAAGGCTGAAGCAGCTACTCGAGCAGAAGTTCTCCGGGTTGTGGATATTTTCCGAGGCAAAGTCGTCGATGTAAGCGCCAAAAGTTATGCAATAGAACTTACCGGTTCGGCGTCAAAGATACAGGCTATTATCGACATTCTTCGTCCGATTGGCATCAAGGAGATTATTCGCACAGGAATAATAGCCATGCCCCGAGCTACAAAAACCAAATAATTTCCCCTCGTAAACAGAGGTAATATCCCTATGCTGACTCCCCAAGTGCCTGTTGCCAAAGAAGGGTACCCTTTCATTTTTGTTCTGGCATTTGCCACCCTGCTCGCGGCCATTCTTGCGATGAAAATAATTACCGGTTTCTTACTGGTTGCTACTATTTTTGTCCTTTGTTTTTTCCGAGACCCTGAACGCCTGGGACCCGACCGTACTGACGCACTGGTATCCCCTGCCGACGGCAAAGTTATTCTTATCGAGCGAGTCACCGACAGCAGGTTTACAGGGGAAGATGTACAAAAAATTTCTATTTTCATGAATGTTTTCAATGTCCATGTCAACAGGATCCCGTTCAGCGGCAAAGTCGATAAGATTCTTTACAAACCTGGAAAATTTTATTCCGCCGACAGTCAGCAGGGCGGACTGCAAAACGAATACTGTGCAAGCGTCATTACGACTTCGAATGGAAAAAAAAATTGCCTTTGTGCAAATTGCAGGCCTTATTGCCAGGAGAATTATCTGCTGGCTTGAAGAGGGTGATGCCGTTTGCAGGGGGAAACGTTTCGGGCTTATTCGGTTTGGCTCAAGAGTTGACCTCTATCTTCCTCTTGAAAGTGAGCTTACAATAAGCCTTGGTCAAAAAGTGCGAGCAGGAGAGACTGTTTTAGGATACCTCCCCGTTTCGTGAACTTTTGAGAATTATCAGCGGAATAGCAAAAGGTCGAAAACTCTTTACGCCTCCTCCTCATGATAAGAGTATCCGACCTACCTCTGATAAGGCGAGGGAAGCCTTGTTCAGCATTCTTGGCAAATCCGTCCAAGGAGCAAAAGTCCTTGACCTTTTTGCCGGCACTGGTGCTATGGGGCTGGAAGCATATAGCCGGGCTGCCTGTGTTGTTTTTTTTATTGACAAAAATCGTCTAGCGCTTGAAATTATTAAAAAAAATATTGCTCTTTGTTTATCAGGAGAAAAAAGCTCCTGCGAAATACGAGTAATCCAGCATGATTTGACCAAGAGTATCCCCACAATCCATTATCACCCAGAAACCCAATCAGGTTTCGATCTCATCTTCGCCGATCCACCGTATGGCAAAAACATTTCCCAGTCTGTGCTGAACTTCATCAATGAAAGCTCTCTTCTCGCTGAAAATGGCATGCTCATTGTTGAAGAAAGGTTTAATATATCGCTCCCCAGCAAGCTATCACATCTTTGTCTTATTGACAAACGTGTCTATGGAGAGAGCGGCTTCTGGCTTTATGCATCCTGTTGATTTCAAGCAATGAAAGGCTGACAGGATCCCATGTCCCCATCAATCAGCAATAAGTGAATAATATGACAATAGAAAACGATCATCATCCTTCAATTGCAGTTTACCCTGGAACCTTTGATCCCATTACCATGGGTCATGTTGATATCATAAATCGTGCCCTAAATTTGTTTGACACGGTTATCATTGCTGTAGCTGTGAATTCAGCCAAAGACCCGGTCTTTTCTCTGCCTGAGCGTATTAAAATGATTGAGGACTCTTTCCAGGACCAAGAACGGATACAGGTTAGTTCAGTGAGTGGTCTGCTTGTGGATTATGCATATCGGCAAAATGCCAAGGCTATTGTGCGGGGAATTCGCGCAGTATCAGACTTTGACTACGAATTCCAATTGGCGCTCATGAACAGAAAGCTTCAGAGAGAGGTTGAATCCGTTTTTCTTATGCCCGGATTTCGTTGGATATATATCAGTTCATCAATTATCAAAGATGCTGCTCGAAACGGCGGGAATGTCAGTGATTTGGTCCCCCCCCACGTAAATGAAATGCTGATTAGGAAGTTTTCCTCAAGAGGACAATAGGCAAATCGATAAGATTCTTTGATTTGAATTGCACTCTTAATTCAACACATCTATATATTTGGTTTTAAAAATTTAAAAACAATGTTTCGGGAATCGAATTGACCTCCTATCGCAACAAAAAAAGGTCATCTCCCTAATGAGGGAGATGACCTTTTTTGCATTCCGTTTTACAACTGTTTCTAATCTTTTCTTAATTCCCTTCTCAACTCAGCGATCTCCACCTGCAAAGTTTGGCGCAGGGCTGCAATTTCTTTTTTCGGATCATCCGCGAAGGTCCCCCGGATAAGTTCCCCATCACCTTCCACAACCTTTTCTTCTTTTACAGTAATTTCCTCATTTGCCGATGGTGGAAAACCTACTCCAGCAACGTTTTCTCCATGAAGATCGTGATCATAAGACATGTCATGTGGGGCAGAGTCTTCATAATGATCCAAATGATCATCAAAGTCTTTTTGTGCATCCGACTGATAGTCATCTTCTTTTTCAGCACGCACAGGATCAGTAAAACTCAACTGATCACCTTTTTTTACAGCCTGTCGCGACAGCATCCCTTGCTGCCATTCCAAAACTTTCAGCGATTCACTAAGCAACATCTCCTGATTGGCCTGAAGATCATGATCCTTCAGGTTCGACATTGCCTGACAAATCGAGACAAGAAGACCGTGAGCTTCTGCGCTGGATTCATACCGATAGCTGTCAATATGTTGGGTTATAGTCGACAAGAGTTGCAGAAAAGTCTTTTCAAGCGGCTTGTCAGCCCATTTCTGACGAAGATCATTGATCTCCTGAAACAACCCAACAATAATCGTCTCGCTAAGTTCAATCTGCAGTGAGTGAATGCAAGTCTGCAAATTGTCAAGCGGCCCGAAATTTTTCTTTTCTTCGACGACACCTATACTGCCATCTGCCCAATCTTCAAAAATCTCATTATCCGTTGCCTCTTCAAGTCCAGTGATCAAGCTCTCATCAGTTGCAATATCGATTCGATCTACAGACAACTCGTTCTCTTCGTCAGCTAGGTGATCGACTATTACAGGTTGTTGAATTTCTTCTTCGAAAAGCTCAAAAACCACTTCATCTTCAACAGACTGAACGTCGAAAATGGGAACATTAACTTGTTCTTCAACGCTATCCTCTCCCTTGTTCTCAGGCAATACAAATGCCAGTTCCTCCTCAAGAGTTTTTTTCAGGTCTTTTTCAGAATCGACAATTGCTTTAACATTGGAAAAAACTTCTCTTGCAGCCTCATCTCCTCTTTCTTCTTCAAGGTCCGTTTCCAGACTGTCAAAAAGAGCATCAATTTCAGAACCGTCTTTACTACTCTGCTCAAGATCACTATCCGAAAAGAAGGAACTCAGATTTTCTTCATCTTGATCACCTGCAAATTCCTCTGCAGCGAGTTCATTTTCAGCCCCGTCTCCCCTAAAGACCGGATCCGACTCATCCGCCTCGGCAAAAGTAGGCTGCTTGTCTGCCGCCAGGCTGGTTTCTGCTACGACCTTTTCAGACAAGGGTTCCCCCTCTGTGCTATCCTCTTTCAGCCAATCTTTGAAATCAATCTGTTCTTCATCATTTGCTTCTTCTTTGATTGTTCCGCCAATTGGTTCTTCTTCTGTAAGATCTCCAAGGCCAAGAACCACTGGTATCGCATCATGATCAAGAAACAATCCGTCAATGGTGCCGACAATTTCTTCAGTAACACTGCTGGAGGTCGGTGCACGGTCAAGTGTTGTTGCGCTAAAAAGACTCTCTTCTTCCATCGCGGCGAGAGCGGGAGCCAATTCTTCACCTTCCATCGGCAGGGACACTTCATCAGTATCGTCATCGGCCTCGGTCTCGACATCTACTCCTTGAAGTGCTTTTTCTCGATCAAGGGAAACGTTTGCGTCGGCAGGTTTACTTAAATTTGGACCATCATCAACAGGGAATAATGTCTCAGTTGCCCCAACAATTTTATCCTCTGTAACATTCAAAGTATCTCCCACTTCCCCCTGTGCCTCCACCTCGTCCATCAAGGCTGGCGCAGTTAAAAGTGCATCTATCTCATCTTCAGTAATGGCCGTCTCCTCAAGATCGATAGGTTCAAAAATGTCTTTTTCAGCTATACCTTCATTTTCCAGCCCTTCTTCATCATCGCTCTCTACATCAACACCTTGAAGTGCAAGATTCTTTTCAACAGGAGTAACAATAGTATCTTCTGTGAAGACGAAGGCATCAGAAATTTCCTCAATAATTTTTGGTTCTACAGCAACGGTCTCTGAGAACAATTGATTTGAGGGGCTTTCTCCGAAGAAATCTTCAATATGAGAAGCTACTCCCCCTGAATCTTTCAATCCCATTGCCATCGCTTCCTTTTCAGCCTGGAAGCCAATCTGCTCTTCTTCAGAAACATCAGCTAGCGCCGGTGAAAGCACGCTTGCGGCGTTAGACGGTCCATATTCCTCGACTGCCTCATCATCATCTTTTTTGATGATTGCATCAGGTGAAATCGTTGGACCGAGTAATGACTTAAAAGAATTAAATTTTTCAACTGCAGGGAAGAGGATGGCTTTTTCTGCCTCCAAACTCATCGGCTTCTTGACGATTTTTTCAAGGCTGTCATAAAAAATTTGCATAACCTTGAATGCATCAGGATGGGCATTGCTTTTCTTCACTTTGACGTAGGCAGCAAGAGTTCCAATACCCTGAAGAAGAATCAGTTTCGGCTTGCTTTCGGAAAATTTTTCCTCAAGCCGAAAAACCTCCCGTCGCAACTCGTTCAGATCATGATCGGTTATCTCCCAATCAATACCAAGCACAATAGCCTTGAGATTCAGAAGTTCATCTTCGCCGGAAACTTCTTTGTTATTTTTTTGAGGTTTCGGTCTCTGAGGCTCCAGTGTTGTTGGTATGGATAATGGTTTTTGTTTGATCTGACGCTTGAGATTCTCAAATTTCTTTACGTCTTCCAAAAGAATATCTTTCCTTTGTTCTTCTGAAAGATCCTCAGATGAAACTATTTTCTCAAGGTTATAATAAAATGTGAGAAGCAGTTTGATAGCGTTGGGGTGAGAATCAGCTTTATTCTGGTAAATATATTTACTTATTTTCTCCAAAGCCTGAACATATACTAGATTAATTGTTTCCCTTGCCCATATGCCCTTGAGATCAAGTAATTCTTCGTTAAACTGCAGCAGAACCTCATCAGTAATCTCCCAATCTATCGACAAGACCAAACTCTTCAGTCGGCTGATGGGTGATTCATCGTCGGTAGAAAATTCAAAGAGATCGTCCGCATCAGAGTAATATGAATCATCATACTCATCATTACCGAGAGTTAAATCATCATCATATTGGTTTTTGGTAGACTGTTTCACCACAGTTTCTCTCTAGAGTAATTTTTTCTGAATTGAGATCACCGATGAAGAAATAATTTTCTTCAATGTCGCGGCAACATTGTACCCAGTAATTGCGCTTGCCTCAAAATAGGGCACTTTAAGTCGGCTATTGAGATCCTTTTCCAACACAGATATCGGAAGGATGGGAATGCCGTGCTCTTTGAGGTCAACCTTATTGTATTGCATTACAAGTGGAATTTTGAAAATACTCTCCTTGTATGACTGGAGATTTTCATGAAGTTGATTCAAGGATCGGATATTTTTTTCTCGCTGTTTTTCCATAGCATCGGCAACAAAGACTATGCCATCTACACCTCTTAAAACCAGTTTTCGAGTGGCGTTATATTTCACCTGTCCAGGAACGGTATATAGCTGAATCTTAATGTCATAGCCTTTTATCTGTCCCATATCAAAAGGTAAAAAATCAAAAAACAACGTTCTGTCTCCATGTGTTTTCAAACTGACCATTTCCGAAGCGATCTGTTTACGATATGTTCGGTTAATATATTCGAGATTTGTGGTTTTCCCGCACCGTCCTGGCCCGTAATACACAATCTTGACTTGCACTATCTTGTCTTTTAAATTGATAAAGCTCAACTTTATGCTCCCTGTTGGTGATCGTTTCGGACACTTTTTATTTTTTTTATCATGCCGAACATTCAAAGCAAATATGCCAAACGACCCTATTTCCTATCCCAAACTTTTCTTATTTTTTCTATAACATCAACAACATTCAGACGAAGAAAGCCTAGGGATATATCACGACCAAACATCGAGATGAGGAGCAACTCGTCATCAATTTTGCTAAAGTGAATATTCGATTCCTGGCCTTTATGAAAAAGCAGGGAAAACTCCTGCTCTCCAACAAGCTTAGCCATGGCATCTACGGTCGCAAAATTACCAGCTGCCAAGGCAGCAAAGGAATAAACATCGTACTTGCTTTCACCGTTATCCTTGGCAGTAATAATATTGCCAGCCATATCGATGATGATAACGCAATCAACACCGAGTTTTATCAATTTTTCTGCCAAAATCCGATCTATCTGTTCGAGTTGCTCTTGACTGACAATCCCGTAATTCATGCCACAAACCTCATCGTAAATGTTGGTTGCTGGTATCAGCTGGTACTAGGGCAGCACTCTTTCATCTGCCGTTTATTACAATCTAACTGTCTTATATAAAAAACTTTTTAATTAAATATCAACAATAAAAACCATTTGATTTTGAGAATCGCCCGCATGCGTTTTGACCTGAAAAATTAGAAATAAACCAAATTTTGAAGAACTAAGTGTTGATACAACGATATATCACTTGCCATACTATACGATAGTTCTTTGGCTATATGAAGAATTATTTTATATTTTTATAACAAATTCATCCCGCTAGCTCCCGGGAGAAGGAAAATTTGCTGTTTTTTACAATTTTCGGAGTTCTATTTCCCACTTCGTTGGAATGGAAATTGCGACATCCAACCTTTTCTGATAAAGAGTTGGGATGGAAAAGAAACCTGAATTTACTGGCAGATGTGAATCAACCCTCAACGGGAACTTGCTTATTGACACCCACTGTCACTTGGACATGTCCGTCTATGCAAGTGATCTTGACCAAGTGCTGGAACGGGCATTCTCAAAACACCTCAAGAGTATTATCACTATCGGTATTGATCTTATTAGCTCAAAAAGTTCCATTGAAATTGCTCGCAAGTACAAACAGGTTTCTGCGACAATCGGCATACATCCTCATGAGGTAGACTCTCTGCAAAAGGAAGACTATCTCGGCCTTGAAAAAATCTACAAAGACCACAACAAACACATAGTAGGTTTTGGCGAGATAGGGCTAGATTATTACAAAAAACATTCAGATCCAGCCAAACAGCGGCTCCATTTCCGCAGACAACTGGACATGGCACACGAATTCAATCTACCAGTGATTATACACAATAGAGAAGCAGATAACGACATTTTGAAAATTCTTGGCCAAGCGAAATCTTTGGATCATGGGGGTATCATGCATTGCTTTTCCAGTGATTACACTTATGCCTGCAAGATTCTCGACCTTGGGATGCTCATTTCAATTCCTGGTATCGTTACCTTCAAGAACAGCATTGCACTTCAAAATGTGGCCAGGGACATTCCGCTTATCTCTATGGTGTTAGAAACAGATGGACCTTTTCTTGCTCCTCAACCATTCCGCGGTAAAAGAAATGAACCATCTTATCTTATACATACTGCCATGAAAATTTCCGAGCTTCGTCAAATCGATGTGAATCTAGTGGCCAAACAAACCACTGCAAATGCGGAAAAACTTTTTTTTCCAAAAAAAAGGCCCCAATGATTGCACACAACATTAAAATAATAAAAGAAAAAATCAACGAGGCTGCAGAAAACGCCGGTCGACGGCCGCAAGATATCAAGCTGGTGGCTGTTTCTAAACGCTTCTCGGTTGACTCAATTCATGAAGCCTTTGCCGCCGGCCAAAATATTTTTGGAGAAAACTATATCCAGGAAATTCAGGCTAAA
>JAHJLI010000156.1 GCA_018821785.1 Pseudomonadota bacterium
CCGCAAATGACCTGAAAGACGCCCTTGCCGAACAATCCATTTCCGCCGTGCGAACCTCTGCCCCATCTGCTGATACGGTCATTTTCACTCTCCCTAATACAGGGGCAGTGGATAAGGTAAAAAAACTTGTCGCCGACGATTTTCCAGACCTTGATGTCCGAATCGAAGCGAAAGAAGGTAGCTTTCCTCGCATTTTTTTGGCCTTAAAAAATGAAAAAAGACAATTCATCAAAAATCATGCAGTTAATCAGTCACTTGAGATTCTTCGTAACCGGATTGACCAATTCGGTGTTGCCGAACCAGTTATCATCCGTCAGGGAGAAGATGAAATTGTTATTCAGTTGCCGGGCGTAAAAGATCCCGAGAGAGCTCTAAAACTTCTCGGAGACACTGCGCAACTTGAATTCAAGCTTGTCGCCGACACAGCCGGTATGAATCTGCAGGAACTTGTTCACCAGGCCAAAATCGCCAAAGAATGGCAAGATGGCGAAAGTATGAAAAAACTGAATCGGGCATTACAAAACAAGCTTCCTGATAACACCTCATTAAATTTTGAAAAAGAGGTGGACAAGAAAACTAAAAAGGAAATCCTCGTCCCGATCCTGCTGGAAAATAAGATCCTAATGACCGGTGATATGATAAAGGACGCCCAGGTACGTATCGGCGGCAGTTTCAATGAACCCTATGTCAGCCTCGATATGACCAGCCAAGGTGGCAAGGTTTTTGCCCACGTCACCGAGACGAATGTCGGTCGTAGGCTAGCCATCGTCCTTGATGAGGTGGTCCGCTCGGCACCGGTTATCCGCGACCGGATTCTTGGCGGTTCCGCCCAGATCACCGGCAGCTTCAGCCACGAAGAGGCCGCCGACCTGGCCATAGTCCTGCGAGTAGGCGCCCTGCCGGCTCCGGTCGATATCATCCAGAACATGAGTGTCGGAGCAAGCCTTGGCCAGGATTCCATCTCCCAGGGACTCACCTCAGGTATATGGGGTGCCATCTTAGTCCTGGCCTTTATGATTGTCTATTATCGGCTCTCCGGGCTTATCGCCAATACTGCTATGGTATTCAATATAGTCCTGCTTTTTGCGGGCCTTGCCGTGCTCAACGCCACGCTCACCCTACCCGGAATTGCCGGCATCATTCTCTCCATCGGAATGGCGGTTGACGCCAACGTCCTTATTTATGAACGAATTCGGGAAGAGTTTGCCATAGGAAAATCTGTCCGTTCGTGCGTTGAAGCCGGCTATAACAAAGCCTTTTCTTCTATCGTCGACTCGCAGGTCACCACCTTGATCACTGCATTAGCCCTGTTTTTGTTTGGAACCGGCCCTATCAAAGGTTTTGCCGTAACCCTTTCCTTGGGAATTATCTTCAACCTCTTCACCGTCCTGTTTTATTCGCGTTTTGTCTTTGACGCAATCAATACGTTCAAGCCTCTCAAACGCATTAACTTTTTGACTATACTCAAGAAATCACAATTTGACTTTCTGCATATAAGAAACATTGCTTTCGCATTTTCCTTCACTCTGGTTGTTATCGGACTTATAGCCTTCATCCAGGTATCTCGTGGCCAGGCCAATTTGGGTGTCGACTTTTCCGGTGGTTCGCTGTTGCAATACAAAGCAGGCCAGGATTTCACCATGTCAGAGGTAAGAAAGGCTTTCGAGAAAAGTGAAATGTCCGAGGTCGATCTCCAAAAAGTTGAAAACGAACAACGGTTGATAGTGAAAATCAAGAAGTCTGAAGCGGTCGTCTCAAAACTTGCCGAAAAGGTCAACAAAATCCTCGCCGCCGAATTACCGGACAAGAGCTTCAATCTCGAAAGCGAATCTGAGATTGGCTCTTCAGTGAGTTCCTCTCTTCGCAATCAGGCTATCCTGGCAATCCTAATCTCTTTCGTTGGGGTAATCGTCTATCTGGCTTTTCGTTTTGACATCCGCTTCGGCGTCGCCGCCGCCGTGTCCACCTTTCATGATGTTATCGTGATGGTAGGAATATGTTGGATTATGAATATGGAATTTACTCTGCTCATTGTTACTGCCTTGCTTACCTTGGCCGGATATTCGCTCAATGATACGGTGGTGGTTTTCGACAGGATAAGGGAAAACGCGCTCAAGGCTGATAAGAAGAGCCTAGCCTTAGTGATCAATACCAGTATTAATGAGACACTTAGCCGAACTGTTATAACCGGCTTAACAACGTTGTTTACCCTTCTCGCCCTATTGTTTTTCGGTGGTGCAGTAATCCATGACTTTGCCTTTGTTCTGACCGCTGGTATCCTGTTTGGCACCTACTCCTCAATTTTTGTTGCTAGTCCCCTTCTCACATTGTGGAAGAAAGGAGCCGTGTAAGGAATACACGCATGGTTGAGCCGACCAATCTACCGGAATTCATTTCCCCAATAGATGCGGATGATAGCTTCTCATTTGCTTGTCATTCTGGTGTGAAATGTTTCAATGAGTGCTGTCGACTGCTTGAACTAGCGCTATCCCCCTACGATGTACTTCGACTGCGTAAAGCCACCGAACTCACATCCGAGCAATTGCTGGCGCAATATATCATCATCGAACAAGAGCCTGGGGAGGCTTTCCCCAGGCTGTATCTCACCATGAATGATGACGGCAGAGCCAGTTGCGTCTTTGTCGACAAGGAAGGTTGCACCGTATATGAACACCGCCCGGGGGCCTGCCGCACCTATCCCCTTGGTCGGTCGGTGAGGCGCACCGGCATTGGCGCCTACCAACAATTCGTTATCATTAAAGAGGACCACTGCCAGGGGTTTCTTGAAGCTGCAAGACAGACCCCGAAAAGCTATTGTTACCACCAGGAACTGACTCTCTATAACCAGTTCAACGATGCAGTGATGGAGATTCTCCAACACGATGCAATTCGTAATGGCTTTGTTCCATCGCAACTAAATATTGAGCTCTATATTTTGGCGCTTTACAACCTCGATGCTTTTCGCAAACAGCTGTTCGAGGACCGCCTGGATACTATCGTCTTAAGTCATATAGAAAAAGAACAACTGCAAAATGATGAGAATTTGCTGATTTTTGGCATTGATGTCCTGCATCGGCAAATTTTTACTGGCTTGTAGAAGCTGTTGATCTAATATTCAGCAAACAAACTATGGAAGTGCTAGAAATTTGTGCTTTAGAAATTCATTTTCGATTCCTTTTAAAACAAATTTCGTGAGGGCACCTATCCCGTTCACCGGGCATAGCAATTTAGGGAACAACCAATCGTGCTAAAACTCATTGTATTTGATTGTGACGGGGTCATGTTTGACTCAAGAAAAGCCAACAGCATGTATTACAATTACTTGCTGAACCACTTCGGTTTGCCTGAGATGGATGCAAGCGAGGAAGAGTATGTTCATATGCACAACGTCAACGATTCGGTACGCCATATCTTTCGCCATTACCAAATGCCGCCACTGGAAGAAGTCCATATTTTCAGGCGGCAAGGAGACTATTCAGCCTTTTTGCCGTACCTTGAAATAGAAGCCGACCTGGTGGAATTTCTCGAGATCACCAAACAGAAATATCACCTAGCCATTTCTACAAACCGCACCAATACCATGATGCCCCTATTGCGGAGCTATAAGCTGGATGGTTATTTCGGCAAGGTTATGACCGGCGATACAGCTGTCAGACCTAAACCTGCCCCGGATGCACTTTTGGAAATACTCGAACACTTCGGCTGTCAGCCTGATGAAGCTCTTTTTATCGGCGATTCAATCATTGATGAACAACATGCTTCGGCCTGCAAGGTTCCGCTGATCGCATTTAAAAATCCCGACCTTCAAGCCAAGTATCACGTTCGCTGTTTCATGGATATATTAAAGCTTCCACCCTTATCTATCGTTCCTGCTCCTCATCAACCCGTTTCACTCCTTCCATCAACAACATCATAAAATCACCAATTTCTGCAGCCCTCATATCCTTCGGAGAAAGGCCGGTGGTAAACCGATAGAGTCCTCTTTTTTCGCCGAGAATCTTGAAAATTGCTTCCTCGTTCCTCTTTTCTCCATATTCGGCATTAATGAGACAGCCCTCACGAAAAGCCACCTTACCCTGTCCTCCAGAAAAATGAAGCGTCAGAACCCCCGTCTTCTGATGCATATGAAAAATTTGAAACAGCTCGGCCGGTACAATTTCATCAATTCGGCCACTCATGCAAGATTCAAAATCTCGTGTCCTAGCGGCATTGGTCTGTCGCAGACGGGAAGCCAGCAATTGGGCCATAAATGATTGCACTGCCGTGTTGCTGCCAAGAAATCGGCCAAACACATCGCCTGCCACAGCCAGTACCTTCGATTTTTTCGTTGCCAAGACTGTTGATACTGCCTCATCAGCACCAAGGTAGCTCATTTCTCCACAGAGTTCTCCCTCCGAAAGAGTTGCCAAATGAACACCTCCATCTTCAACACGAAGTTCCCCCTCAACAAGTATGTAGAGATTCAGGTTTTGCTCACCTTTCCTGATAAGAACGGTTCCTTGCTCAACAAAAATTTCGCGGAGATGCTTAAATAGTATTTCAAGTTCAGTAGGAGGTATAGCCTTGAACAAGGGGCTGTCAAGAAGCTTTCCGCTGACTCGATTTACCACCGTTTCTATTGCCGCTACGGCTCCTTCGGCTATTGGCGGTACCTGGAAGGTTTCCGGTTCGACCAAGGAAAATTTTATCAAGCCTTTACAACCACTGCAATTGAATATCGTTCCGACATATTGCGCCAAATTTATTGGCTGTAGCTGGAGAAGCTTAAATAACAGCTCAGTCATGTCGCGAACGAGGATAAGACAAACTTCTTTCCCTTCCGGACAAGCGAGGGTTTTTTCTGAAAGCAATAACCGCTCACCAGCTTTATAGAGGTGGCAATTTTTCTCTGCTTCAATTAAAAAAATAGCTCTAAAGATTTTCATTTACACCACAAAAAATATGCCTTCCGAAAAGGTCCGGCCCCTCTCCCTGTACCTGGGATTTCAACATTATTCTCAATGTAAAAACGCCTTACTCGCAAATTCATTTTGTGTTACCAAAATAAGTTGATATACTGCCAGAAATCGTACGCTATTTAACTCCTCTTGCAAACACAATTTATGTCAGTCTCCCAAGAACAATTACGCGAAATCCATCGGCAGCTGAAAGACTTTTTTCTTTCTCACCCGGCTATTTCCATTAAACCGACAAAGGGTGATCCTCCCGAACAATATGAAATTACTTACAAAATAAAAGGTTTCAGTAAACCTGACAAAAGCGAAGCAAGTCTTACTACAAACCACAGGATCGAGCTGACCATCCCCTTCGGTTTTCCACATTTCCCTCCGAGTTGCAAGCCTAAAAGTGACATTTTTCACCCCGATTTTGACCCGGCAGCTATCTGCCTTGGTGACTTCTGGCAGCAGCACAGTAAAATTTCCGATCTCATCGTTTTTATAGGAAAACTTATAAACGGCGAGAGTTATTCTACCAACAATGCCTTTAATGAAGATGCAGCGATCTGGTACCAAGATCATAGTGATGCTTTTCCAATCACCGAGGTTAAATGGAGTGACCGTGTAAGCGAGTCAACCGAATACCTCGAGGACTGGAACCCACAGATTGATACTATAGACGATGCTGATCTTTCTCCTGATTTCGATTTCCCTTCCACAACTGACTCCCTCCCTGACCAAGAGGAACTGACTTTAAACACTTCTTTTCCTGTGATTAATGAGCCTTCGGGAACTGATATTAGCGCCTTTCAGCTTTTACAAAATCAGAAAAAATTTTTCAAACTTCGTCAAACTCTCGACAAAAGCACAATTTTATCAGATCAGATACAAAAGATTTCCGCTTATACTCAAGAGGAGATCAAAAAAGCGGAAGAATTATATCAGTCAGCAAAAAAGGTCGAATCTTCAGGAAACTTGAAAAACGCCGCCCGACTTTACGAACAAGTCGTAGCAATAACTACCGATTTCCCGAACATAGAGGCCGATCAAAGAAGGGTTATGCAATCCTTGGCCCTCCTTGGTAAGGCCAAACACGACCCTATGCCGGACTTCACAGATTTTGATTATTCTGATAAGCCTAAAATAAAGGATTTGCCTGTTCCAGAAAAATCGCAATCCCCCAAAAGCTCCGGTAAACGCAAACCGCCACCACCTCCTCCTCCTACTAAGAAGAGCGATTCATTCCTTACAAAAAAACGCCTTAGCGGTAAAATTGCATTCTTTTTTGTGATAGGAATATTTTTGGTGATCCTTTCAGCTGGTTGGTTTTACCATTTTAGCGCCCAGGGAAAAATTGATGCATCCAGTGCTGCTCTCAGCAAATGCAAATCCTTGATTGACAATGAGCAGTTTGATTTCGGTAAATTATCCTGCGATAATGCTCTTGAGAGCTTATCCAACATTCAATTTATTCAGCAAAGCAGAGTTAAAGAGCTCCGAAACAGCATCAATGAAATCCTTGTCTCTGAGAAGCTTTCCCAAGGACTTGCCGGTAAAATTCTAGTAGAGGGGAAATATCTACCCAAGAAAGACGCAGCTGCATTAATTAGTTATAATCAGCTACAAAAAGAGGGGGAGGAATTATTTGACCAAGAAAACTGGACACAAGCAGAAGAGCGATTCATCAAATTTTTAACCATCACCAGCAAGAGCACCCTGGTTTCTCCAAGTGTTATTGAAGATATAAAAAGCAAGCTTAATTTCACACGATTCAGCATGGTGTTTAGCTCTGCCAGCACTTTGCTTGCTAGCAATAAGTGGCAGGAAGCCGCCTCTGAAATCAAAAAAGCCAGGAGCCTCCTTGAATCTCTGCCTGAAAAAGATCGACAACGGTATGCTGTCGAATTGAGCTCAGCTTTGGCTAAATGTAACTTTGAGGATTTCCGCAAGCAGGGCGACGATTTTTTTTCCAAGGCTGATTGGCAGAACGCCATATCTTCCTACAAATCAGTCCTGCCGACAGTAGAAGAGGGTAAAATAGCGCCGCAGGAAACCATAGATGCACTCCGCGAAAATATCAGCCGCGCCGAACTCTATGCAACCATCGATATGGGGAACAAGGCTTTCATATCCGGGGCCTGGAATGAGGCCATACAAGAGTACAACAAGGCCGTTTCAATTCGTTCGGCCAATCAAGGAACAATTAAGTTGACCGACTCACAAGTAACCAGGAAAAAAATTGATCGAATTATCCTTCAAACAACAATAATTAGAGACCGTCAAGCCGCAAAAATCCTTCAAGACGACAAGAAAGACCTGACTGCTGCGAGAAATGCTTTCCGGCAGATTGTGGCAACTATCAATAACAGTGGCTTTGCTGCCGAAGATGAATTTCTTGAGACCAAAAAGGCCTGTATTGCTACCATTCAGGTACTTGATGAAAGGATTTATCAAGCCGACAAGGAACAATATTTGAAAGACAATTTTCGCTCACTTTTTGCGGCAAATTATACTTCTGCCATTCCCGAGAACCTCAACACTCCTGTGATCACTTACGTAAAAGAAGCGAATGGAAGAATGATTTTCAAGATGCAATGCACCGAAACCGGTCGAGGCCGGCCTATGACGCTGATCATGTTCTATTCGTATGACAAGGTAAGCAACCACTGGGATTTCTTTTCCGAGCAACAATAACCTGCTGCTACACCCAAGATGCCCGCTATTAATGCTTAATTAAACGAGGAAACGGAACTCCCCTTTCCCCAGCAAATTGTGAAGATGCAAAAGACCTAGAATTGTACGGTCCTCATCAATTATCGGCAGGGCGGTAATCTCATGGGTCTGCATGATACTCAATGCATCTGCCGCAAGTCGTGTACTGTCTATACAGATGGGATCTTTAGTCATCAATTGCGCAGTGTTCATCCCGGAAATTGACTGGGCCTGGGCGATGGCGCGACGAACATCACCATCGGTGACTATTCCCAAAACTTTTTTCATGCCATCAACCACCAGCACCACCCCCATATTCTTTTCGTTAAGTACCCTGATGGCCTCTGTCGCTGAGGTATCAGGAGCAATTGCCGGAATATCCTTACCGGCAAACATTACCTCCGTCACTCGCACCTTTAACCTTTGCCCAAGGCTGCCACCGGGATGATTTTGGCGAAAATCCCCTTCCTGGAATTTTTTTCTATTCAGCAGTACTACAGCAAGAGCGTCTCCCATTGCCAGCGTTGCCGTGGTACTGGCAGTCGGTGCCAAGCCTAAAGGACAAGCCTCTTTAGGAACTCTGATGTCCAGCATGATGTCGGCCACGAGAGCTAAAGAGGACTTTTTTTCGCCGGTCATTGCAATAATTCTATTGCCGCGTTTTTTCAGGGTAAAGAGCAAGGCATTCAATTCAGGAGTTTCTCCCGAGTAGGAGATGGCGAGAATCACATCTCCAGGCATCACCATACCAAGATCACCGTGCATTGCTTCTACCGGGTGAAGAAAAAATGACGAGGTGCCGGTGCTATTCATGGTAGCCGCAATCTTTTGCCCGACTATCCCCGATTTCCCGATACCGGTGATGACCACCCTGCCAGGACCGACAAGAATCATTTCAACAGCCCTTATAAATTCTTCGCCAATACGTTCACGAATCGCCGCCAAACCCTCTTCTTCTATGCGCAGCACTTCCCTTGCATCCTCTATAGACATTCTTGAAAATCCTTTTATTAATTATAAGACACACCTTTACTTGTCAGCAGAGGTTATCAAGTAGACCTTACTAAATAAAATACTGGTACCAATTGGTGGGTAATTATATGTGTCGCCATCATAATCATCGTTTTTCATCAGTGCAAGCGACACAGTTCAATGTCTCAAGGGACTGCATATTAAATTAGAAAGTTTTGACAGCTGTAAATATTTTTACAATAACCACACTTTTCCCCTTGCTTTCCAAAAATATTGTGTATAATACGTCTTTTTATTCATTATACATAATTGGTGCTTGGGGAAATTCAATCCTTGTTTTTTTGGATATATTTTTTAAAGGAACTAGTCGCCCTCATTGGGTGTTGGTTAAATTTACTGATTCATCTATTGGAGTTTTTATGTCAGATTACCTTTTTACCTCAGAATCTGTATCTGAAGGGCACCCTGATAAAGTTGCCGATCAGATTTCAGATGCCATCCTCGATGCCATTCTTAAACAAGATCCATTTGCCAGAGTTGGTTGTGAAACTTTGGTTACTACCGGTATGGCTGTGATTGCAGGAGAAATCACCACTTCAGCTTGGGTCGATATGCCGGATGTCGTCCGCCAGACTATTAAACAAATTGGCTACAACTCTTCGGATATGGGCTTCGACTGGCAATCATGTGCCGTCATTACCTCCATTGACAAACAATCTCCAGACATAGCCCAAGGCGTCAACGAAGGAACAGGTGTCGATCTTGAGCAAGGTGCCGGGGACCAGGGACTGATGTTTGGCTACGCCTGTAATGAAACAGACACTCTCATGCCAATGCCGATTTCGTTGGCCCATCAACTCACCAAACGTCAGGCAGATGTGCGTAAAGCCAATATCCTTCCCTGGTTGCGACCTGATGCTAAAAGCCAGGTGACCATCCAGTATGTTAACAAGGTTCCATTAAGAATTGAAGCAATTGTTCTTTCCACGCAACACGATGAATCTGTTAGCTATGCTGACCTCAAAGAAGGCGTAATGGAAGAAATCATTAAACCGATTCTCCCTGCCAAAATGATCGATGCCAACACTAAATTTTATATCAACCCCACCGGCAGATTCGTTATCGGTGGTCCGGTAGGTGACTGTGGTGTGACCGGCCGAAAAATTATCGTTGATACCTATGGCGGTAAAGGATCGCATGGCGGTGGAGCGTTTTCCGGCAAAGATCCCTCGAAGGTTGACAGATCGAGCTCGTACTATGGAAGGTATGTTGCCAAAAATTTAATCGCCGCCGGTCTGGCTGATGAAATTGAGGTGCAGGTTGCCTATGCTATTGGTATTTCCCAACCAGTATCTATCAACGTCAACAGCTTTGGCACCGGCAAGATTTCTGACTCTGAAATCAAGAAACTCATTACCGATCACTTTGATCTGCGACCCAAGGCAATTATTCAACAGCTTGACCTTTTAAGGCCAATTTATCTCGCCACCGCTGCTTACGGTCATTTCGGTCGCGAACTTGCTGCCTTTACATGGGAGAAAACTGACAAAGCAGCGATTCTCCGTGATGCTGCAAAACTCAAATAATGATAACTGCAGCAGCAATTACAGCAGTACTTAAAAATTGAAAAGAAGAATGGAAAACAAGACAATGACAAAAGAATTTACTGATTATAAAGTCGCTGATATGGCCCTTGCCGAGTGGGGAAGAAAAGAAATTGCCATAGCTGAAACCGAAATGCCCGGTCTTATGGCTTTACGCCAAGAATATCGTAGCAAGGCTCCCCTCAAAGGTGCACGTATTGCCGGCTGTCTGCACATGACAATACAAACCGCAGTTCTCATGGAGACCCTAGTTGAATTGGGCGCCGAATTGCGATGGTCGAGCTGCAATATCTTCTCAACCCAAGACCATGCGGCAGCTGCCGTTGCAGCTGCCGGCATCCCCACTTTTGCCTGGAAGGGCGAGAACGAGGAAGAATTCTGGTGGTGTATCGACCAGACTATCTTTGGTCCGAACGATTGGCGGCCCAACATGATACTTGACGATGGAGGTGATATCACGTTGGTTCTCCATGAGAAATACCAAAAAGAATTGGCAGCGATACGTGGCATTAGCGAAGAAACCACCACTGGAGTACACCGCCTCAATGAAATGGCAAAAGCTGGTAGACTCGCTTGTCCTGCCATAAATGTCAATGATTCTGTGACAAAATCGAAGTTTGACAACCTCTATGGTTGCCGAGAATCCCTTATCGACGGAATCAAGCGCGCGACCGATGTAATGATAGCTGGAAAAAATGCCGTAGTGGTTGGTTATGGCGATGTAGGCAAAGGCTGTGCCCAGGCATTAAAAGGCATGGGCGCAACCGTTTATATCACTGAAATTGATCCTATTTGTGCCCTTCAGGCGGCCATGGAAGGCTACAGAGTCGTGACCATGGATGAAATTGCCCGCCTTGGAAACATTTTCGTCACCTGCACAGGTAATCTGCGTGTTATTACCCGGGCACATATGGAAAAAATGCCAGACCAAGCCATTGTTTGCAACATTGGCCACTTTGACTCAGAAATCGATATCGCCGGAATCCGTGACCTGCCATGGGACAACATTAAACCTCAGGTTGATCATGTCATTTTTCCGGACGGAAAGAAAATCATTGTACTAGCTGAAGGTCGGCTGGTGAACCTTGGCTGTGCCACAGGACACCCAAGTTTTGTTATGAGTAACTCTTTTTCCAACCAGGTTCTGGCGCAAATCGAACTCTGGCAGAACTCGGACAAATACGAAAACAGGGTATACTTCCTGCCAAAACATCTGGATGAGATGGTTGCCAAAATGCATTTGAAAAAAATCGGTGCAAATCTCACCGAGCTGAGCAAAGAACAGGCCGATTATATCGGTGTACCTGTCAACGGCCCATATAAACCGGAGTATTACAGATATTAACAGGCGTTTTTAAGCCCTTTCGTTTAATGAACCGATAGATGCCTGTGGTATGCATCTGTCGGTTCATTCCTTTCCGGCAAGGCTGATATCACCTGACAAAACTGTATGTATCTGCCCATCCCCGTCCTTGACGTGAAGTTGTCCTTCTTCGTCAGGCCCTAAAGACACACCGGTAATTATTTTTCCGTCGGACCCTACACATTCCATGTGCTTGCCAAGCAGGAAGTCTCGCTGCTTCCAGGCTGCAAGAATCGATCTAAAACCGTCGCTATAGAAAAGCTCCAGCTGTTGCAGTACTTCGTCGCGAAGAGTTAAGAAAACATGAGAAGCGTCAGGACAGGTACCTGTCTGAAGAAATATGGAGGTAACCTTCCTGCGAAGATCTTCTGGGAAATCCTCTAAGGAAGAACTGAGGTTCAGCCCGATGCCTATTACGGCGAATCGTTGTATTTCCGGCTCATTCAGAGCTGAAGATTCAGTCAATATTCCCCCGCACTTTTTGCCATCTAAGAAAATGTCATTCGGCCATTTAAGCTGTGAGAATCCGCCTGCAATGCGATCTATCGCTTCCGCAACTCCAAGGCCTGCAGCCAAAGTGATTTTGGGAAAATCCTGAACTGCAAGTCGCGGTCTTACAATAATCGAGCAATAGAGGCCTTTGTTGACTACTGAATGCCAGTTCTTGCCAAGTCGGCCGCGACCTTCTGTTTGATTGGCGGCAATAACAGCAGTGCCGTGTGGAGCCCCATTTTTGGCAAGCTTCTTGGCAAGGGAGTTGGTTGAGGGGACGGTGTCGAAAGAATGGATTGGATACATTGCAAACAAAAAAAGCATAAGGAATATTCTGCCTTATGCTTTTTAAAATAAACGGGCTCGATTAGATTATTCTACATTTCCGATTCCGCCGGCGCCTTCTTCGTTCTTAATACGGCTGGGAATAGCATACATGGTGGTTGAACCGGAAGACCAGAACATCAACTTTCCTTCACGTACCATTTCGTTCGCTACGTTTTTCATATCTCTTGGCTTGGTATCAGGATCACAGGCGTAAAAATCCTTTATGTACAGCTGCGGCTTCGGAGAGGTTAGCGCTTTCTCCTCGATGGCTTTTTTGAGTTCTTCTTTACTTAGTGCCATAATTGTACTCCTATAAGCAGGTTGAAGAAGAAAGCATCAATGGGCCAGGCAACACATCGCTGCCTGGCCCGCAAACAACATTCTTGTCTTATTACTTGATATGACTGGTGAACTTAAACTGCGTAGTAGTACGCCAGGTGTCATAAGCAAGACGATAGTCGTCGATGCTCTTCTCAGTGAACGGGATATCACATTTCTCAAAGAATTTTTCCCAACCAATCCTCTCTGCCCATTCACCGATACGTTCGTATTTTCTCGCATCGGCTGCATAAGCAACGAGGATTTTCTTGACTGCGGCTACTGTTTCCGGCCAGCGCGGGGTAGTATTCGGCAAGAAGGGGATAACCAGCTTGGAGAATTTCGGAGCACTGATTCTGTTGGAAACCTTCCCGCCTACCAGAATGGCAATACCGTCACCTTCCGGATCAGCAAGAGGCATAGCCGGACACATGGTGTAGCAGTTACCACAGAACATACAACGCTCAACTGTGACTTTAACCGATTTAATTTCCACGCCATCTACAATCGCTTTGGCCGGTTTAACAGCACCCAGCGGGCAAGAAGCGATGGCGAGAGGCAGTTCACACACACCGGAGATGCGCTTATTATCGATCATCGGCGGTTTTCGATGAATACCGAGAATAGCGATATCGGATGCATGAACAGCACCACACATGTTCAGACAGCAGGCAAGTGCAATACGCACCTGTGCCGGTAGAGTCATGGAGGTAAAATAGTCAAACAGTTCATCCATAACCGCCTTTACGACACCAGAGGCATCGGTCGCGGGGGTATGACAATGTACCCACCCCTGAGTATGAACGATATTGGTTACACCAGCTCCGGTTCCGCCGACCGGATACTTGTTGCCGTAGCTGGCAAGAGTATCAAGAAGCGGTTGAACCTTGGCTCGGGAGTCAACCATGAACTCAATGTTGTTTCGAGTAGTGAAACGTAAGAAGCCATCGCAATGCTTGTCAGCGATATCACAGACTTCACGAATATATTCAACAGATACTAAACGAGGGGAACCAACGCGGATCGAGTAAACCTCGTCACCGGTCTCGGATTTATGCATTAAAACCCCTGGCTGAGTAATCTCATGCCACAACCATTTGCCTTTATTGGCTTTTATGACTGGCGGGAAAAATTTTTCGTAATGGGGTGGGCCAAGATCTGAGATACGGCCTTCCATTGGCTTTTGTGGATTGTAACCCATGGCAAATCTCCTTATTTCTAATATGAATTATCAGCTCAAATTATTACAGCACTAGGCCTTGTGTTTAGCACGGAATTCATCGATGTCGCGCGCAAAACCACCTTCAACCTCTTCTTCTCTCCAGAATATGTACGGATTGCTTCGAGGCTCTTTAACATGCTGTGGAATCGGTTCAATTCCCATTACAGAGAGGAAGGTCGGCAACCCTACACGCTGCATGGTTTCACCAACACGCTCACGGTTCTTGCCAACTTCCATCCACCAGTCCCACACCTTCTCAATAAACTCAATCAATTCCTCAAAGTCATTGTCTTTGGAAACCTTGATAAATGGAACGATTAAGGTGGCAAACTGTGCACCATCAAGAATCGGAGCTTTTGCACCAACACAGATAGAGGCTCCTTTGTCAAGACCTGGACGCAGAGCACGGGGCATAACATTGATGCAATGCATGCAACGTGTACATTCCTTTTCGTCGATCTTCAACTCTGCGCCTTCCATCCACATACATTCAGTCGGACAGAGGTCGATAACTTCCTTGTTTATGTCAAACTTACCCCAGTTTCTGCCGCTATGGGCACCACCGTTGGCGGGATAATTGCCGGCCACATACTCTTTCACAGCAGCCTGATCAATGCGGATTGCATCTCTCCAGGTGCCGATAACGGATATATCGGAACGAGCGATGGAGGCAACACAGTCATTCGGGCAACCGGAGAATTTGAACTTAAACTTATAAGGAAATGCGGGGCGATGAATCTCATCCTGGTAATGCAGGGTCAAGGAGTGACACACGTCTTCGGTATCATAGCAGGACCACTCGCAGCGGGACTCGCCAATACAGTTGGCGGGAGTACGCAGGTTGGAACCGGAGCCGCCAAGATCCTGGCCCATGTCGTGGGTCAGATCCCAGAAGAAGGGCTCGAGGTTCTCGGTACGGGTGCCAAGAAGAATGATGTCACCGGTTGAACCATGGAAGTTGGTCATACCTGAACCGTATTTCTCCCATAGGGCCATCAACTGACGAAGATTGGCACTGGTATAATACTTTGAAGCAGGCTGAGCAACACGAACGGTGTGGAAATGCTCAACACCTGGGAACAGCTCGGGAACATCAGCGTAACGTCCAACAATACCGCCACCGTATCCGAAAACACCGACGATACCGCCGTGTTTCCAATGGGTGATCCTCTCTTTGTAGGACAACTCCAGGATACCAAGAATATCCCAACACTCAGGCTTGGTTTCCGCCTGGCGCTTAATGTCGGTCACGAAGCTTGGCCACGGGCCACTCTCCAATTGGTCCAACAAGGGCGTCTCACGTTTTGCCATGATTTCCTCCTTTAAATTACTGTTTATACTACAACCTTTACCAATTTTTTTTACTTAAAACCGGGATTCAGCCTTCGGCTTATCTTTTACATCGTAATCATCGCTTCATTTTCCTGACACACTCATTATCAGGCGCAGGCTCGGGAAACAAGATTATGAATTTTCGAATTAGGGTGCCAGAATAGCTTTGCAAGATGCTTTTGTCAACAAAAATCCAATAGACATTCGGCCCGTAAATGAACTGTCATTCAGAAAATTATTCTTTGTTAAAATGCATCAACCAACTGATTCAGGAAGACTTTTTCAAGACTTGCTGAGACCGCCGACGAATCAGTCATGGCGTGGAGAAAGCCGGTCGCCAAAGCTTTACCCAATTGCACACCTTCCTGGTCAAAAGAATTTATATTCCAGGCAAACCCCTGGAAGGCAATTTTTGCTTCATACAGTGCCAGTAGGGCTCCCATCACCTTTGGTGTAAGTTTGTCTGCAAAAAGAAGACACGAGGGACGATTTCCGGGAAAGTTTTTATTGGGGTTGTCGGACGACTGCCCTACTGCCATTGCCACCATCTGCGCAAATAGATTCGCCAGCAATTTCTGTTGCGAAGTTGATCCAATGACGACATCGTCCATACCGTACTGAGAATGGCGAAAACCAATGAATTCTACTGGCACCTTCTCGGTACCTTGGTGCAGGAGTTGGTAAAAGGCGTGTTGTCCGTTAGTTCCAGGCTCACCCCAAATTATCGGCCCGGTCTTGGTGGCCACCGCGGCCCCTTTTCGGTCTATTGATTTTCCATTACTTTCCATATCGCACTGTTGAAGATGTGCCGGAAAACGATGGAGTCCCTGGCTGTAGGGGAGAACAGCCAGGGTAGGATATCCTAGAAGATTGTGATTCCAGATTCCCAGTAATGCGAGAAGCAGAGGAATATTTTTGCGGATATCGGTCTCTTCCGCCTCACGATCAACAATATTGGCTCCCTCCAGATATTCCATTACCACGGGAAAGCCCATATAAAAACCGAGCATCACGGCTCCAACCATGGAGGTAGAACTGTATCTGCCACCAATGTAATCGAACATGTAGAAGGAACGCAAATATCTTTCCGGGTTATCCATCGGGCTTTTTTCACCGGTCACGGCGATGCAATGGTGTGCAGGATCAAGCCCGGCTCTTAAGAGGGCCTGGCGCGCATGTTGTTCGTTGGTGAGAGTTTCAAGCGTTGTACCGCTCTTTGAAACTATGTTGACAAGGGTTGTGGCGAGATTCACCTCGGCAAGCACCTGGGCGGCGTCATCGGGATCGACATTGGCAATGAACCCAACTTTTCGCCCTGAAATGCCATAGGCTTTTAGGGCTTCAAAAATCGATCGCGGCCCAAGATCAGATCCACCTATGCCTATTTGAACCATGGTATCGAAAGGCTGACCGTTTTTATTAACCACTTGACCTGTTTCTAGATCGGCTAGAAAGGTTTTCAATTTTTCGATCTCACGCCGCGCCTCATTGCTTGCCTGAGGTTCGGCCGGATGTGTATCAAAGATATCGCGACTGGCAGTATGCAGAACCTGGCGATTCTCGGAGGCAAAACCCTCTATTTGGTTCATCACCTTCCCACGCCGCATCATCTTGAACTGCTCGACCAATCCCAATTCATCCGCAAGTTCCTGCAACCTGATCAGCACCGAATCATCTATTCTTTCAGTCCCATAATGAAGTTTCCAGAGCTTTGAGCGACACACATACCTGGCAAGTCGCCCATCCGCCTGCAAGGCCTGATTCGCGGTTAAGTCAAAAGGTTTTTGAGCCAGTCTGACCAGTTCCGGAAACACATCTGCATCTACAAGTCCTTTAAATTGATGCATCACCCCTCCCCCTCCAGTGCTTATTGACAACCACGTTTTGAGCCAACTTCGGCAAGTTTTCGAAGAGTCGCAATAGTCTGCCGGTAATCATCACTGCCATACACCGCCGAGCCCGCAACAAAAATGTTTGCACCGGCTGCGGCAATATCGGCGATTGTCTTGACACTTACTCCGCCATCAACCTCGATATCCACTTGCAGCTTCTGCGAAGCTATCCGCCGTCTCAGCTGTTCAATCTTTGTGAGTGTCGAGGAAATAAACGATTGCCCGCCAAAGCCTGGATTAACCGACATCAACATGACCAGATCAATTTCTGGAAGGATATAGTCGAGAGTTGCAAGGGACGTCGCTGGATTAAGGACAACTCCAGGTCTCTTCCCGAGTTCCCGTATTCTTGATACAGTTCTCTGCAGATGACTGCAGGCCTCAACATGTACGGTTATCCAGTCGGCACCTGCAGCAGCGAAGGCATCGACATACCGATCCGCATCAGTTATCATCAAGTGGACATCAAGCACTTTACCGGTAACGGCTCGTGCTGCTTGCACAATCAATGGACCGATAGTGATATTGGGAACGAAGTGCCCATCCATAACATCGATATGGATAATATCTGCTCCTGCCTCGTCAACCGCTCGAATTTCTTCACCCAACCGGCTAAAATCAGCAGACAATATCGACGGTGCCATGCGCATTACTTGATTCATTGCTTTCCTCAGTTTTCCCTTATTTGAGATACTCCCTCCAAGTGAAGGGCTACGGCGTCATGCCAGGGGTGATATTTTCCGCACCCTGTCCCCCGGCAACATTTCTATCCAGCCTTCCAATTCAAGAAAAAGCAGCAATTCACTGATCCGTGCCGGGGAAAAGCCGGTCTTGCCAATGAGTCCCTCTCGCATCTGGGGATAGGAATCAAGGTGACCAAGCAGTGCCGCCACATCCGGATCAAGACTGAAACTGCTCTCTTGTTTGATCCCTGAATTTTGAGGGTCACCAAAAGAATAAGGCATATCAAGTTCTTCGATAATATCGGCGGCGCTCTGAACCAGTTTAGCCCCCTGTTTCAACAGCCAATGAGCTCCCTCGCTCTTGCATGAATCGATATGGCCGGGCACTGCAAAAACCTCACGCCCGCAATCGAGAGCAATCTGCGCAGTAATGAGCGAACCGGAACGTTTTGCCGCTTCGACGACCACAACACCTTTGCTCAACCCGGCAATAATCCTGTTTCGGGCAGGGAACCTGAAACCTTCAGGACGAGTTCCTAAGGGATACTCTGATACCAATGCCCCGGTTTCGGCGATTTTAACAAAAAGCTGCGAATTTTGTCGGGGATAGACCACATCCAGCCCGCAGCCTAGAACAGCGACAGTGCTGCCTTGCCCGGCCAGGGATCCGGCATGGGATTCGGCATCTATCCCCAGTGCCAGACCGGAAACAACGGTCAACATGGAGGCAGAGAGCTTAGTGGCCAGATTATAGGCGATTTTTCTTCCGTAAGTAGTAGCTGCCCGTGAACCGACTATGGCAACCGCTGGTCTGCTCAACAACTCTTTCCGACCAAGCACATACAAAACCGGCGGGGGATCGGTAAGTTGCCGGAGTAAAGGGGGGTAACTGGCATCCTCGAAGGAAAGTGCACACCCGCCGGCAGCCGTCAGCCGGTCTAACTCTCTCTGCCCACTACCTGCAATGTCAGTTCTTGAAAAAAGTCCCGACACCTGCTGCTCGCGAATTCCCTGCACCTGGAGAAGTTCTTTTCTTGATGCACAGAGAACTGCTGTGGGGGAGTGAAAGTGGTCAATCAGACGCCAGTAACTGGAGAGCCCCAGCCCAGGCACCAAGCTGAGACGTATCCAATCGAGCGTGGCTACCAATTTTGCCTGCCTCTCTATCCAAAAAATCGTTTAACGGAGCAGCCTCCGGTCTCT
Organism: Pseudomonadota bacterium; assembly: GCA_018821785.1. Lineage (GTDB taxonomy): Bacteria > Desulfobacterota > Desulfobulbia > Desulfobulbales > Desulfocapsaceae > Desulforhopalus_A. Next base: position 19,058 of record JAHJLI010000156.1, read on the forward strand.
CTTCCATTTCAATCGTCGTCCGTCCCGAAAACCACAAATTTTCCAGCTCAACCACAGCCTAACATGAACCTTTAATCGGTCATGAACACTCTCAACTCTTCAACTCGGGAAGGATGCTTTAATTTCATTATTGCTTGAGCCTCAATCTGGCGAATTCGCTCTCTGGTCACTGCGAAGCACTTGCCTACTTCCTCAAGGGTATGATCACAATCCACATCAATTCCATATCGCAATCTCAGCACCTTGGCTTCTCGCGGAGAAAGCGAGGACATTACCTGGCTTAAGCATTCTCTAAGACTTGCGACCATAGACACTTCATCCGGCCCAAGTTTTTCCTTATCCTCTAAAAAGTCGCCAAGAAACGTCTCACCATCATCACCCACCGGGGTGTCGAGCGAAATAGCATCTTTGGCAATCTTCAACGCCGACTTAACCTTGCCGACTTCTGTCCCCAGTTGCATGGCCATCTCCTCCGGCGTCGGCTCCCGATGCTCTTCCAAGAGAAAATCCTTGGACACCCTGAGTAGTCGATTGATCGTCTCAATCATGTGTACGGGGAGGCGGATCGTCCGTCCCTGGTCGGCAATGCCGCGGGTTATGGCCTGCCTGATCCACCAGGTTGCATAGGTGCTGAATTTGTAACCACGGTGATAGTCAAACTTTTCCACGGCCTTCATGAGACCGATATTGCCTTCCTGGATAAGATCGGAGAATTGCAGGCCACGATTTACAAATTTCTTGGAAACAGAGATCACCAGGCGCAGGTTCGCCCGCACCAGACCCTCTTTTGCCTGTTTATAGATGTCCCAACCGGCATCAATTTCATGGAGAGTATGTTGCAACTGCAGTTGATCAATACCGGATTCTTCAAGCATTTGACGATTGACTAGCCTCGAAAGGACTTCAGGCAAAGCGGCATGGGCGGCTGCAGGCAGTTGATTGCTATGCTGATTTATCAACTCAACCAAGACTTTCCGAAAACGCTTCGACAATTCTTCAAGTCCGTCTGCCATCGCCTTGATGCATTCGGCACATATAAATTTTTCGGCAAACAATCCGGCAATTTCTTCCCCTATCCGAAGAATTTCCTGAAAAAGGTTAGCTGCTTCGTCAGTATGTTCAGGCAATTGGAGATACATCGCCAGCAAACCATTTCTCTTATCATTCAGGATAACAGCCTGTTCGACGCGATCAATAAAATCCCGACTTTCCCTTTTTACGGTGCCTGGTTTGTTGTCGAGAATTCCGCCAAGAATCTGGCAAATCCTGTCACTGTTGCTGTCAAGGCCTCTAATCACCTCACGTAAGGCAGGGATCGCAAGCGGAGCTTTGAGAACAACATTCTGAACCTTTTGTTTGCCGCCCTCCATTTTTTTAGCAAGCTTCAATTCTTCTTCGTGATTGAGAAGGGTAAGAGTTCCCATTTCACGGAGATAGATATTCATCGGATCGATAGAACCCTTTGATTTGGTTTCTTTGTCCTGCTCCTCGGAATATCGTGCAGCCCTTCGCCTGTCTTTCTTGCGCCGGTCAATCAGGATACTGCTTCGACGTTCTTGATCTTGAGACATTCTTTTCTCTTGCGGGCCCTCCGGAAGATCTAAGGAAACAACCATTTCATCAGCAAGATCTTCAGTAAAATCATCAGTTAATCCATAAGATGATGAGTCGTCTTCCAAATCGTATTCTCTCATAACCTCATCGGCCTCCCTGATTGTATCGTCTTCTTTTCCTGCCAACGTCATGCAAATCTCCTTTGTTCAAACCGCGGTAAAACCAGTATGACAGTGTTTCTCAGCAATCTCACCCCCTATCCGAAAATTCTGCTACCTGGCGACAATTCGGATTCATCCCCTCCAATCAAACGAAACAGGTGGAAATGTCAAGGTATTTTCTCTAAAAACTAAAAGTAATTAGATTCTTACATTCTTTGGCTATAGGATCCCTCCACTCTGCTGCCAAAAGCTGCATGCTTACAAGATCTGGCCATGCAGCTTTCTGGTGATTTTCACCTGCTCTGCCATCAACTCTTGCAAGATGTAGTGATCACCAGTTTTTTCGGCCAGTTCAATGCGTTGCATTAATTCATCGGACTGCTTTTTCAATTGAAATTTTTGCAGATATTCAAGCAAATCTGCAATCTCGTTGTCAGAACTGTTTTCGTCTTCCTTCGATGAATGAACAGGAGTTCGAAGAAGAAGCTCAGCAACCAGACTTCGCTCAGCACCTTCCGCCAGCACAGTCAATAATTCTTCTGGTTCCGCCTGAGGATTTGCAGTGAGCAGACATTCCAGCTCCAAAAAAAGCATTTCCCCAATCCCCCCGGCCAGGCAATTCCTAAGACCAGCTTCAGCCAGTTTAAAAAAATACCGGGGTTGGAGAATCATGAATTCGACAAGTTGGCGCTGCGCCATGGCCAGCGGCCCTACCTGTTCTGTTTTGACCTTTTTAACCGGCCGGGATTGTGGCTCTGTAGGCAGCTCTGATGCACGTTCGAAATTTGCATCAAGTTGGTCCACCGTCAATCCAAGTTTTTCAGCAAAATGGGAGACGAAGAGTGCGCGTTGTAAGGGGGAAGCCGCAGCAGCGATCAATGGTTTTAACTCACCCAAGATTTTACTTTTGCCGTCTAGAGTAAGTCCGTGCCGCTCCGTCATCTGGTCAAGAGCAAATTCGGGCAAGGCCACTGCCTGTTCAAGAAGAGTGTCCACTTCCGCCAAACCCTTCTCCCGAATAAAGGTGTCCGGATCATGTCCGGTCGGGAGAAAGGCAACCCGGCCAGGAATCTGTTCAGCAAGAAAAAGCGGAACGGCCCTGACGGCAGCCTTTCGCCCGGCATCATCCCCGTCAAATAAAAGAGTCACCTTCTCAGCAAAACGCTTCAGGAGTCGGAGTTGCTCCCGGGTCAAAGCGGTTCCCAGGGGTGCCACCACATTATTGCAGCCATGGGCAACCAAGGAAATGAGGTCGAAATTCCCCTCGACCAGCACGGCATGATTTTGTCGCCTGATATATTCTTTTTGCTGAAACAGGCCGAGCAACAATTTACCCTTGTTAAACACCAGGCTTTCTGGTGAATTGAGATACTTAGGCTGCCCCTCCCCGACAATCCTTCCGCCAAAGCCACAGATCCGGCCACTGATATCCGAGATCGGAAAGAGTATCCGGTCCCGGAAGCGGTCATAGCTGCCGCTTTGTTCCTTTTCCACCAACAAACCCGCTTCAACAGCGGCTTTCATTTCTTCTTTCCCGAGTTGGCCACCAAGAAAATTCCAGCCGGCTTCTTCAACCGCAGGGGCATAACCGATACGAAACCGGGCCAGCAGCTCTGGACTGACGCCCCTTTTAATTAAATAGGCGCGGGCGATCCCCGCACCCGGCGCATCCTGCAGATATCGACTGAAAATCGTAGCGCATTTCTCGTTGACGGTAAAAAGCTGTTCGCTTCTTTGAATCCGCTGCTCATCTTCTTTCGACCGACGACGTTCCGGTAATTCAATCTGATATCTTTTGGCCAGTTCCTTTAAAGCGGTTGGGAAATCAAAATTATGATATTTCATCATAAAGCTGAACACATCCCCCGACTCCCCGCAGCCAAAACAATGGTAAAACTGCTGGCCCGAGTGTACTGAGAATGAGGGAGTTTTTTCGCCATGAAACGGGCACCGCCCGAGAAAGCGCACTCCGCTTCGCTTTAGCTCGACGCACTCCCCGATAATCTGCACGATATCAGCCCGCTCTTTAATTTGCGCGGCAACATCATCCCGTGATTCGTAAAAAGCCATTGTTCTGTCCATGTAAAAGTACAGTGCATCTTCTCAGCATCCATACTATACTACCCTTACTGATGAGATGCCATTGTTTGGCTGGCGATTTCTCGCCCCTTCACTTCACCTATCCGCTTTTAGAATGGAAGATTTCGCAAACGCCATCGCATATGAAGTAAAACAAGAGATGGCCAACCGGTATTTCGGTTTCCGCACCCGTATTGAAGGCCAGTCCAGAGAATACCTGGCAAAGCTCCAGGAAGCCAGCCGAGAACTTGATGCTGCAATTCGTCTTCATCTTTGCAGAATGCAATTCCTTTTACAGGAACCACGTCTTTTTTGCTCCTTCCTTAATCTTGTCGATCTGCCGGAAAAATACGCGCTGAATGTTTGCAGCCGGCAATCGTCGCTTCAGGGTCAAGAACTTTTTATGGCGATGCGGGGAGAAGGATTCACCCGCTGGCGAAGATTTCGGGGTTTAGCGATAATTGTCTACCATTCCCTGGCTGAAAATATCGCGACATACCACGACACATTCCTCCTTCTTCAAGAAGAACACGCCGAGATCTGTTTGGAGATCAACAAATTCCAGCGCCAAAACGACCTTTCAGAAATCCTCTCTTTTCTCCGCAATCTCGATTCCCCCGATTCTGAAAGACTGAAATTTCTCCATTCGAACGCAATCCTTCAACCAAACGAAGGTCTTGAGCAAGATCTACGAATCGCCCAGCCCCCTCCGGTCACCGAAACCATGACACTGCTCCCGCCCCTCATCCCCCTCAAACAGATCAAAGGGCCATTCACCGCAATCCTTAAACAGGCTTTTGCACTGCATGATAATTCAGTCCCATCAGCCCTTCCTTTCTGACCAAAACCGTCTTTGCCATACATATATTTATAGAAATCATAAAGGGAATTAAATAATTTGCTTTTTGCTGTTGCGGCAATATATAATTTATGAGCATGGTCAATCTACATGCGAGGAATAATGACATTCCTGTCGCTCCTTGAAACTTGAACCAAAAAGCCATTTGTGCCATGACCGACAATAGGTATTTAACGACCTCGGATTTTAGCCCGGGCCATCGCCTCAAAGAGATTGTCCATCCGCTCTGTCCATCAGCTCTGTGTATTTCTCAAGGCGTTATCCCTTCCGCAGAAGAATTGCGAAAAGCTACACTCATACTCATTACAGATCCTGAAGACGAGATTCAAATGCTCTTCGAGCATTCTTCCTTGCCGCCTTCTACTCCTATTCTCTTTCTCAGTTCCGGGACTTCCCTGCCTTCTTTTTTCCGAAATTATCGCGACACATTCTTGCTTGATTATATGTTTGTCCCCGCGCCCCTTGACGTTTTTCATCACAGAATAGCCTTTCTCAGTCAGGTGCAGAGAATCAGTGTCGAGCATCATGCCAACTACACGACTCTCAACCGGCAACTTGATGCCCTTTCAACCCGCGATGGACTGACGGGGCTTTTCAATCGCCGCCACCTTACCGCGAGTCTCATGAAAGTCATGGAGAATGCAAAAAAAAACGGCAAAGATCTTTCCCTGCTGCTGCTCAACATCGACTTTTTTAATACTGTTAACAAAATTTCCGGGCAAAAATATGGTGATTTCATCCTTAACGAAATGGCCGCGAGATTGACAACAAGCTCCCGTAACATTGATTCCTGTTATCGATTTTCTGGTGAAGATTTTGTTGTTCTCATGCCCGGCGCAGGTCTCGATGAAGCCATTACATTTACTGAGAAAATTCGTAAGGCCTGTTCTGAGAAACCCTTTACCCACGGCCCCAAAACCCATAAAATTACCGTATCGATGGGCCTTGCCTGCCTGCAGACTCACAACCCGGCGAGCCATGACGATTTTATCAATATGGCGGAAACTGCCCTCTTTTTGGCCAAAGCCAAGGGACGCAACAGGCTACAGGTGTTCAATCCTCTCAGCTGTTCAGAACAACTGACCCCCAGAAAATCAATGGCCTTTCTCAAGGACTCTTTGCAACGGATCATGGAAAGGACGAGAAGTTCTGCAATCGCCTCAGTTCAGCTTCTCGCCAAGAATGTCGCCGGGCCCGACCATCAGGTCCATGCAGCGACAGTGACCCATTACATAACCCTTCTCGGCCAACAACTCGGTTTACAAGGGCAACATATCGAGACCTTCCACAACGCCATCACCCTCTGCAACAGTTTTCGTTCTCTGCTCCACAATGACCTGATCAGCAAACCCGAGCAGTTATCTTACAAGGAACGAAAGATCATTGACGACTTGCCATTCAAACTCACTGAACTTACCACTCTGTTTGATTATTTCGCCAATGAACGTGAAGTGTTACTGTGCCAGGGCGAACGGTATGACGGCACCGGTCATCCACGCGGTCTGAAAGGTGACGAAATCCCTCTTGGTGCAAGAATATTCAGTCTCGTCGATGCGGTTGCAGCGATGAATGCTGAACGTCCCTACCGAAGAAAGCTGACTGCCGAGGAGATCATCCTCGAATTAAAAAAAGGGGCGGGCAAGCAATTTGATCCATTTTTAGTAGCCCAGGTTTTCACAGTTATCGAAAAAAATCGTCTGCTCAACCTGGACCAACACATCCTTGAACAAGCCCGCATGGATTTGTTCAATACTTTCCCGCAGCTACAACCATGACAGATCATTATCTTAGTTCAATAAACGCCCAAATAGAATCGTTTCCGGCCTTACCGGAGATCGTTCCTAAAGTTATGGCTGTGACGGCCAATCCCGAGAGCAGCGCCAATGATCTGATGCAGATCATCCTCCCGGATCAAGCTATGTGCGCAACCATCCTAAAGGTGGCAAACTCGGCATTTTTTGGTATTCCCCGGGAGGTAAGCACTATTGAACGAGCGGTTGTTGTTCTCGGTTACCAGGAGATTAAAAATATTGTCATCGGTAAAGCAATTTTTTCATCGTTTCCGAAAATGACAAAGGAAACCAGGCATAGGGTCGGTCTTTTCTGGGAGCACACCTTCACCTGTGGCCTGGCAGCGAAAATAATCGGCGAACACTTATGTATCTCCCCAAGCGAGCTATTTATTGCCGGGCTCATTCACGACATCGGCAAACTGGCGATGTTCCTGACCTTTCCCTCCACGTATCCGATCCTGCAGGAACTTGCCAACCATCCTCTTTTCAATGATATAGCCGAAGAACAGAAACAATTTACCATCAGCCATGACCAAGTTGGGCTGGAGCTGGCAAAAAAGTGGCTACTCCCGGAACAACTGATTGCAGCCATAGGCTATCATCATGCCCCCCTGGATACCACTACGTTCCGCCAATATCCCCTCATCATCCAGGTTGCCGACATTCTCTCCCTCATGTATTGTGGCCCGGAAATTCTCAGAGCCGAAGATGTGTCAAAGATGTTCGCTGATTTTTTACCGGAAACCGGCAAATTCTGGCAGGAGAGCGGGCTCAACTGGAATGATGACAATCTTGGTCTGTGGTTTGAAAGACTAAAGCTCAGTCGACAATGTGATCAAGCCATTCTCAGTATTTTCACCTCCGAATGAAAATCACCTCGATCAAACGGACCATCAGAAACACTCGAAGATTTGCCGAAATCATCAAAGTACTATGCAAATTCGGGTTTCGTCAGCTGGTGCAGGACACCGGCCTGCATCGCCTCCTCGGCGGCAGCAAAGATGAGATCGAGATCCCTTCCGGCAACGGCAGCGACGCTCTGCCTCGGCCGGTTCGCGTCCGCATGGTTCTCGAGGAACTCGGCCCTACCTTCGTCAAGCTTGGCCAAATCCTTTCAACCCGTCCGGATCTTATCCCCCCGGAGTGGGCGAGTGAGTTCAAAAAACTCCAGGATAATTGTCAGCATGTCTCTTTTACTGAAATTTACAATGTGTTGACATTGGAGTTCCCGGGGCGACTCGACCAGATTTTCACCTTCATTGACGAGACCCCGCTTGCCGCCGCCTCCATAGCTCAGGTGCACCGAGCCATCCTGCAGGATGGAACACCTGTGGTCATCAAGGTCTTACGCCCCGGAGCAAGAGAACTGATCGAGGAAGACATGGCCCTTGTAGAGAGTCTGGCGCAACTCCTTCAGCAATATTTTTCCGATCTGGGCTACAGCCCAACAGCGGTAGCAAAGGAGTTTTCCAGGGAACTGCTCAAAGAACTCAATCTGGTTATCGAGGGCCAATCGACCGAGCGACTGCGCCGCTATTTTGAAGGTGATGACAACATCTGTTTTCCCAAGGTATATTGGACGGCAACCACTCGAAATGTGCTGACCATGCAGGAGATACAGGGCAGACTTCTGGCAACCGTCCAACCCGAAAATCTGACCGCAGCGGAACGACGAAGCATCGTCGCCAACGGCACGGATGCAGTCTTCAAACAGTGCCTTCGGTTTGGCTTCTTTCATGCTGATCCCCACCCTGGCAACATTTTTCTGCTGCCAGGCAGCAAACTCTGTTTTATAGACTGCGGCATGACAGGGCAACTTGACCGAAAGACCACGGACCAGTTGATCAACCTTGTTTCGGGGGTAGTAAAAGGGGATATTGACCGATTGTGCCGGGTGGTGATTGAACTGACCGAGGTTGATCCGGCAGTCACCGACAGCAGGGATTTCCGTCTTGAACTGCGGCAACTCACCGAACACTTCCGCAACACTGACTTGCAGCACCTGAACATTACCAGCCTGCTTTCCGATTTCTTCGGCATGCTGCAACGCTATCGGATTCAGTGCCCCGGAGACCTGATGTTGCTGACCAAGGCATTGACAACCATTGAAGGAGTGGCTGCCCACTTCGACCCGACCTTTGACGTTCTCTCACACGTCGAACCGCAGATTCAAGAAATCATCGTCAACCGTTACAGCATGGGGGCGATCCGGAATCGGATTTTCAAAACGCTTGCCAGCTCTTTTGAGATTTTGGAAGATTTGCCGGGCGATCTGCAGCGCTTTCTCGACCATGCCAGACACAGCCGATTTACTCTCAATCTTGAACTAAAAAGGATAGAACACCTTTCAGAGCAACTCGACACCTCCAGCCGTCTTATGGGCATTGCCATGATCATCGCTGCGCTGATCGTCGGCTCCTCCATTCTCATCCTCGCCGACCGGATGTCACGACAGTCAAGCTTCATCGGCACTCTCGGTATCCTTGGACTGATCCTGGCCGGCATCAATACAGCAGCCTTCGTTATCTCGTTTTTGTTGCCGCGCAAGCGCAAGTAGAAGCCCCGACAACACTCCGGTATATCCACCTCTGGGAAAAGGCGAGATATCCTGAACAGCCAGGAACACATTTACAAGGCCCAGATGATGAACATGGACCGCCAGATTCTCAAGACAGAGTAGTGAAGGTGCGACGACAACCTGAACCTCTGGGTGCGGCTTATAGAGACTGGCAAAACGGTCAAACCACCGCCGCCCTTCGTCTCCCGACTTATGACATTTCCAGTTTGCGACAATATATCTTTTCATTCCCCCCTCTTGTCTGCTTTACGGGTCAACAACAAGCTTTAACGAAAGCTTGCGGCGCACCTCTTCCTCAGTCAAGCCGCTAACGAGAATCTTCTTTCTCCGCCCCTTGGTCCCCGATTTCAAAATAATATCCCGGCCCGGAATAGCCAACGTACTGGCTAAAAATTTTACTACCTCTTCATTGGCTTTTCCGTCAACCGGTGGAGCAAGGATGGCAAGTTTCAGGCATCCGTCAAAGAGCCCGGTTATTCTGGTTTTTGATGCCTTGGGTTGTACATGCAGGCGAATCAGAACGGTTCCGTCGATGAGTTTCGAGAGGAAGGGCATGCTCCTCTCAGGAGAGGTCCATATTAATATTACCAATATCATCAGGATCGGAAGTTTCATCATCCGGCAAGAGGATACTCTCAAAAAGATCGGAAAGGTCATCTTCCTTCTCCCCGCCTTCTTGTTCGGGGAATATTTCCAATGCTTCAAGATAAGAGTTGAGCATCGACCGCAATTCCTCCCGCACCTTTATTCTTTGCTGATGCAGCTTGTCAATCTCTTTCGGCAGTCTCGACAGTTCAGCATTGGCCTCGACCCGGAACCTCTGTACATCGGCACGGGCATTTTCCATTAATCGCTGCGCTTCCTCTTCGCTGCTCTGTCGCAGGCTGTCGGCAAACTTTTGAGCCGCGAGAATGGTGGTTTTAAAATCAAGTCCCTGCTGTTTCAGTTCACGATTTTCTTCTTCAAGCAGCTCTATTTTGGCCCGAAGTTTCTCTACTTCAGCCTTTTCATGGATACTCACCCCGACACTGCTGGCAAGTTTTTCTTCCAGTCCTTCCACTTTATTCTGCAAGTTCTTGTTTTCCATCTCCAAGGCCAAAGCACTCTCCTTCGCGCCCTCAACCATGGCCATCATATCACCGATTTCTTTATCTTTATGTTTATTGCCTTGTTCGATCTCAGATTGAATGCCTTCTGCATTTTCCTTACTTAACCGCACCTCTGCAACAAGATTGTCTTTTTCCCTCTGGAGAAACTCCAGCTCAGTTTTCAACGCCTCAATTTCTTCCCCATGTATGCGATTCTGTTCGGTCAGCTCGAAAAAATCCTCGGCGAGCAATTCCAAATAGGCTTTTACCTCGATCGCATCATACCCTCTGAATTTAATCTGAAAATCTTGATCTTTTATTGCCTGCGGTGTGAGCATGGCTGACTCCCTTTTTCATGTTTATGCCGGAATCCCAACAGCAATCGGGATTGGATTGTTGAGATGTGTATATTTTTAAAAAAATATTTGCAATATATCTCCAGTCCCGAGGTTTCGTCGACAAACCCTAGCGGCAGGTATCTCTTTATTTATCCCATTCGCATGGCTAACTGTCGAAGAGTCTGGATAAGAAAACTCTGCAAAAACATTATGCCGAGGATGAGAATCATCGGAGAAAAATCGATGCCTCCCATGTTTATCGGTAACCATCGACGGATACGACTCAAAACCGGTTCTGTAACCTCGTAGAGGAACCGGACTATGGGATTTGATGGGTCGGGATTGACCCAAGAAATAACCGCCCGACCGACAAGAATCCACATATAGGCTGTCAGCAGGAAATCTAGGAGCTGAGCAACTGCCGACATAAAATTATTGACCACAAACATACATTCTCCTTTTTTATCAAGCAACCTTGCTGCCGGGTGCCACTGTTTCTCGAACCTTTGAAAGAACCAGCTTCTCTTTACCATCAATTAAGGTTTTCGCAGCCAGTACCATGCCATGCGAATTGACCCCCATCAATTTTGCCGGCTTGAGATTGGCGACGATCACGACCTGGCTGCCAATCAATTCTTCCGGCTGATAATGTTCGGCAATCCCTGCAACGATTGTTCTTTCTTCCGGCGCGAGGACGGTCACTTTCAACAGCTTTTTTGAATTTTTTATCGGTTCAACAGCAATTATCTCCGCTACCCGCAAATCAAGTTTCTGAAAAAACTGAAAATCTACAAGATCGACCTCAGTCATGACCGGAGCGTCCTGCTTTTTCGGCTGCGGCTGGTCTCTCTCGGTCTTTGCAACCGGCTCGCCGGTTGTTTTGCCCTCCAGTCGTGGAAAAAGTGTGGTAATCGCCATGAGTTGCCCCCCTGGGACAAGCAATCCCCACACCCCACCCTTCTCAAGAGAGGCCACAAGGGGGTCAGCAGCGACAAGCCCAAGTCCAGCTGCCATCCTAACCGCTGCCCCGGGCATGACAGGTTGCAGGGTGAGCGTCAGCAAGCGGAGACATTCGAGTAAATTGTAGAGAACGGTGTCCAGCCTTGCAGACTTTTCCACATCTTTGGCCAAAGCCCACGGCGCATTGCCGACAATGTACTTATTTGCCAGACCGACAAATTCCCAAACCGCCTGCAAACCGAGATGAAAACGAAAATCGGCCATCGCCTGCCGATAATCCCTAAGCATTGCCTGTGCCGCATCCCGGAGGGATTGGTCGTCTTCGCTCGGGAAACTCGGGGCCGGAATCCGCCCCTCCCGGTATTTCCATACCATGGTGATTGCCCGACTAAAGAGATTGCCTAAGTCGTTTGCCAGGTCGGCATTATGACGCACGACTATCGCATCAGAACTAAAAGAAGAATCCAAACCAAACGACATCTCTCGCAAAGTAAAATAACGGAGGGTGTCGACACCATAGGTCTCGACCAGTTCTTTTGGCCGCACGACATTGCCGATACTCTTGGACATCTTAGTATCGTCAACATTCCAGTAGCCGTGCACATGGAGCTTCTTGTAGAGCGGCACCCCCATGGCCATCAACATAGTTGGCCAGTAAATGGCATGAGGTTTGAGAATGTCTTTGGCGATCAAATGTTCAGCAACCGACCAGAATTTTTCAAAATCCGGGCCATCGGGATAACCTATGCCGGTGAGATAATTAATCAGGGCGTCGAACCAAACATAGGTGACGAATTTATCATCGAAAGGCAACTCAATGCCCCAAGTCAATCGGGATTTAGGCCGCGAGATGCACAGGTCGGTCAATGGCTCGCTGAGAAAGGCCAGAACCTCGTTGCGGTACCTCTCCGGAGTTATAAACTCGGGGTTATTGCGAATATGCTCAAGAAGGGGCTGCTGATAGCGGGACATCCGGAAAAAATAGTTCTGTTCGGCAATTTCCTGGGGCGGGGTCTGATGATCAGGACAATTGCCGTCAACCAGCTCCTTTTCCATCAAGTACCGCTCACACCCCCGACAGTAGAGGCCTGAATATTCATCAAAATAGATATCTCCGCGATCATAGACCTTCTGGAGAATGGCCCTGACAACAGCGATATGCGCTGCATCAGTGGTTCTGATAAAATGATCGGCCTCGACCTGAAGCAGCGGCCAGGTTTCCCTGAACTGAGCACTGATCCTGTCGACATACTCGCGAGGAGGGATGTCCGCATTTTCCGCCGCCTTGACTATTTTATCGCCATGCTCGTCGGTGCCGGTCTGAAATCGCACAGTATCTCCACACAACCGTTTAAACCGACTGTAGGTGTCGGCGACAATCGTCGTATAGGCATGGCCGAGATGCGGCTGGGCATTCACATAATATATTGGTGTGGTAATATAGGTTGTCATAGAAGTATAAATTATTCTGGCAACACCGGCGGTGGCGAGCCACCGCCGTCCGGTTTTGGGGGAGGTGTTTCACCTGGCTCAGTGCTCTTTCTCTCTTTCTTTTTTTCAATTATCTCTTTTTTGATTTGCTGAAACATTTTCCAATCCTGCTTGGCGAGAACAACTTCCTCGCCAACGCTATTCTCGGCAACAATAGATTCACGCAAGGGATTCTGACGTTTGACCAGGTACTCGTCATTGTCAATCTTGATCCGTTTTCCCGTTTTTGGCATATTCTTGCGCTGTTTCCGGTATGTTTCATATTCATAGGTAAGACAGCATAGCAGCCTGTTGCAGACACCGGAAATTTTCGTCGGATTAAGGGGTAGATCCTGCTCTTTTGCCATCTTTATCGATACCGAATCAAAATTTTTGATAAAGGAGGAACAGCAAAGCTCACGACCACAGGTGCCGATGCCGCCGATCATTTTGGTTTCATGCCGGACCCCGACTTGGCGCATTTCAACCCGAGTGCGAAATTCCTGGACCAGATCTTTTACCAACCCACGAAAGTCGACCCGACTGTCGGCTGTGAAATAAAAAATCATCTTACTGCCGTTGAAAAATCTTTCAACTCTGACGAGAGTCATACTGAGCTGATGGCTTTCGATCAAACTATTGCAAACGTCAAAGGCCCGATCTTCGCTTGCTGTCAGGCTACTATATTTTTCACGCTCGTCGACGTTTGCCAGTCGCTCAATAATATGATTTGCCTGCCGGTTTTCTCCCCTGCAGCCGCACATCGGCGAATAGCCGACAATTGCGGCCGGCTCAGCACCATGATCCGTGCGAACCAATACCACCGTGCCAGCCAAACACGCCGGAGTTTGTGCGACAGCAGTGAAATGCTGTCCACCTCTGCGAAACTGAATCCGATAAAAGCTAGCGTTGTCGGTTGTAGTCTTTGTTTCAATATCACTCATTTCTCTATCATTTACCGTCATGAAATCCCATCATCTCCCATATTCCGCCAAAAACGGCGTCATTGCAAAGCAAAAAGCAGTACCTCACAGACGAGGTTGCGATTGCAATTTCTGGCAAGTTCCTGCTCCGCCCTCGAAATTGCCTGCAATTTAGCAAATAGTTCAGCTGAACTCCAGCTTTTCCGTAGCCTGAAGTCATCCTTTACCGCTTCTCCTGTAGTGGATACAGGCAAAAGAAGATCGCGGATCCATATTTTCAAGAGGCTCAAAAATGACGGCAGATCGTCTTTCTGAGCTGCCATTTTTTCGGCCAGTCGAAGGAGTATGCCAACATCGCGATCTGGAAGCAGCGAAGGATCGGAGAGCACAGAAACCACCTCCCGCCATATCATAACCATTTCTGACTTTTGAAAAAGCATGGCCCTGCCGGGACTCCCTTCCGATAGCCTCGCCAGCAGCAGGGCGGCTTCGGGCTCGACACCGTGCGCTGCCAGGATTGCCGTCGTGTCGCTTGCGCTGAGCCTTGAAAAAGGCAGAACCTGGCATCTCGATGTCAAGGTGGAAAGAATCTCCTGCGACGACTCGGCAGTCAAAATAAGCAGATTATTGGGAGGTGGTTCTTCCAGCATCTTCAAAAGACTATTCGCCGCCTCCCGCCGCATGGTATGCACATCCTCAAGCACCACAATGCGCATCTCCGATTCAAATGGAGGATAGCTCAATTCCTTAGCGAGCTGGCGAATCTGCTCTATCTTGATCACTCCCTTGACGGGCTGGATAAGCAGGAAGTCGGGATGACTCTTTGAACGAAACTTCCTGCATGACGAGCAGTTGCCGCAAGCCACAGCGCCTCTGCGCTCTCGACAGTTGATCGCAGCCGCCACACCTTGGGCAAAGAGCCTCTTGCCTACCCCATCCGGGCCGCGAAAAATATAAGCATGGGGAACTCGACTGGCCATAAGGGACCGGCTGAACAAATGTTTGGCCTTTTCCTGCCCGAAAAGCCCGGTAAAGCATATTGATGAAGTTTCAGACATCAGCACCCATACCCGCTAAAAAAGAGATGGTTGGCGGCTGCTGTTTTCGGCTCGGGTATCATCCTGTTGAGCTTCCTGTTTCTGTATGCCACCAAGATACAGAAACCGTTCCAAGGAACGTTGATATTCCGTCCAACTTAGCTCGGTTCCCTCCATTTTCCGCCGTAGCTGTTCGGTAATATTCATCTTGGCGTCGAGGTCGTCGAGGAAGCTCAGGATAAGTGCCTCAACCGTCATCGGTACCGTCGGTGAACCGAATTCCTGCCGCCCGTGATGACTAAGAATAAGATGTTGCAATTGTTCCAGTAGTTCCTCGGGAAATTCACGGATTTTATCGGCAGCCTGGGCGACCATTTCGCTGCCGATGACCAGATGTCCTTTCAACCGGCCCCTGACCGTATATTCGACCAACCCGCCGGCCATGGTCAGTTCTTCGAGTTTACCGATATCATGGAGAAGGGCCCCGGTTATTAACAGAGAACGATCCACACCTGTGTAATGTCCAGCGAGAAAATCTCCAGCTCGAGCCACCGACAGAGAATGCTCAAGCAAGCCACCGAGGTAGGCATGATGGATGGCCTTGGCAGCAGGGGCTTCCTGAAAACGCTCCCACCATTCGCCCTTTTTAAAGAAATGGCTAAGGATTTTTTTGAGAAAAGGGTTGGCGACGCTCTGGATGATAGCACGCAACTCGTCGGCCATTTCCTCGAGATTTCTAGCCGATGTAGGGTAAAAAAGGCTGACTTCGATATCCTCCTGTGGCACCTTATGGGCAGCATCGATCTTCAGCTGCGGTTTTTCCCGATAGGATTGCACCATGCCTACAAGGCGAATCACCTCAGCGGCGACACAGATATTCTGCAGAACCTCAACATTATCCCAGATCGGCCCGGAAATCTCGCCGCTTCTGTCCATTACCGTCACGACCAGATACGGTTTGCCCGCCCTGGTTTCCCCGAGCTTTGCCGACTTGACCAGAAAAAGATCATCAATTCGTTCACCTTCTTTCAGATCTGCAACAAAAACGTTCTTTTTCATCTTCACATCCAGCACTTTTTAGTATCGACAACCTCCCGAAGCGCCGAAAGGTTTTGTTATCTCTATTACAGGACAAGTTTTTGCCGAATATGACATTAGTCCCTTAAAAAACCATTGTGGAAAATATGCAAAATTTTTTTCTTAAGGGACTAAATTACACAAGGAACCGGCAAAATACACCCATTAATTCGCGAAAGACATTGAACCTTCTTCGATCTAATGGCATAGGAAGGGGCTAAAAATGTATTTTTCCTCCTTGATGATTTTTATAAAGCGTGGAATAATGGCCGATTCCACTGACATCAGAGACAAAATTCAAAAAACCACTTCCTTACCTGAAAGCCGCTACAGCAACCCCTGGCAGGAGTAGAGAACATGAATAAACATATGATCATTTCCGTGATGTCCAAGGACCGACCGGGAATTATTGCAAATATTACCGGCGCCATCTATCATCTGGGAGGAGACCTTGCCGATCTAAACCAAACAGTACTCTGCGGCTATTTGACAATGATCCTCAGCGCCTCTTTCGATTCGGAAGTCACCAAGGAAGATCTGGTTGCCGCTATTTCACATATAAAAACTGATTGCAAATTCGAAGTTTCCATTAAAGAATTGGCTGTAGCCGGAGACGATCCCGCCGAGCGGCCTCCGGAAGAAACCTATATTCTCACTGTACAGGGCCCGAATAAAGCCGGCATCGTTTATGGCATCAGCCAGTTCTGTTTTGAGCACAATATCAACATCCTGGACCTTGCAACAACATTAAAAAATAACCAGTACACCATGGCTCTGCAGCTGGATTTACGAAAGTGCTCCATCGAACTCGAAAGCCTCCAAAAAGAACTCGTTATCTATGCCAGACAGAGCGATCTGACAATCATGATCCAACACAACGATATCTTCCGAGTAACACACGAAATATCCATGCCTTGAGCGGCCAGATCGCCTTGCTGCGGCTCAGGTAAAACGACACACCTTCCAACCACCCAACCACCCATCGAACCAGGAGAAATATTTACCATGTTACGTTCAGACCAGATCCTCGCCACAGTGGAGATGATTCAAAAGGAAAATCTTGATGTCCGGACAGTGACCTTGGGTCTCAATCTTCTTGATTGCCGGGGCGGAAATATCGATCAGACCTGTGATAAGATACGAAACAAAATTCTCACCTATGCCGGTAATTTTGTCGCCACCTGTGAAGCGATGAGCAGTAAATACGGAATCCCCGTTGTCAACAAGCGTATTGCCGTCACTCCGATAGCCTTTGTTGGAGCCGGTTTCAATCAGGACGATTTCGTCCGCCTGGCCATAACCCTTGACGAGGCGGCAACTGCGGTTGGTGTAGATATCCTCGGTGGTTTTTCCGCCCAGGTGGAAAAAGGCATGACCGCGACCGACCGTGAGTTTATTGCCTCTATCCCTGCCGCCTTGGCCGCAACGTCCAAAGTCTGTGCTTCGATCAACATCGCCACCACCCAGAAAGGCATCAACATGGACGCCGTGGCGATGATGGGCAAAACGATAAAAGACCTGGCGGAGATGACCGCCGACCAGGGCGGTTTCGGGGCCGCCAAGTTCGTGGTCTTCTGCAATCAGCCAGGTGACAATCCTTTTATGGCCGGAGCTATTCACGGCCTTGAGGAGGCGGAAGCCGTGCTCAATGTCGGGGTCAGTGGCCCGGGGGTCATCGCCCGATCCCTGGAAAGGCTCATCCATAATCATCCGGCGCCAGGCACCCTACAACTGGACGAATTGGCGGAGGAGATCAAGCAGACCACTTTCAGGGTCACTCGCTGTGGCGAACTCATCGGTCGCGCGGTGTCACTCTCCCTCGGGATCGAATTCGGGGTAGTCGACCTGTCGCTTGCCCCCACTCCCACCGTCGGAGACAGTGTCGGGGAAATATTCAAAATTCTCGGTGTCGATGCTATTGGCGCCCCCGGCTCGACAGCCATCCTGGCCATGCTAAATGACGCCGTAAAAAAGGGTGGCATCTTTGCCAGCAAGACCGTAGGCGGCCTCAGCGGTGCCTTTATTCCGGTCATGGAAGACGCTATGCTCGCTGAAGCGGTGGGCAACGGTTCACTGTGTTTGGAAAAGCTTGAGGCCATGACCTGCGTCTGCTCGGTAGGCCTTGATATGGTGGCCATCCCGGGTTCAGTTGACGCCGACACCATCTCGGCCATCATTGCCGATGAAATGGCCATAGGGGTTGTCAACTGTAAAACCACCGCAGTCAGACTCATTCCGGTTCCCGGCAAAGAGGCAGGTGATTATGTAAGCTTCGGCGGCCTATTCGGAGCCAGCCCGATTATGCCAATCAGAAATGTCGGCATGTCAAGCCGATTCATCGCTTGGGGCGGCAGGATGCCAGCGCCTGTGCACAGTTTTAAAAACTGAGCCGTCACCGCTGCAACATTCCCAGGCCCTCTCAAGTCTCGGGTGGAAACTTTGCCCGCAGGGTATTCCGGCCGGCATTCTTGGCTTTTCGCAAAGCTGTATTGGCATAATCCAAAAGCATGGTAGCCGTCATCTCTCCCGACGGTACCATCGTAGTGGTGCCGATACTGACGGTCAGCCTCCCCGACAATGAATCCTCATTGGGGATTTCCAGTCCGGCCACGTTCTCAATCATCCGCTGGGCAACCATTTCTGCTCCCTGCCGATCAGTATCGGGGAGAATAGCAGTGAATTCTTCGCCACCATACCGAGCAATAATGTCTGTAGGTCTCAGGAGTGCCTCATACAAGGCCTGAGCCAATTTCCGCAGACAATCATCACCTTCCAGGTGACCATATCTATCATTGTAGTTCTGAAAATGATCAATATCGACAATCAACAGGGACAATGGGACATTGGTCCGAAGCGACTGTTTCCATTCTTTCAGCAGATTGTCGTCAAAGTAGCGGCGATTGAATAGCCCTGTCAGTCCGTCAAGGGAGGAGAGGGCCTCCAGCGTCACATTTTTTTCCTCAAGCTCCTTCTGCAGTACTTCGAG
The DNA here is from genome assembly GCA_018821785.1 of Pseudomonadota bacterium. Taxonomy (GTDB): domain Bacteria; phylum Desulfobacterota; class Desulfobulbia; order Desulfobulbales; family Desulfocapsaceae; genus Desulforhopalus_A. The sequence continues at coordinate 37,961 of JAHJLI010000156.1, forward strand.
TTCAAGAATTTTGCCATCCAGCTCCCTGGTTTTGGCTGCTAATTCCTGACGCTGTTTGTGCAGTTCCAGGAAGATACCAATCTTGCTCCTGAGGATGTGCGGCTTGAGTGGTTTGAAAAGGTAATCGACGGCACCTGTATCGTAGCCTCTGAATATGCCCTCATGCACCATTCCGGCCTCGGTGACAAAAATGATGGGTATCGATTTTGACCGGTTGCTGCTGCGTACCAGTTCGGCGGCTTCACAACAATCTTCCCCTGGCGTCTGAGTATTAAAGAGAATGAGGGTAAATTCATAATCTAGAATCTTGGCCAAGGCCTCATCGCCGGACTCCGCCCGGACCAGTTGCACATGGGGATTGTCGAGGAGTGTTTCGAGGTTAAACAACTCTCCCTTTCGATCATCCACTACAAGAATATATGTTTTCTCCATCTCTTCCCCAATCGCTTAATATGTTGAGAAAAGCTCCTTGGTAATTGTAAAATGCTACATCAACATGTTGTGGTACGTCTCTTCAAGACCCACTTCGGTAACAACCTGACACGTTCATACCGCCAAAGCAGCATGAGCCTCATGCAACCTAGCTACAAGATAGCCGGTAAATTCACGATCATCGTCATTCAGATCGAAACAGTAGCCATCGCTGCCGGGGAGACCACCAGGAATGCATTCGCCACGATCTTCCGGATCGGAAATCAGATCTTTTTGAAAACAGACAGACAGCCATCTGCTGTCGGGATCATCATCAATAACATCTATTATGGCAAAAAACTCCCGGCCAGCCATTTTGCTATGGTGGAAACGCAGGGAATAACTCACCCCCGGCCTGGCGCTCAAGCTCAGTGTCACCCCTACCATTATTAAGGATTGTTGGCAAAAAAGCCTAAAGCAGTCACGCATAGGTTGATAGTCTCCAGGCCAACTTGCTATAAAGGCCTCTATCTCATCATCGACAACAGCCTTTTCTGCCATTTGCCCACCTTTGTCGGTCATTTACCAGTGTTTGTTTGCCAAATTTATTAAAAAAGTATACATTTTCATTGCAATAGCCCATTTTTCTTCAGGTCGAGTTCATTTTCCGGAGATCTCATGCAGATTATCACGTCACCATCCAAAACCCAACAATTTAATGGAAGAGAGTTTCGAGAATACTCCCTGCCAAGGCTGCAAAAGAAAACAAAATACCTTATTGACCTGTTGCAGAAGATGAGCCGGCAGGAGCTATCAGGCCTACTGAAAACCAGTGAAAAACTGACAAATTCAACACACAGCAGAATCCACGATTTAGACACCAGGTTGACCCTGGAAAACGCCAGTCAAGCACTGTTCACTTACCAGGGAGACGCCTATAGTGCCATCGAGGCCAATCGCTACTCCGACGATGAACTGCGTCACGCCCAAAAGCACCTATTTATTCTTTCAGCAATGTATGGGATTGTCAGGCCACTTGATCTCATTCAACCATATCGTCTGGAAATGACCACTCCTCTCGCCATAACTGGTGCTAAAAATCTCTATCATTATTGGCGTGATTCAGTGACGGAGGTCCTCAATGTCGGTCTTCTGGAAGACGAAGATCGGACGCTCATCAACCTTGCCTCGGCGGAATATGCCAAAATAGTTAATAAGAAAGAGCTGCTGGGAAAACTGGTGTCCATCACCTTCAAACACAAGTACCAGAACAATTACCGAACGATCCCTCTTTATGCTAAAAGAGCGCGTGGCCTTATGGTGCATTTTATCATCAGCAATCGAATAAACGACCCTGTCAACTTGAGAGATTTTTGCGAGGATGGATATAATTTCTCTATTGGGAAATCTACTGAAAATGAGTGGCTTTTCTACCGTAAAGGCTAGTAGTCCTCAAGGAAGGGTACCGCTTACTAAGCTGAGAACAATTGCAACGGCCTTCGGTACCGCTTGGGCGACCTCGTCCGTCAACCCCATTCCCAGCTGATTGAAGCATTTACCTTCAACGCCGACAAGAAAGATCTCCTGCGGAACCCTTTCCGGATACAATTTCCGGCCGACGCTGATCGCCTCGCGGATACCTATACCGTGGCCGCTTACCGGCCGCGGTGATGCGTCAGGCAGCTGATTCCAACCAAGTTGATGTATAGTGCCGGGAGCAGCACCCAACTGCACCCCGTCCACAACCACCAGCACCTCTTCGCCATCAATCTCCTCAAGCAGGTCGATTCCCCCCAATCCGAGAAAAACGAGGCGAACACCCTCAGGCAGATCACTTTCCTTAAGTCGTTCATACACCACCCACCCGACCCCATCGTCGGCAACCAGTTCGTTGCCGATACAGACGATAAGAGCCGCACTGTTCATAGCTGCGGACGCACGGCGCTAAAAGCCAGACTGAAGGTGCATTGCTCGCCAACGGTAAGGGTTTTCGGGCGGGCCGGGCAACCGGAAAGCTCGGCAGCGATGCCGGCAATATAATAATGGAACATCTGACATATTTCGCCGCCAAGCTCCATTTTCCGGTTTCTGCAGACACTGCCAATCGGGCATCCCTGCATTGATACCACCGCTTCCGAACCAAGAAGACTGGCGTCTATATCCATGCGTTGCATTCTCAACACCCTGACCAGTTCGTCAAGAGCGACCGCCGGAGTTTTTTCAGTCATGTGTGCCGGCATATTGAGAGCCATCTTCCTGCCGGACGCAACCCCTAGAGCGGGTGTCGACTTACCGACAAAAGTCGTGATAGTTTCAACAAGCATATCAAGGAGAAAAGAGACCTCGGTAAATGCCTTGTCATAATCCTCAGGGGAAAGAGTCAGTTCATTATTACCAATCATAAAAATCTCTCCATCCTTCGGCTGAATTCGATATTACGGTAAAAGTTCTTGACCTCATGATGATTCCTGTGACTGATCGCCCCGGACGGGCAAATAAAGGCACAACTGAGGCAAGCGATGCAGTTTTCAAGAATTGCCACTCCGGCCTTACAGGTTTGCACATCAAAAGAGAAACATTCGGTCGGGCAGACATCGAGGCATAGCTGACAGCCGCGGCATGCCTTGTCATTAATTGTCATCTCAAGCATCTCAGTTCCTCCGTATTTCGCGAATAATCCGGCCATCCCTCCGCACTTCCACCGCCAGTGCCATCCGGCCTATGGCATGTGTCGCACAGGCCAGACAGGGATCATAACAACGTACGACGAATTCAAGGGCATTCAGCATCTTTTCATCTTCGGCCCCTTGCATTAAAGCGTTGGCCCCTTCTTTCAGGGATTTATTGATAACCGCAGTGTTCTGCTGGGTGGCGATGATCATATTGGCTGCCCGAACTATCCCCTGCTCGTCGATCTCATAATCGTGAATGAGGGTTCCCCGGGGAGCTTCAATGTGCGCCACCCCGCGTCCACCTTTGAACTGCACCGGCACACGGTTTTCACCGCGCAGACCTGGGTCATTGATCAATTGTTCGGCGCGTTCGCAGGCATACAGCATCTCAATAAGCTTGGCATACATCTGGATCACGGCATTATGACAAGGACGGCCGAAATTGGCACGGAATAGTTCAAATTCCGCTTGAGCTAGAGGGGTTGAAAGACCATCAACGATATTCAGCCTGGCCAGGGAACCAACCCTATACATATGCTCACTTCCCTGAAAATCAACATACACTTCTTTGGCATAGGAAGTACTGACCGTCCGCTCGGCGAGGAAATCGATATACTGGTCGGCGGAAAACTCGGTCTTTATTGTACCGGACTCATCCATGGCCCTGATTTGCCCGTCGTAAAGATTGAGCACGCCGCCTTTCTCAACTGTCCCTACATACCAGCTTGGCACATTGAGGTTGGCGAGAAGCCGTGGATTATCTTCGAAGAGCCGCATGAGCAAGGTCTTTATTGGACCACTTAATTCTTTCGCCAGGGCTACGGTTTCAGTGGTCAGTTCCCTGAGACGCTGAAACTGAGCGTCGCTCAGGTTAAACGAGATACCACCGGCCACTGCAGTTACCGGATGAATACCACGACCACCAATAGTCTCGTTGATCTTCTGGCCAAGGCTCCTCAAGCGTAGCCCCTTTTTCGTCAACTCCGGTTCGGCATGAACCATACCGACGATATTCTGTTTTGCCGGGTCGCCCTGCAGACCAAAAACCAGATCGGGTCCAGCCAAGACAAACAGCGACAAGGCATGGGAGTGAATTACATGTCCCATATACATATATTCGCGCAACAACTTGGCCGCTGGAGGAATCGTCACGCCGCAGGCATTATCAAGGGCCTTAGCCGCCACCAGATGGTGGGCTGTGGGGCAAACCCCGCAGATACGGGCAGTCACCTGCGGCAGAGTGTGGGCCTGCATGCCGACAAGAATCCGTTCAAAGCCCCGCAACTCGTTGACACAGAAAAACGCTTCTTCAATCTTGCCGTTTTCATCACAATCAAGCAGAATCCGGGCATGCCCCTCAATTCTGGTAACCGGATCGATTTTTATAGTCTTTGACATTATCTTGCCTCTCCTTCAGCTATCCATTTGCGAATGAGAAATGTGGGTTTATTGCCTATCATTTTGGTGGCCATAGCGTAGGCATAATGAGTCTTCGCCGATTTTTCCAGATGTCCCTTGATTGTATCAAAGGGTATCTTGGTCAACCTGGCCATCCGGTCACCGATCTCTGTCCGAATATCCCTTGTCGGCTCGGTCAGTATCTGCATGGTAGGGCCGGCACATCCGCTGCAAGGCATACCATGGTTTGGACAGGGCGCGAGACAGCGATCGAGGGTGACCGATCCCTGGCAGATGTAGCCCTGGCTTAAAAAACAGGTTGCGTTATCCGGCACTCCTGAGGTGATCTCTTTGATGGTCTCAGTCTCGGTTTTGACCATTGTCCTTCTGCATCCGGCACAAACACTCTCCTGGCCGGCCTTAGGCGCCCTATTTTCAATAAGGGCGCTGAGCCCCTCAAAGATAAAATGGGGATGGGGGGGACAGCCCGGCAGATACAGATCGACATCAATGACTTCATCGATGGGCGTGACCATTTTTTCCAAACTTGTGATAGAGTTACCCGGGATAAAATCGGTCCGAGTGGACGGGCTGTGACGATAGACATGGTCCATTATCTCTTCACGGGTGTGGGCGAGACCGGCGCCATGCAGTCCGCCATACACAGCACAGGTGCCAAAGGCAATTATTGTGCGGCATTTTTTCCGCATCTCGACGGCCGCATGCCTGTCGTGTTCGGTGCGCACCGATCCGGTGAGAATTCCGATATCCGCATCAGGATAGCCTTTTTCGTCGGTGAGCACCGGGCATTTGAGAATTTCCACAGCTTCCAGGACATTGAGAATTTTCTCATGCAAATCGACCAAAGCCACATGACAACCACCGCAGTCGCACAACCACTCGGTATTCAAACGAATTTTCTCACCACTCATTATTTTCCTCTTTGTTATTGCCCAACGGCTCCTAAGCTTCCACTGTCAGCATTTTTAGACAGGCATTTTCTCCGGCATGGCGAATTTCCAGGCTAGCCTTCTTGCCCATAATAGTTTCCAGGGCCCCGGCAAAAAAACCGTACATCATATTACACAAGGATCCCTGCTGGGGATGCCCGAAACGTAAAAGAGACTGACGAATCATACAATCACGAAAAACCAGCAGCATTTGCCGCTCGCCCTTGGCGTTCATGGTAATGTAATCATCCTGCTCCCTCGGCTTAAATGGTTCAA
>JAHJLI010000157.1 GCA_018821785.1 Pseudomonadota bacterium
CACCGAGCCCGATCTCCTTGTATTAGACGAGCCGACGGCGAGTATTGACACCAAGGGACAGACAGTCTTTTTCGAACTCCTCAAAACCCTCAACAAGGACTTGACGATTCTCGTGGTCAGCCACGACCTCCTGGTAGTTTCTTCGTATGCAAAATCGATAGCCTGTGTGAACAAACGTCTGCATTACCACAATGTTGTGGGGTCGACTACTGAATTGATGAATGCTTTCTATTCCTGTTCGGTGGAAGAAGTCTGTCCTGTTGAAGCGGTTGTAAGAGGTTTGAATAAAAATACATTTCTAGATATTCCCCGCCATGATTGAAGCCCTGCAGTTTGAATTTATGCGTAACGCCCTTTATGCCGGCATCCTCACCAGCATAATTTGTGGTATCATCGGTACCTTGATTGTCGTCAACCGCCTGGTTTTTCTTGCCGGAGGGATCGCACACAGTGCCTATGGGGGCATAGGACTCGCCTTTTTCTTTGGTCTGCCCTATATGCTTGGTGCGATAGGATTTTCCTTTGTGGTCGCCATGATTATGGCCGGTGTATCGCTTAAGGCCAAGGAGCGGGCCGATACTATCGTCGGTGTTCTGTGGGCAATAGGGATGGCCAGTGGTATCCTTCTCCTCGACTTGACGCCCGGGTACAATGTCGATCTGATGAGCTATCTTTTCGGCAGCATCCTCAGTGTGCCAAGGTCCGATCTTGTAAGTATGGCTGCCATCGGCGTGATAATCCTCTTTCTGGTCAGTTATTTTTTTCGAGATCTCCTGGCGATGAGCTATGACGAAGAGTTTGCTCAGATCCGCGGCATGCCGGTAAAAAGGTTGTATTATATGCTGATTGGGTTAGTGGCGGTTACCGTGGTCATGGTAGTGCAGGTGGTCGGCCTGATCTTGGTTATCGCCCTCCTTACCATTCCGCCTTCAATAGCGGAAAAATACACAAAATCACTAGCCAAAATGATGCTGTGTTCATGTTTCTTGGGAATGGTCTTTACCACAGGCGGACTCTGGTTATCCTATAGTTATGATTTGACCTCGGGTGCGGCGATAATTTTCCTCGCCGGAATTGTGTTCTTTCTTTCTCTTATGCTCGATAGGATTATTCTTATCTTTAAGAAAGAGCGCGTGGTCTAGTGATTAATGTATAACAACATATAGGTACACGACCATGTGCCAGCATTGTAATTATTTCCAGATCCTCGATTCAGCACACCTGGAGGCAACAACCAACCGCCTGCAGGTCCTTGAGGTAATCGGTGCCAGTCATTGTCCCCTTTCAGCAACCGATATCTACAATGTTTTTGATCGTACCCAGGCAATGAACAAAGTGACTGTATATCGGATTCTTGACCTTTTGGTTGAGCACAATATTCTCGAACGATTGAGTACCGGAGGACGGGCTGCTTACTATGGGCTGGCACCGAATGAGCATCATGCCTCGCATGCCCATTTTTACTGCAACCGCTGCGGGCAGATGGACTGTCTAAGCCCGGAAACCTTTAGTGTTGATTCAGAGATACTAAAGAGGACATTTCCGGGGGAAATTGCTAAGGTTGAAATCCGTGTCGACGGCATCTGCAAAAACTGCTTGCGGCGTTAACATCGAAAACCCCCAAAATATTGGCATGACAGCAATGCTGACCTTATTCATCAATGTCTTTCTCAAGATTTTCATGATCTTCACACCGTTTTTTGTTATGTCGGCCTTTTTGTCGCTCACCAAGGATGAGCTGCCGAGCGAGAAGCAGAGGATTGCCATCAAGGTAACAGCGGCGGTCGTTCTCACCTGTTTTGCACTGTTTCTCTTTGGCACCTATATTTTTGCCCTCTTCGGCATAACCCTCGACGCTTTCCGTATCGGCGCCGGGGCGGTGCTGTTTCTCTCGGCGGTTTCAATGATCCAGGGAAAGGCGGCGGTCTCCCCTCAAGATTCGAAAGAAGATGTGGCCGTCGTGCCCCTGGCGATCCCAATCACCGTTGGCCCCGGGACCATCGGCGCACTTCTGGTCATGGGTGCCGGCCTCGAAACCCTGCCCGAGAAGGTCGTTGCCAGCCTGGCACTTCTTTGCGCCGTTCTCTCGGTTGGCGGCTTGCTCTTGGTCGCCGGCCGCTTGGAGCGCTTTCTCGGTCAACAGGGCTTGACAATACTTACCAAGCTGACCGGGCTCTTCGTTTCGGCTATTGCCGCTCAGATTTTCTTTACCGGACTGAAAAACTTCCTGGGTTAGGTATAAAATTGTGGAAAAACTTCTCTTTTCTCTGACGCTGATAATCAGCGGACTGGTGGTCGGCTATACTCTGCGCCTGCTGACCCAGCGTGAGGTCATCAGCCTGCCGGTGCCGATTGCGGACTTACGCAAAATTCTGCAGAAAATCGGCCTCCTCTTTTTTCTGCCCATATCATTTATGACAGCAGTGTGGGTAGTGCATTTTTCAGATCTGCGTATTGCCCTATTGCCGATTGTCGGCGTCTCTGCACTTAGCATCGGCGGTGCCCTCGGAGTGCTCTTCGCCAGGATCTCCGGGGCCTCGCCCAGACAGTCCGGGGTGCTCTTTTGTTGCAGTTCATTCACCAATATCGGGGCGATCGGGGCACTGGTCTGTTATATGTTTCTGGGCGAAGCCGGTTTTGCCCTAGTGGCTTTATATAAAATGTTTGAGGAGATTGCCTATTACACTATAGGCTTTCCCATTGCCCGTTATTATTCCGGCAACGCCCGCGATGAAGAAAAACCGGTTCTTGTCCGGATAGTCGGAATAATCAGTGATCCCTTTGTTGCCTCCATTCTTACTGCCTTTCTGGCCGGCGTCGTCCTGAACCTTACAGGTATTCGCCGACCACCTGTTTTTGAGACCATCAACAGCCTTTTTATCCCTGCCGGTACCTTTGTGCTGATCGTCTCCATCGGTCTTGGCATGCAACTTTCCCGCATCGGCCACCATCTTCGCGCGGGACTTGCAGTCACCTTCATTAAATCAGTACTTATTCCCGCCGCCGTCACGACACTGGCCTGGCTTGCCGGATTCGGCGATATTGACAACGGTCTTCCGCTGAAAGTGGTACTGATTCTCAGCTCTATGCCGGTGGCTTTCAATTCACTGGTGGCAGCGTCCATCTACGACCTGGATCTCGATCTCGCCAACAGCTGCTGGCTCATCTCCACCCTGTCGCTGTGCATTGTCATGCCCTGGCTCTTCTGGATACTGCAATTTATCTGAGTGCCATTGTTGTGACCTGTGATCACGTATATTGACCAACCGGCCTCCAGTAAATACAATCCCGCTGAGGGTTTGGACAGACTGCACCTCCTGCAAGCCTAGTCTGTTTTCAGACCAAGGGCCAATTGGTTGAGGTTCGACCCGACACCCTTAACATAACAAAGTTCAGGAATTTTATGCACACAGATGGCACCCGATTCATTGTCGCAGGAAGCTTGATCGACGGCAGCGGCGCAAATGTGCGCAAGAATGTGCTTCTCACAGTGAAAGAAGGCATCATAACCGCCATTGATTCAGCAGCCCACCTCCCCCGCAAAGACCGAGCGCTAATTGATGACTTCTCGTACTGTACCATTCTACCGCCGCTGGTTGACTGCAGCGTCTCCCTGTCGCGATCGCCATCAGTGGACATGCGGGTGCAACTATCCTCCAAAGACGCTGGGCTTTCAGAAAAAACAGCAATGGTTGCGCGACATATCAATTATTGTGGTGCATACGGAGTGCTGGGAGTGGCCGTCAACGATGATATTACCAACCTGGTGGAACACAGTCGAAGGGTGATGGAGCCGGGGAGAGCAATTGATATTCGAACATTCGACCGACCCAGCCCCGACTTGAAAGATTGTGGGCCCTACAAATCAACCGGCGGCGATTTTCTCAAGATTGGCTATTCAGCCAATATTGAAGACGAAGACGGACCATATCCGCGATTTGACCATGATGCCCTTTGTCGCATCCTGCAGCACAGAGGCAGGAGAAAGGCGGTGGTGGTCGCCAATGGCGTGCGCCAGGTGGAGGAGGCCATTGAGGCGGGGTGCGAGGCCATCGAGCAGGGGTATGGTATGGGCGAGGACAATCTCAAAAGAATGGCGAACAAGGGTATATTGTGGATTCCCAGCGTACTGCGGGCCAAAAATGCATTGGACGGTGCGGGCAGTGGCGGAGACGTGTGTTGTCGTTTCTCCCAGCGGTACGTGGCGCCAGGAAAACCTGTTCCTGGTGCCGAAGCTTTTTGGAAAAAGATGCTTGCTGAACACCTACGGCAATTGCGTTTTGCAAGAAATGTCGGAGTGACAACAGCCATGGGAACCGGCGCTGGAAGTATGGGCATACTCCATGGCGAGTCGATGGTCGAGGAGATGAAATTGTTCATCAAGGCCGGCTGGTCCCTGGCCGAGACCTTCCGCTCTGCCTCGGAAAATGGTGCAAGATTCTTCGGCATGGAAAACCTGGGACAGCTGTGTGTCGGACGGAAAGCAACATTCCTGATTACCAGGGGCTCAGTGCAGCAGTTGCCAAGAAAACTCTCCTATTTGGAAGGCATCTATGTTGACGGTATGCCGAGCATCGCGTATCACAAAAATCCTGTTAAGCCATCCTGATAACAGCACTTTGTAACTATTTTTGCGGATGTCAAAGGTCCCTGGGAATGACCGGTGGAGTGGGTCTGGAATTTTGGCTTGTTATCAAATGGGTTACTAAATTAGAGTCCTGCCAATGTTTGGCATTCAGAACGACACAAGCTTTATCGGGGCAATTCTTGCCTTTCAATTGATTCCAGGAGCAGGAACCCTTGTCATTCTCAACGCTACAGCCAAAAATGGTGTTGTAGCCGGGCTCGGTGTGGTTTTAGGAACGATTGCAGGTGACTTTCTGTTCATGGTCGCAGCGGTAGCGGGTCTCGCTGCCGTCATGAATGCCAACCCGATCTTCTTTCAAACCCTTCAATGGTTCGGAGCCGCGTATCTGTGCTGGATCGGCCTGCAACTTTTGCGTATACCGATGAAAAGAGATGTCGCCACTTCTGAACCACATAAATCAGCATGGCTCTACCTTCGCCAAGCTTGCGCGGTCAGCCTTACCAACCCCAAAGTAATGCTTTTTTTGCAGCATTCTTCCCCTTGTTTCTTCGTCCGGAATCAACGAATACTACGCTCGTGGTAATGATGGCTCATGTCACATTCATAAGCTTCCTATACCAAACAGGCCTTGTCCTCGGTGGCAATACTGTCGCCAGTCGCCTGAGGGCAATACCTTCTGTGCGCTGGATTGCGACGCGCCTAGCCGGTATTGCTCTCATTGGTGTTGCCGTAAAACTTGTAACCAGCAACAGTTAGCAGACATGCCTTTCACCAATTCGGCAGCCATTGCAGTTGACGCTGGGATCTCCAACAAGGATTAATTTTGAACGTTAGTTGCATCTTGTACTGACCCCAGCGGATTTCTCTGTGAAATCATTTGTTGGTGGGCGGAACGAAAAAGAGTGCTTACTTTCGAATCTTGTGATGGTCTAGCATCGATGGGAAACCGTCGATGCAATCTATTTATTCAACGTGGAGAATACGTAAATATTAGAACTCAATCAAAGGATACTCGACATCATTCATAAGCCTCAGCTTGCCTCTTTGGCAACCGGTAACCGAACAGAATAACCCTTGGGTTCGTTACGTGGTGACTGTCGGGGATGGCAATTTTATTCTTCGTTGTGGTACCTTTGCCGAGTCCCGTAAGGTGGGGCAGATCGAGAATAACCCCAACGTTCATCTGACCTGCGGTGTCAGCTCTTTTTCGGCAATGCAGCCTTATCTGCAAATCCAGGCAAAGGCACGTGTCACTCTGGACAAGGATGAACGGCACAATTTCTGGAACGATATGCTAGCCCCAATCTTCACAGGTCCGGACGATCCCAAATATGCGATAATTATTATCGAGCCGTACCGCATTGAATACTGTTCCCCGGGATCTTATCAGCCTGAAATTTGGACAAGATGAAAGGGAACGATGTCGTGTATTTTTTCCATTCGCTGTCAGGCTTAATTTGAAGCGTTGTTAGAGGCTATCCAGGCCCTTCAATGCCAAGGAGATATGGCGGATGATCAGTGCTTCAACCCCGGGAAAGAGCCCAAAGCCGTGGTTGATCGCCTCGACCTCGAGATTCTGAGCGCGCAGGCGGGTCATCCACGAGGATGGGCCATCCCCGATAATGTCCCGCTGATAGTGCATGCCGGCAATCAACAAGAAGGGAATGATACACACCTTGGAAAACCCAGCTGCTTTGATTGCGGCAGGGAGGTTTCTTGAATCGGGAAATTTTTCAAGAA
>JAHJLI010000158.1 GCA_018821785.1 Pseudomonadota bacterium
CGCAAGCCGCATGCTCACCACATCCGAGCCCGAACCCGCCTCGCTCATCGCCAGCGCCCCGATATGTTCGCCACTGACGAGTTTCGGCAGATAGCGCTCCTTTTGAGCCTGAGTACCGTTCAGTTTTATCTGGTTAATGCAAAGATTAGAGTGGGCGCCGTAGGCAAGCCCCACCGAGGCTGATCCACGGCTGATCTCCTCCATGGCTATGACGTGTTCGAGATAGCCCATGCCGGCGCCACCGAACTCTTCCGGCACAGTTATCCCGAGAAGACCCAAGTCCCCCATTTTTTGCCAGAGTTCCAAAGGAAATTGATCATTCCGGTCGATATCTGCGGCAAAGGGTGCGATCTCCGTTGTAACAAAATCCTGCACCGATTCGCGGAGCAGGTTGGCTGTGTCTCCCAGGCCAAAATTCAGTTGCGGATAGGTCTTCATGCTGTCTCCTGCTTGGCAAGGTTTTAACGCCGGCCAGATGGTCAGGCAACTGCCTGAAGGTATCGGGGTGCCGGCCGGCGCGGAGTGCGTGTCTACTCGGCGAGTTCCCTCAGCTGGGCAAAAAAATCGAGGGCCTCGGGGTTCTTCAGCGCGTCCTTGTTTTTAACCTCCCGGCCATGTACTACTTTCTGCACCGCCAGTTCGACCTTTTTCATGTTGAGGGTGTAGGGGATGTCCGGTACGGGGATGATCTTGGTCGGCACATGGCGCGGCGAGGCACCGTTGCGAATGGCCTTTTTCACCTGAGCGCGGATCTCGTCGGTGAGCGTCACTCCGGGCTTCATCTTGACAAAGAGGATGACACGAATGTCGTTTTGCCATTCCTGGCCAACCACCACACTGTCCTCGATGGTGTCCAGCTCGGCGAGGATGCGGTAGATTTCAGCGGTACCGATCCGCACCCCGCCCGGATTGAGGGTGGCATCCGACCTACCGTACATGATGAGCCCGCCCCGCTCGGTGACCTCGACAAAATCGCCGTGGGTCCATACCCCTGGATACCTGTCGAAATAGGCTGAATGGTACTTCTTGCCACTCTCGTCGTCCCAAAAATAGATGGGCATGGAAGGAAAGGGGGCGGTGCAGACCAGTTCGCCCTGCCGGCCAATCACCGGTCGGCCGTCTTCGTCATAGGCAAAAACCTTCATGCCGAGGCCGCGACATTGCAGTTCGCCTTCATAGACCGGACCCATGGGATTGCCGAGAGCGAAACAACCGTTCAGGTCGGAGCCGCCGGAAATAGAGGCCAGCTGCATGTCCGCCTTGATATCCCGGTAGATAAACTGAAAATCCTCTTTTGACAGCGGTGAACCGGTGGACAGCAAAGCCTTCAACGGACCGAGGTCGAACTGGCTTGCCGGCCTGACCCCGGCGCTCTTCAGGGCGGCGATATAACCGGCACTAGTGCCGAAAACGGTAATTTTCTCCTCCTCGGCCATCCGCCACAGCGCCTCGGGGCCTGGGTGGAACGGGTTACCGTCGTACAACACGAGTGTCGCGCCGACGGCCAGCGAGGTGGTGAGCCAGTTCCACATCATCCAGCCGCAGGTGGTGAAGTAGAAAATTGTGTCTTCCCTCGTGAGGTCAGTGTGCAGCAATAATTCTTTGATCTGGTGAAGCAGGACGCCGCCGGCACTCTGCACCATACATTTGGGAAGACCGGTGGTGCCCGAGGAATACATAATGTAGAGGGGATGTTCGAACGGCAGCTGGACGAAGTCGATCTCGGTATCCTCGGTTGCACAGAACTCGGCAAAATGGACGCCCTTAGCAAGGCCACTGAGGTCGGGCTGCTCGCTAACATAGGGCACGACGACGATCCGTTCGATGGACGGGAGCTCTTTGCTGATGTTCGCCACACGTTCCAGGCTGTCGAGCGGTTTGCCTTTGAAGAAATAGCCGTCGGCGGTGAACAGCACCTTCGGTTTGGTCTGGCCAAAGCGGTCGAGAACCCCTTTGATCCCGAAATCAGGGGAGCAGGAAGACCATGTGGCCCCGAGACTGGTCGCGGCAAGCATGGCAATGATCGACTCGGGCATGTTGGGCATGAACCCCACCACCCTGTCGCAGGGGACGATGCCGGCCAGGCGCAGCGCAGCGGCGACTTTTGCCACAGCGACGTAGAGTTCCCGGTAGGAAAGGGTCCTCCGCACCCGGTCTTCGCCCCGGAAAATGAGGGCGGTGCGGTCATCGCGGTAGCGCAGCAGATTTTCAGCAAAGTTCAACCGGCTGCCTGTGAACCACTGGGCTCCAGGCATTTTCGTCGCATCGTCGATGACCCGGTCGAATCCCCTTGACGCCTTGATGCCGGCAAATTTCCATAGCTCTGCCCAGAAGGCTTCGAGGTTGTCGACGGACCATTGGTAAAGCGAATCATAATCGGCGAAATTCTTTTGCTGCGTGCGATTCACCACCTGCATGAAACGGTACATGTTGGTGTTTTTTATACGTTCTGCCGAGGGACTCCAGAGTGGTTGTAGCATGCCTTCTCCTCACTTCTCAGATCGTGCCCACCCAAAGGGCAAAGCTTGTGGTTGTGCTGTTGTTGGTTATTTTCTGACTGTCGGGATTGGACCAAAAATGCACCGAATCGCCTTCGGCCAGGGTCAGAAACTCAGGACCAAGAGTGAGCTCCACCGTTCCCTTGAGGGCGGTGAGAACCTCTTGGGCGTTTTTAATGTTCTTGCGCACCGGGATCGATTTTCCCGGCTCTATGACGATAATGGCCGAATCGATTACCGTCCGGAAGTCGGGAGGGAAAAAACGGCGGGTAACGAAACCGGTATGAGAGAGATCGATGTCATCCCACTCCGACCGGCGAATGATTTCCACCTTGGTCTGTCTGCTTGCCTGGGAGATAAGTTCGCCGGCGTCGACCCCGATGGCATTGCAGATCCGGATCAGGGTCTCGACTGACGGGGAATTGACATCGTTTTCCACCTGACTGAGAAAGCCCTCCGAGATCGATGCCTTCTCGGCGACGGTTTTCAGGGTTAATTTGCGTTCTTTTCGACGACTTCTTAGCAGGGTACCTATATTCATGGACGATTGGCAAACAGGTTGAGGTCGATTGAAAATATTTGATTCCAGTTAAGACTTAACTAACACTAAAAATGAATCGTGTGTCAAGGGTAATTTCAAAGACGGGAACGACCTGCACAGTACTCCAAGGAGATAGTCGTTTATAAGGCGGGAGGGGTACGGATACAGTTAACAAGACAGTGATTATGATAAAAGTGGAACTGCTCCATAACTTCAGAGACAAGGATCGGCTGGTTCCTTGAGTTATCTGTGGCTGGGATTTTTTTCTGAAGACATTGCCGCAGCCGAGCCAGGATCCTCCATATCTCAGAGTTGATCTTTTATTCACACAGGATCAGGTTCAATCAACGATGATCCATTGTGAAGCTCATCTGTTCCCCCCCAAAAAAAAAGGATCAGTACCTTCACGAAATCCTTTTTAAAAAACAAGAAATGCATTTCTAAGGTGCTAAATATTGTTGTTAAATTTTTTGTCCGATGCCGGCAAAGTGTTATCAGCACAAAAATAATTGCGGAATTGAGAACGAAAGGTTAATTTAAATTGAGAATGCGCTGCAATCTGAGAACTTCACACCTTATAATAAAAGGTTGTCAAGTTGACATATACTGCAAGGTAGGTTTACGAGCCATTATCGGAACAGATGGTGCAAGCATGGTTCTGTTAGGGGCTGGGGCCAACTCATGGTCAAAGGATTTTAATAAAAAACTCATAACACTTGAGTACTCACGGACAAAGAGGCCTCAACAAAAGACAAATGAGCCTTCTCTGCGATTCACTCGGAAAAATCGACATCCTTCCAGGATGACAAAAACTCTGCCTTTTTATGAAGCGATAGCAACTTTCCTTTTATCTTTTCGCGGAGCACGGTAACCATGAAAACATCTCTCGGTGGCGCTTTAATAATTCTCCTAACACTCGTGGCTTTATCCGTTCTTCCCGTTCAGGCAAACCAAACTGACACAGCCGAAAACTCCGATCCGGCAAACCCATCCGGGAATGTCCCCTCTTCGACCTTTGAACAACAGTCGATCCTTGTTGAGGATCTCGCCGTGGAAGTTCATTCCGACAATGGGATAATCATCGTCATGGCAAAAATTAAAAACGTCTCACGGACAATGATCAGCGGATATGTAACAATCCATCTGTTATCGGGTGAAGGTCAGAAAGTACTTTCATATGAGGAAGAACTAAATGGAGGTGAGGCATTTGCCCACGGGACATCTGTAGAGTTTGAAATAACAGCCCGAGTCGGTGATATTAAAAATATTTCTTCAGTAAGCGTGGATTTCACAAAAACATGACGAAAATGGCATAATTTCCATCAACTACAATTTCCCTTAATTGTTCGACAGCCAATCGCTTGGTGTTTCGGTGCCATTGTCCTGCAGACAGTTTCCGACGACGTTTACCCGTATTCACCTGATCAATGAGTGTTTTACAGATTATCTTCGTTCATAAAAAACAAGAAAATAATCGACAAAAGGTGCTTACCCCCAATGTGGGGAAAGCTCCTTTGTTCATCTCGGCTACACACATGAAGCTATAATACTTGCGAGTGCATGCAGCCGAGATACACGTTTTTTATTGAATGGCATTAAATGGCTTTTTGAGATCATTTTTTGATGCTTTGCTTTTGGGAACATCACCATAGGTGCGGTAATAGACTGTTCTTGTTTCTCCAGAGACGGTATCCAAGACAAAAGCTCCAACCACAGCGCTCTTGTTGTCAAGTTGCGTAGCCCAGGAGGATATGGCATATCTCCCAAAATTTAAAGTAGTATTGTTGCCCTGGTAATCAGTGGCAGCCCCCATCAAGAAACTGATGACAGCCAGGCTCAAAACGCCTAGGGAAAAATAGAGACATCTTTCCCTAAATATTTTCTTATAGTTATCCATAAGTTTCAACGACCAAGAAAAGGCTTAATGAGATGGGAATTAAAATCCCCATCTCATCCTGAAAAGATCAATAAACGAGACCCGCCTAAGCCCGATATGCGACATTATTTCCAAGGGACTAGAGCTGTTTTTTCTGTGGTGGCTC